>CASFPH010000012.1 GCA_949296645.1 uncultured Bacteroidales bacterium
AGATAAATTCAAATCGGTTGACTCAAAAAACCTTTATAACTGTCTAATCTTCAATATTTTCAAAGAACTTTTATGATTTTTTAGTGGACACTAATGAAAGACCTTTAAAAGAAGGTGTGCCAAAATGAGAATTTTGACACAACCTTCACCCAAAAAAAACCACTATTTATTATTTCTGCTATCTTTCATACTGAGGTATATCAGGATTGAATTCGCGCACGTTGTGAGGAAGCGGCATTATGTAACGCGGATCATTTGCCGGCAATGAATATTTTGTTCCGTCAAGATCATGTTCCACCGTTTTTGCGAATTCAGGTTCGGTATTAAGACGTCTGAGGTCGAAATACCTTGTCTGTCCCCACATGGCTGTCTCCCTGCGGCGTTCGTCAAGAACCTTCTTCAGAGCATCCTTATTGTCAGATGCAGTCAGCGGAGTATTGCCGACTATTCTCATGTCTCTGAGTTCATCGAGATAAGCCATCGCCCTTTCGGCACTTCCGGATTCAGACGACCTTGCTTCACATTCCGCAAGAATCAGCAGAAGTTCCTGATAGGAAATACCGTAGTTCGGATTTATATGAGCCACATACATTGTCTTGCCAGGGAAAGACATCTCCTGATAAGTGTTTGCCCTGTCCTTTGCATAGAACAGTTCCTTTCTCTTGTCTATCGCACCGGCAGGCAGATCCGTATCATAAACCGCCATCAGATCGTCCGACACGAAGATACTGCTTCCGAAATCGTTAGGTCCGAGTCTTACCATCAGATCTTCAGGATTTTCGCCTCTGAACGGATACATATTGCCGTCCGCATCCACAAGTCTTCCGGAAGACATTCCTTCCTCTGCGGTATAAAGCTTGAGATCTATGAGTTTGCCTGTCCTGTTCAGGCTTCTTGCATTCTCTGCAGCCTTGAGGGCATCACCGTAATTGCCCATGAACATATGCACTCTCGCAAGAAGGGTATATGCTGCGGCCTTGGTCGGGTGATAAAGATTGTTGGCCACATCAGGCAACATGGGAGCCGCTTTTTCCAGGTCATCCAGAATAAGTTTATATACCTCGGCGACAGTATTCATAACATATGATTTGCTTACATCTTCGCTGACTATGATTGGAACTCCATAATCCGTAGCAGCCGTATTCTTGTCATAATGCTTGGCATATGTGTTTACAAGATGGAAATAGCATAGAGCCCTGCATGTCACGGCTTCAGCCCAGGCAGCCTGTTTCTTGCTTTCCACACCGTCGGGAACATCCAGTATATTGTTCGCCACAACATTGTAAACATATATTTGAGAATACGAATTGCTCCAGAAACCATCATTCATACCTTGAGAAAAAATTTCACCCTCCTTGAATATGTACAGATTTTTCTCATACTCGCCTGCCGCCGTAAACTTAAGTCCGGGAGGCACATCCCCGTCACTCATCACCACATCGTCGGTTATATAGTTCATGTAGTTTTCACCGTAATAGCCCAAATCCATTCCATTGAGCAGCAGGGCATAGTCTTCGTAGTACCTTGGAATCGCTATCCCTTTCGGCTTGTTTCCGAGGAAATCGCTGCACGAGGTCGAAAGCAAGGCTACCAATATTGTCAATATAATACTTTTTCTCATAGCTGTTAGAAATTAATGTTAAGACCAAGTACAAATGTAGGAGGGACTTTGGTTCCCCTGCTTGCATATGTCAACTGCGTACCTGTCCATACTTCAGGATCCAGGTGGTTTCTGTTCGCCGTCCACATCCAGAGATTCTGTGCCTGGAATGTAAGTTTGAGATTCGACATCTTGATCTTTTCTATCCACCTTGAAGGGAATGTGTATGATATCGATATGTCACGCAGTTTGATATAGTCTGCCGGCTGTACATGTATGTCGGCGGCATTCCAGATATTTGTCAATGAATTAGGCGCAGAATTGTAATATGCCGGAATACAGTAAATGTCGCTTTCGTCGCCAGGCTGTTTCCATCTGTCGAGATAGAGTCTGTCCATGTTCGAAGTATATCCGTAATAAACCTGATAGTCTCTCAGATACATGGCGCTTGCCACATCCCTTATAACATGACCTCCATAATATACAAACATGAATGAAAGTTCAAATCCCTTGTATGATAAAGTATTGGTCATGGATGCTGTGTAAGGAGGGTCGTATGTACCTGAATAAACGAGATCTTCCACGTCTATATCACTTGTAGACTGAACTTTCGTACCGTCAGCCTTGTATGCCTGAGGCTTACCTGTCGCATCGAGTCCAGCATACCTTATGCTGTAGAGTGAATTGTACGGTTTGCCTTCCCTTGACTGCAGATAATTATAATATGAGTAGGAAGACGTACCGCTTTCCTGCAGTTCCAGGATCTTGTTGGAGTTGTAGCTGAACATCAGCGATGTATTCCATCTGAAATCCCTCGTATTTATGTTTACGCTTTCAAGCACCACTTCCACACCGGTATTCCTCATTGAAGCATAATTCTGCAGCAGCTGATCCCAACCGAGAGTAGGGTCGCTTTCCCTGTAACCCAGCATGTCGTTGGTTTTCTTGAAATAATATTCCACGCTTCCGTTGAGTCTGTTTCCGAAGAATCCGAAATCGACACCGACGTTGGTAGTATGCGTTTTTTCCCATCTCAGTGCAGAGTTTGGAGGTGAGGTTATTTCAGCATAATTCTCATTTGTATTCCAGTTAGGCCAGCTTGCGACCTTTGAAATTATATACGGACCGCTTTCCTTGTATACGTTACCGTTGATACCGTATGTGGCCCTTACCGACAGTCTGTCTATCCATGACACTTCGCCAGACTTGAAGATCTGATAGTTCGCTCCTACTGACCAGAGAGGACGGTACTGGTATTTCGGGTCCGTACCGAAAAGGTTGGACTGGTCCATTCTTATGCTCGCGCTTGCGCTCAGTCTGTCGTTGTATGTATATGAAGCGTTGGCATAGAAGGATACATACCTGTCATCCACGGATGATATGGTTGGATTATTTCCATATAGTCCGAAATAACCGCCCAATGCTTCAGTACCGTAAATTCCGCCACGCAATTCCACTTCGTTTATATTCTTGTAAGACAGGTTATAATCGTCATAACCATATCTGTAGAGACCGTTCTGGTCTGCCGTAACACGTCTTCTTTCGGCTCCGGCAAGGAATGTTACATCATGTTTGTCGGCAAACGTATCATGGTAATTCAACTGGGCCCTCATGGTATATGAGTTGGTTCTCTTGTTGGTTTCGCTTACCTGGCCTCCCATAGGGATATGGTTGGTAACGGACCCGTCAGGATTTATCACAGTCGCATTGTTGATCATTGATCTCACTTCATATAAATCCTTGGTTTTGTAGGTCTTGTAATATGCACTTCCCTTTTCTGTCTGATATCTCAGTTCAAGATTGAGATTGTCGAGAATGTTGAAGCGGGCACCGAGATTGAAGTTGATATACTGGCTCTGTGTGACGCTGAGTCTCTGCTCGTTTTCTGACAAAGGATAGAATGATTCGTCCACAAGACCGAGAGAGTTGAGTCTTTCCACTTCTTCCCTGCTCTTTCCGTATTCCCATTTCATAGGATTTCCTTCTTCGTCTCTCAACATATAATAGGATGCCATACCTCCTCCGTTCAGATATGAGAAACCTGAAAATCCGTTATAATATGAATCGTCTATCGAATTTCCCATGAGGCCTACATCCACCTGGAACCATTTCGTAAAATTGAAATTGTTCTTTACATTGAAGCCTATCCTGTCCTGATACTGACCCTTGTCATAAGGACTGGAACCGGTATAGTTCAAGGAGAACGAATATCTGTAGAAGTCTGTTCCGCCGTTGAAAGAAAGATTGTGCTGATTGGTCATATTGACCTTGTTCAACAGTTCGTCAACCACCTGGTCATATCTGTCGAGACTCTTGTATCTTGCGATTTCGGAATTGAAATATTCATCCGTTATTTTTCCGTCACGTCTGTCGAACAAAAGTCTGTAAACGTCATTGAGCGCATAACCGTCCGTAGGTGAATCGGTTTCGGCCACTCCTTCATTAAACATTTCAATCTGAAAATCCACGAATTCGGAGGATGACATGAGATTGTCATAACTTCTGTCAGGAAGCGGCTGGAAAGAAACCGTACCGTTGTAGCTTATGTTCAGTTTACCGGCCTGACCGCTTCTTGTGGTGATGACTATGACACCGTTTGTTGATCTGGCTCCATATATTGAAGCGGCAGTCGCATCCTTCAATACGGACACGTTAACGATATCGTTAGGATTGATCATGTCAATATCTCCTTCGAAAGGTACTCCGTCAACTACATAAAGAGGGTTCTTGTCAGCATAGATCGTGGATGTACCCCTGATTACGGGCTTGCCCTTGAACATCTGCAAACCTGCCACCATACCTTCGAGACGGTCCATGATGTTTGTCTGAAGTTTTGTTTCGATCTTTTCAGTCGTAATAACAGCATATGATCCTGCAGAACGTTCCTTTGATATGGTCTGGTAACCTGTCACAACCACGTCCTCCAGAGCGATTATGTCCTGGTCAAGAGAGATATCAAGTTTTGACCTGCCTGAAATTTCCGATTCTTTCTGCTCCATTCCAACCATTTGACATACCAGCACACCGTCTGCAGGTACACCCTTAATAGAATAGTGTCCGTCAAGGTCGGTAACTGCCGAGAATGAATTGTCGGATTTTAGATAAATTACCGCACCAGGCACAGGTTCGCCGGTCATTCTGTCTTTTACGACACCGGTAACATCGATTTTATCCTTGCGGGAGGAAGATTCCTGATTCTGACTTTTCATAGGAGAAAGCACAATCTGCTTTCCTCTTATCTCATAACTTATTCCCCTTGATTTCAGGAGTTTGTCGAGAACTTTGGATATATCCTCATTACCTGATTTCAAATCTACGGTCTGCCTTATATCAATCAGACTGGAATTATACATGAAAGTGAATCCGGTTGATTTTTCAATTTCTTCCAGAACACTTTTAAGACTTTTGCGCGAGACTTCTATGGAAACATTTCTGTTCTGGGCCAACAAGTCTCCGCCCGGCAATAATGCGGCTGAAGAAACCGCAATGGCAAGCATTAAAATCCGCCACTTTCCGAATCTTAAATTCATAAATTTAGTTTTTAATTTTGGTTTTACTGCTTCATAAAACTATTTCACATAGTTTATATCATGATACGCAATATATACACAAAACTAAAATCCTTCCGTGACAGACAAGTTAATTTTTATGCCGTATTTTCAATAATCGGTTCTGATTATATTGGCGCCCAGAGCATTAAGTCTTGCCTCTATATTCTGATATCCTCTGTCTATCTGATCTATGTTTCCTATTACGCTGGTTCCGTCCGCACTCATTGCCGCAATGAGAAGGGCTATTCCGGCCCTTATGTCAGGAGATGTCATCTTCTTTGCTCTTAGATTTATCCTGTGGTCATGACCTATTACAACAGCCCGGTGCGGGTCGCAGAGTATTATCTGGGCCCCCATGTCTATCAGTTTGTCGACAAAGAACAGGCGGCTTTCGAACATTTTCTGATGTATGAGCACACTGCCTCTGGCCTGTGTAGCGACTACCAGCATGACGCTCAGCAAATCAGGTGTAAGGCCGGGCCACGGTGCATCGGAAATCGTCATTATGGACCCGTCTATAAACGAATCTATGCAATATGTATCCTGCCCTGGAACAATTATGTCGTCTCCAGATTCTATCAGACCGATGCCCAGTTTTCTGAAACTTTCGGGTATTATTCCGAGATTTCTGAGAGAAACACTCTTTATGGTAACGTCACCTCGGTTCATTGCAGCCATACCTATAAAACTGCCTACTTCTATCATGTCCGGCAAAATAGTATGCACGGTTCCACCAAGCGAAGAGACTCCTTCTATAGTCAGCAGATTCGATCCGATGCCGTCTATTCTGGCTCCCATTCCAACAAGCATCCGGCACAACTGCTGTACATAAGGCTCGCAAGCGGCATTGTATATGGTAGTAACACCTTCCGCAAGCACCGATGCCATTATAATATTGGCAGTACCGGTCACGGAGGCTTCGTCAAGCAGCATGTATGCCCCTTTCAACCTTTCACATCTGAAACGATACGCTCCGAGATCCTCGTCATATTCATATTCAGCTCCGAGCCTGCATATTCCGGAAAAATGGGTATCCAGCCTTCTGCGCCCGATCTTGTCACCTCCCGGCTTTGCAAGCACCGCCGTCCCTGTCCTCGCCAGCAGAGGTCCGACGACCATTACCGAACCGCGCAGACCTGCACAACGCCTCACGAAGTCATCGCCGGTTATATAATTTCTGTCTATTCCGTCAGCCCTGAAAACATATGACGAAGGCCCCGTTTTTCTGACCTCCACCCCGATTTCCTTTATGAGCGATATGAGATTGTTCACATCTATTATATCCGGGACGTTGCGTATCTCAATCTCCCTGTCCGTCAGAAGGGTGGCGCATATAACCTGCAAAGCTTCGTTCTTCGCACCCTGAGGACTTATCTCTCCCTGCAATCTGTGACCGCCTTCTATTACAAATGATGACATATCAGTTTTCAAATATATTTCACTTCAGGAACAAGTTCTATTCCAAATTTTCTTTTTACCGAATCCCTTACTGCATCTGCAAGTTGCATTATATCGGACGGTTCCGCATTGCCGTTGTTCACTATGACCAGCGGCTGCTTTTCATAGCATCCTGCCCCGGACAATTCTACCTGGCCTGCCTGTTTTTCCGATTTCGCATTTTCTACATCTTTTACGGATTCCGGAATGGATTCGTTTTCCGAAACGGCAGACGCGGGCCGGTTGTATCCTTTCCAGCCGCATTTGTCTATCAACCATGCGGCAGAAAGTTTGTAAGCCCCATCCTTCCCGGCAAAGGCCGGGACATCAGGATACTCCAGTCTTATTCTGTCTACCAGAGATGCATCCGCAAGAGGATTCTTGAAGAAACTTCCGGCACTGCCGAGTACCGCAGGATCCGGCAACTTCGATCTTCTTATCTTCACCACGGCATTCCTTACATCCATCGGGGTAAGCGAATCAAGGTCCATTTCGTCCGCAATGCACCCCTTCATACCGGAAAGTACTTTTCTCAATTCACCGTAATTGATATCTGGTTCTGACTTTTCATGGAAACGGAATACGACATATGTCACCGCCCATCCTGCGAGTTCATGCTTGAACGCGCTGTCCCTGTAACCGAATCCGCATGAAGCCCTGTCGAAGATTTTCGTTTCTCCTGTAGCGAGAGAAACGGCTTCAACGCTTTCGACAGTTCCCGCTATTTCAGCTCCGTATGCGCCTATGTTCTGAACTATGGCACCACCGACCTGTCCAGGTATCAAAGCCAGGTTTTCAATTCCCCACATGTCATTTTCAGCACAGTAACGGCAAAGATCGTCCCAGACGACTCCGGCTCCAATCCTCATTCTGCATACTCCGCAGTCTTCCGAAAAGAACTCCATGTTCTCTATATAGTCCATGTCCCTGATTCCCGATTTCAGGATGGTACCGTGGAAATTCCCCGTGAAAAGAATATTGCTGCCGCCACCTATATGTTCCAGCGGGTAAGGCAAATCTCCTTTTGCCGCCATTTCAATCACCTGCAACAATTCATGCGGACTGCCATATTCAACATAGCAGTCCGCATAAACATCCATACCGAAAGTATTATGTTCCAGTAATGAGTAATTTCTTCTTATATCCATTCTATTCCTTCATGGATGACAACATCAGATTATGGAAAACAGAACGAATGCCCAATGCGCCACGATACCTGCTACAAACCCGCCGATCGTATGTGCAATTATGGCTTTCGATGTCAGGTTTCTGAATCCAAGAGTATCGAGCATTGCCGTATGTGTGCTGAGAAAACCGCTCCAGCACATTCCCATTGCGGTAAACACAGCAATTGCATTTCCATCGATGAATCCTGCAGCCTGGAATTTAGGTACAAGGCTGAGCGCAGCACCAACTGCGCCGAGTGAAGTTATAGGAAATGCCACAAGTTCCGGATGGCCGAATCCGAAGAGCCAGTCGAAAATGAAATCTATTTTACCTGCAAGCATGGGAAGCAGGGCTATACCCTGATAAGCACTTCCGTCATATCCGTTTTCTCCGGGGCCGAATGTCAGCATCATTACGAATGATGATATTATGAGCACACCGGGGATAATCGCTATACCGAGTTCAACCCCTGTCTTACCTCCGTCGAGAAGGGAGTTGAGTACCCTCAGAAACACTCCTCCTTCCGACTTGAAGGATATTTTCTGCTCGTTACCGCCGGACACCTCTCCGTCGAGTTCCGGATGCGCCTTGAGGATGAATCTCTGCATGAGCCTTGTAGAAACTATACTGCCGACAAATGAACCTATGAGTCCGACAAGCGCAGCGGCAGCGAATCCCCTTCCTGCCATAAAGACTATGACGACAAGTCCCATGCCGAATGCGGTACCGAAGTTGGTAAGCGATATCAGCTGGTATTTCTTGAAATATTTGCTGAAGTTCTTGTCGTTGGCAAGGCTTATGATTGCCGGATTGTCTGAAAGGAAAGTAAGCACAGCGCCGAGCGCAGCGACACCTGGCATATTATATAAAGGTCGCATAAGAGGACGGAGCATAACCTCCAGAAGTCTTACCACCCCGAATTCAATAAGCAGTTTTCCCAATGCACCTGTAAGTACGGTGATTCCCATAAGGTAGAATACCGTATTTATCAGAAGGTCATGTGAAGTCTTCATGAGCGTGTTCATCATATTCGGCACACCCATAACGGATCCTATACCGCCGAAGATTCCCAAAAATACCACAAGGAATATTCCGGCCTCGATCCTTCGTCTTGTCAGAAATTGCAGATTTTTCATAGGCTCAATATGTTATCAATGTTTTTGTTTTCTTGTTCAATAAGGATGCATCTGCTTACCTTTCGAAGACCGTCATTCTCCATCTTATACCGATATTGAACGACTGGGGCACCGGCTGATTGTTGTTCGAATACCAGAAGGCATGAAGTCTGAGCAGATTCTTCAGTTTTCTGATAGGGTAATACTCCACTCCTACTCCGTAGAATCCGTATTCTACGCCAGGCAGGACGAATCTGTCGTACGGAACCGGATCGCCGGCCTCCTGGGCAAGGTTCTGGTCATATCCGCCTTTTGCGAAAACCATGAACCTGTCATCGATATTGTATGCAAGTCGTGAAATGATTGAAAAGTCGGCAAAGAAATTATCCTGTTCCGTAGAGGCCCTGTTCATGTAATCCAGCTCCAGAGCCAGTTTGCCGAAAGTAAACTTGTTGCCGAGAGCTATGTAATTTATGAAACGGCCTCTTTCATACTCCATGAAATTGACGGAATATATCGGGCTGAAACAGCCGAAATTACCGTACCATATCGCATTATATGCAAAAAGACCTTCGAGAGACCTGGTAGAGAAAGGGGAATTTGTCACCTGGAACTTCACGGTATGCCTGTTGTCTGGAGAAACATACCCTGCGGAAACACCTATCTGGAAAGGTTTTACGTTGTTCCAGAAATCAGACCAGAAATACACGTCTATCGGTGCGGCGTCATATTCATATCCACCTATGCAGATAACCTCCTTTCCTCCTGAAATGAAGAATCTGTCGTTTATTTTGTATTTGAGATACAGCCAGTCGGTAGAACCGAAGAAATCCTTGGGTGAACCGTTGTCCAGGTACATTCTGTGCCTGATGCTGTATGAAAATCTGTCGGAGATGTTTCCATCAACCAGAAGTTTGAAATACCTTCCCGAAAATCCGAACTCGTCGCTGAAATCGTCTTCTTCAATACCGTTGTTTCTGTCGCCGGTATAAAAATTATATGTACCGTCAAGTCTGGCATCAAACTTTACCGAAACCTTCGGATCAGCTTCCTGGGAAAATACGTGGCCCAACGGCATCAATGCTGCCGCTACTATAAAAAACAGTTTCTTCATAAAATACAATAATAACTATATAAATCGGAGAGCAAATATAGAAAAACAATGCTCATCAGAGACAAAATCGGGGAAATAAATTTTATCCGGAGAAATTACATCAACCAGACTTCGCGTTTGTCTATTTTGTATTTCAGATTGGAAACATAGGAAAGATTGTTCATGACCTGTTCAAGAGAAAGGTTGTCAAGTTTTGCCGTTATACGGTAAGCCAGCACTTCCGGATTATCTATATGAATCGTGACATTGAACCATTTCTCCAGGGAGGATATGACTTCATCCATCGGGGTCTCTTCGAAAATAAGGATTCCGTCTTTCCATACGACATATTTTTCCTCTTTCACCACCCTCGACAATGTCATCCTGTCCGATACGTTGTCAATCAGCAGTTTGTCGGATGGTGACATTTTCACTACGCGCCCTTTCGATTCGACATCTATGCTGCCGTCCACGAGAACTGTCTCGATATATTCCGCATCCTTGTATGCATTGACTGAAAACTGTGTACCCGTCACCCTTATATTCATTCTGTTGCCTACAATGACATGGAATGGGACGGCTTCATTCTTCCTGACATCGAAAAGAGCGTGCCCTTCCAGACTCGTAAGCCTTATGGAATCTCCGAAATCCGAATTGACTAAAAGCCTTGAATCGGAGTTCAACCATACTACAGAACTGTCCTTAAGTACGATTCTGGATCTTGAGCCTCTCGGTGAAAAATATTCCTGTACGGTATTTTCCTCAAGCCCGGACTGCATGATTCTTCTCGCCTCCGCCATTCTGTCCATAAGGATTTCATTCTCATCCCTTGAGGAAAGTTGTTTTATATATTCGTATGTAATTATTGAAAAGGCTGCAAAAACAAAAAGAGCCGCTATTTTCGCAACGGAGATGAAAGTTCTTCTGAGTTTCATGCGTGATTTTTCCCGCCTGATATGCAGCATCGTGTTCCTTATGATTCTTTCCATATCCGCAGGATCTGCTTCTTCGGCATCTGATGACAAAGCCGCCTCGCCTCTTCTTCTTTCAAACCATCTGTTATACACAGGGGATCCGTCCAGAGCATCTTCTTCCATCATGACTAGAAGCCTTAGTCTTTCCCTTTCGGAAAGGCCGGACATTCCATCAGCCGCCATATCCAGAAGATACAGCAGCTCATCAGCCTTACGGCCTGATTCACAATTATCTACATAGTATTCCCTATTGTCTTTCCCTTGCATCACGACTTAACATTACTTATATAACACATACGGCAGATGGTTCCGTGACAACATTTACAATAAATTTTGAAAAAAAACAGCAATGACAAGCAGTTCTTCCTTGCTCAAGAGTTGTCTGAAATCCTTGAGTGCCCTGCGTATCTGAGTATCCACCGTATTTTCACTTATTGATAATTTTTCCGCTATCTGTCTATAACTCATACCGTCCAAGCGGCTCATAACGAAGATTCTGCGCCTTTGTTCAGGAAGGGAATCCAAGACTTTGCCGAACATTCCGGAAAATTCGTTCTGTACCATCACGGCATGCGGATCCGGAGCTGCCCCGGCTCTGTCGGCAGCCCCGTTACAGGAAACATCCGCATATACCTTGTTTCTCAGGAAATTATATGTCATGTTTCTGGCGGCAGTATATATGTAGGCTTCGAAATTATCTTCGAAATCTATGGTTTCACGCCTGTCCCATATCTTAAGGAATACGTTCTGCAATATGTCGAGGGCGTCAGCCCTGTTTCTTATGACGGAATAGACAAAGCTGTATAGTCGGGGTGAAATATTCCTGTACAGTGCCTCGAAAAGTACACTGTCTCCGGCTTTCAGCGATTTGAATCTGCCTTTTTCAGTCATTGTATTCCATAAACAATATCCAGCACATGCATTATCTCCGGACAAACGTCATATCGTCAGACGGTTCTTCCAGGATATACCTTGAGAGCCTCTCTGAGGCATTCCACTGCAGCCTTCAGTTTTTCTTCCTTGAGGACATATGCTATACGCACTTCACTCTTGCCTATGTGGGTAGAGGCATAGAAACCGGAAGCGGGAGTCACCATGACGGTCTGTCCCTTGTATTCGAAAGTTTCAAGAAGCCATTGTGCGAATTTGTCGGCATCGTCTATAGGCAGTTCGGCAACAGCATAAAATGCGCCCATCGGAAGAGGACATTTCACTCCAGGTATCTTATTGAGTTCCGAAACCAGCAGGTCACGGCGTTTTATGTATTCTTCCCTGACGGCATCAAAATATGACTGCGGTGCAGCCAGCGCACCTTCCGCAGCTATCTGGCCATATGCCGGAGAGCATAGTCTTGCCTGGGCCTTTTTCAGGGTAGCTGCAATTATATCCTTGTTGCGGCTTACCATGGCACCTATCCTTACGCCGCATAGATTATATCTTTTTGAGACCGAATCCAGCAGAATCACATTCTCTTCGGCACCTTTTATGTGCATGCATGAGAAATGCGGTTCTTCTGTGTAACAGAATTCCCTGTAAACTTCGTCTGAATATATGTACAGATTATGCTTTACGGCAATCTTGCCCAATTCGATCAATGACTCCTTCGTGTATACCGTACCTGTAGGATTACCAGGATTGCAAAGAAGGATACCTTTTGTAGAAGGAGTAATCATCTTCTCAATTTCCGACATTGCAGGAAGTGCAAAATTATTGTCAAGGACGGTAGTTACAGGCACGAATCTGATTCCCAATTCTATGGCAAATGCATTGTAATTCGTATAGAACGGTTCGAACACGATTACTTCATCTCCGGGATTGCAGGTCACGAACAGAGCCATCTGCAAGGCCTCCGTTCCTCCTGTAGTGACTATCATGTCGTTGACGGTAACATCTATACCGATATTTTTGTAATATTTGACCAGGCCTTCCCTGTACGAAATGTTTCCTGCGGAATGCGGGTATTCCACATACTTCAGATGAGATTTTTCAACAGCGTCTATAGCCTCAACAGGAGAATCGATGTCAGGCTGGCCAATATTGAGGTGATATACTGTCAGGCCTCTTTTTTTTGCACCGTCTGAATACGGCACCAGTCTTCTGATAGGGGAAGCCGGCATAAGAGCGGCTTTGTCTGATATTTTTAACATAGATTAATTTTATTTATAGTGTTTTTTCAAAAAGTTACAGTTCCGTCAGGATTCTCATGAATTCCTCCAGCCTGAGTTGCACGGCTGACGAAGGTCCTGAAAAATTGTTCACGAATACGGTAAATTTCAGATATCCTCCGTCCGACTCCACAAACCCGGCATAGCATTTCACATTCGAAAGAGACCCGCTTTTCACATGGATACGGTTCCTAGTTCCGAGAGGTTCATTCCTGAGAACATTCTTCATCGTCCCTTCATCTCCGGGAACAGGCAGCGTACCCAAAAAACAAGTAAAGTTAGTTTTTTTACTTATAAAATTGTAGAATTCGCACAAATATCTTGCTGAAACGTAATTCTGTCTGGAGAGTCCGCTTCCGTCACTCATGGTAAAACCGCTGCGTGGCAGCCCGTTATCACTCATATACTTGTAAATCTGCACTATGGAAGAATCATAACTGCCGGTACCTGTTATTCTGCGGCCTAACGTCTTTAGCAGGGACTCCGCATACAGATTGTTGCTGTATCCGTTCGTCACCATTATTATATCCTCAAGTTCCGGGGAAAGGTGCGTGGCAATCACCCTGCTGCTTGTCGGGGCTATTCCTTCGGAAGCCTTGCCAGTACATTCTATACCGTGTCTTTCAAGATAATGAAGAAATTCCACGGCACAACTCAGATGAGGAAACTTATTGGAAACTTCCTTTTCATATACGCCTTCTCCGTAGCGTAAGCTGCCTTTGATACGTCCCTTTCGTTCCAGATCGCTTGTATAGTATGCAAGAGATGTCTTTAAGGGAGCCGGTCCTGTTTCCATATCCAGCTCGTATGACATTTCCGGGATTGCGGGGGAGACAGAATCCACGACTGCCTTACCCGAACGGGTCCCTATAAAAATCTTCTGGATGTTTTCATTGAAGGAGAGTCCCGAAGGCGCACTTCCGAAACCTTCGCCTATGTTGCACCAGGCCCAGGAATCAGGTATGGGCTCTTTCATGAAATAAGAGTCATCTGCTATTATGTCGCCGTCTATGCAGGTTATCCCTGCATCAGAAAGAGGTTTCATCCACTCTCCGAATACCGAGTCAGCCGGCATCCCGAAATATTCTCCGGAAGCAAGTGTAGGATCACCCCCTCCTATTATATAAAGGTTGCCGCGATATATGTTTCCTTTGCTTGCGGAACCGCCGTTTACGGAACCGCCGTCGTCAATAAGAATTCCGTGTGCGTCCAGCGCCAGATTTGTGGCATACCGGAAATCCTTTCCAAGCAGATCCAATGCAACATAGGTTGTTATCGTCTTCATCGTGGATGCAGGAAGAAGAGGCATATCCATGTTCCATTCCGCCACTATCCTGCCGTCATTGCCCATCACGCATATTCCTGTGACGGAGTTGATGAAGACAGAATCACGTCCAAGCACGTTATCGATATATTTCTGGATTCGGGACATCCGCCCCGGTACAGCATGAAGTGAAGAAGTGTTTTCCACTTCACCGCTATTGATATTTTCCACATGAGAGTACCCGTATCCGGACACAGTGAAAAAAAACAGAATCAGGACGATAAATATTCTCCGTTCCATACAATCATCTCAATATCGCATTAAATGACATATAAATTATAGAATCAATAATTGTGCAATCCGCCGATGACAAATATATGAAGAAAATTTTTAAGAAAATTATTTGCAGTTAAACTTTTTTTTGATACCTTTGCATCCGCTTTACGATAAAAAGTAAACACGGGAACGGGGTTCGGTAGCTCAGTTGGATAGAGCAACAGCCTTCTAAGCTGTGGGTCTTGGGTTCGAATCCCAACCGAATCACAATTTGCTTCCTTAGCTCAGCTGGTAGAGCACGACACTCTTAATGTTGGGGTCCAGGGTTCGAGCCCCTGAGGGAGCACCAGAAAAGCCGCATTTTCTGCGGCTTTTTTCATTTATATGACCCTGAAAAGCACAGGAATCCGAATCACAACCAACAGAAATTGTCCGAAACAAGCAATTCTTCTTTCTGAATCAGATGTGTAGTACGCATGGGGATAGTACGCCACTGCATATGATATTTTTCGACAAGAGACAATATGTATTCATTTTTGTCATATGTCATCAAAAAATGACATCCCAGATTCGATACCGATTTGAACAGGCTTTCATGATCTATTTCCGAGAAAGTGTAAAGTCTTTTTCCTGCAACATAATATGGTGGATCGATAAAATAATAAGTCCTGTCTGTATAATTTTCGGGAGAAAAATAATCAAAGGCATCTCCTTTTATAAAGGTTATTTTATCCTTCAGTGCGGCGATATCGGCAATTCTACGTGCCAATGTCACAGGGTACCAACGGGACATCAATCCTTTACCATTCTCTCCCCGTTTTATCAACCCGGCCCCTTTTGCAAGTATACCTCCGCGTGAAGTTCTGTTTTTGATAATAGTCTTGAATGCCATACCACGAACATCGTCAGGCTCCGTCTGAAGGATTCCATTGACATTATCCATGGACATATTAAAACTCAGTATCTTATCTACAAGCCATTTATAATCCGAAAAAATAACATCCCATACCGCTGCGACCTCCTCATCCTTTTCAATCATCAGGACAGATTCGGCAAGATTCTCCGCTGCTGCCGTCAGGCTGACAATTGCACCTCCGCAAAACGGTTCTATTAGTCTTTCGACATCATTGTCAAGCCACTTTCTTATAGTAGGAACGAGCCATGTTTTTCCTCCAGGATAACGGAATGGACTACGTTGCGGTACAGACGCCACATTGGTAACCTTTTTATCGGGAACCGGTGCCGGAATGTCATCAAACAAAGACAAAGGTGATTTTTTCGGTCTCATCGATTGCTGTCAAGGATTGTTCTGGGAATGTCAGGACCAATAGATTGTTTTTCTTCAAGTTTATTCTTAAGAATATGTACAAAATCATCCATATCTCCTACATTAGGCGTAATCACCCTGTTAAGTGCCTGGGTAAACTCAGTATATACAGTTCTTACCAGGACAAGATGATACCTGTCATCCGCACTGTCATATTTCAGATCGTACAAAAACCAGGCGATATCCGCATCATCCACAGGGACTTCAGGAAGTTCCGGCAATGTATTGTAAAATGCCTGCTGTATCACAACGCATTGTTTCTTGCCCCATGCTTTGAAAATACCTCCTTTTGTCAACATTTGCGGAATCAGCCTTTTTCTTGAAGAAGACAAATAATCGGGACGCGGATAATTCCTGCCTTTCCATTCAAAGTCCGCAGACGGGAATTTCATGTACTCCTCAAAAGCATTTCGCAAATTTCCGGAAATATACACACCTTGCACCTCTATGGATGCAAAATCCAATATTTCACCCGTTGATTCATCATAACTTACGACAACATAGTCAATATTCCCCGCTGTCTGTCCATCAGCATCAGTCAATCTTATTTCTGAAAGAGAGGTCCATGCCGAACCTTTCGGAAAGGCAAATTTGGCTGCATTTTCTACAATTATCCAATCTTCCCTGAAACGCACCGGACATGTTATTATCTTATCTTCTTTATCAACTACGCTGCAAACTCCCAATGGTGAACCGGCTTTGTCTTTTGTACAGTTAGGACTTATATTGCCAAAAGGACAAAGTTTGTTTTCCCTGTAGTGGATAGCTCTTCCGCTTTCGTTACTTATCGGGAAACCGAATACTTCTGCTAATGGTTGGATTGACATATCAATTTTTGATTTATGTGCAAATGTACTCATTATTGTCAATAATCCTCCATTTTTAGAAAAGCATGAAACTGTAAAAATAAAAATTGACGAAAGCCCGTATTTTGTCGACGAATTGCAATGCACCTGTACAAATATTGGCAAACATATTGCTAATACAATGATTGAGAAGTTGAAAAGATGTTTGATTCATGGTTATACCGTTTCGGAAAAAGAATTTTCCGTTTCAGGCAAAAACAATCCGGAATGAACAATCTGCATACTTACTTTGTATTATATATGAACAAAAAAACAGGAGGCAAAAATGAAAAAATTGTTAATGACATCTTTCATCGCATTGCTGGCTGTTTCTGTACAGGCTTCGGAAACAAATTGTAATGCGGCAACCGCAAACGGCATGAAAGAAAGTGAAGAAAAGGCATCCTGTAAAATACAGGAAAGCCCGCAAACAAAAAAGAAAGAGACAAAAAAGAAACTCACCCTTAAGGAACGCACGAAGCAATGGGAGGATGAAATGCGACAGATGAGGGAAGAAAAGAAAAAAGAAGAGAAAGAGTATGATATACTGGACTCTATCTCATGGAATCAGGCAACCAAGGCCATTGAAGACCGCAAGTTCGTTCTTGAAGGAGACAGGGTTATTTTCAAACACGGAGAAACGGTAAATGTCGACGGTCAGCGGACATTTGTCCTGCTTGATTCAGACAGGGGAGTTGTACAGGTTTCTCCTTCCAATTTTGCACCAGGTGCAAACGGTGTAGGAGGAATAACGGCAGACGGTCTTGTATCTTCTGTCAAAACGGAAACCGACAAGAAAGGAAATCTCACGCTGACAATGTACATCAACGGAAGAGCCATCTCGGCACAGGTTGACATAACCCTCTACAAAGGCACAAACAGAGCTACAGCAGTCGTATCGCCGACTTTCAATTCAAACAGGACAACAATAGAAGGAAAGATTGTACCTGCCGAATACTCCAATTATTTTGAAGGGATATCGCTCTAAAGAGCAAAGTGTAACAGATTATGGTAAATAAAAAGGACAAAAAAATGAAAAAGATATTTTACATCTTGGCACTTATACCGGTTGTGGTATCATGTCAGAAAGAACCGAGCGTATCGGAAACTGACGGTGAATATATGGTATATACCGAATACGATACGGATTTCAATTTCAATGAACCCAAAACATTCTATATTCCTGACAGTATCCTCGTAATTGACGGAATAAGGTCGGAACGTTCAAAAACTTCAGGCACAGACGAAATCAGAAACGCTTATGTAACCGCACTTAAGGAAAGAGGATATACCGAAGTCGACGAGAAAGAGAATGCGGATCTTGGAATACAGATAAGCTACATATCAAATACTTATCATTCGGTAAGTTATGAAACCCCTTACTGGTGGTGGAATTTTCCTGGATACTGGAGTCCGTTCTACTGGGGCAACTGGGGATATTGGGGATACGGATATCCTGTGTACTATTCATACAGCACAAATTCCATACTTACGGAAATGCTTGATCTGAGAGCAGCGGAAGGAGAAGAAAACAAGCTCCCGATAGTATGGAACAATTTCATAGCAGGCGACAGGTCATCAATTTCAAGATACGACCTTAACAGATTCAAGAGAGGCATCGAACAGGCTTTTGCCCAGTCTGAATATGTCAGCGCATTATAATGCAAAACCTTATGAATACCTTATGAATAAAAAGGAGAATGATATGAAAACAAAAATAATGGCAATAACGGCAGCAGCCATAATGTTACTGCCCGTATTCGGCAACAATGCCAGCGCACAAGTCAACAGAAAAACATATATAAATATCGGATGGCAGTTCAACGCACCTCTGAACAATAATTTTTCAGACAGGGCACAAGGATGGGGAGCATACCTCGAAGGCGGATATTACCTAACCCCTAACATTGCAGCAGGATTGTTCGGCAGTTTCAACACAAACAACACCTATATACCGAGAAAGACATATTTCGGGACATCCGGAGCATTAACGACCGACAAACAGAACTCGCTGTTCCAGATACCTTTCGGAGCGACAGCGAGATACAGATTTTCGACCAGGAGAATACAACCATACATCGAAGCCAAACTGGGTGCAAACTATGCCGAAGCCACGGAATATTTCAGCAACTACGCAGTTAAAGAAGACACCTGGGGATTCTATGTATCGCCTGAAATCGGAATAACACTGTACCCGTTCTACAACAACAACTTCGGCCTGCACATCGCAGGCTACTACAGCTATTCCACGAATTCAAGCAACTACTTCGGATTCAAGGAGCTGAACAACGCCGGATTCAAACTCGGCATTACATTCTAACTTACTTTGGTATTACCTGTTAATACAACTGCATAAATAAAGTTTCATAAGTAGCGTTTAAAATCTAGCAGGAGAGGCTGAGTCGTAATTCTCGATTCAGCCTCTAATTTTTACTACGAAGACAAGCCGACACCCCCTGCTGCTTTTCAGCAATCCCCTGGCGAGTCCGCGGGTGCGGTCGAGTCTGTTCGCGGCTCCGCAGTATTTCTCTGATTTTCAGCAATATATAAAAACCAGGCTTGCAGACTCGCCCGAAAAACGCCCGAAATCCGGGTGAGTCCGTAGGAGTCCTCCGCGTCAATCAGTTCATTTTCAGATAGTTCAGTACGACGCCGACTGCACACTCGATTTTGCCCCGGAAACGCAACCTGCCTCAGAGTGCCTTCTGGCGGGGATTGGTTGTATTTTTCTTCCGCGGGCGCGGTCGAGTCTGTTCGCGGCTCCGCAGTATTTCTCTGATTTTCAGTAATATATGAAAACCAGGCTTGCAGACTCGCCCGAAAAACGCCCGAAATCCGGGTGAGTCTGTAAGAGCTCTCCGCGTCAATCAGTTCATTTTTAGATAGTTCAGTACGACGCCGACTGCACACTCGATTTGGCCCCGGAAACGCAACCTGCCTCAGAGTGCCTTCTGGCGGGGATTGGTTGTATTTTTCTTCCGCGGGCGCGGGTGAGTCTGTTCGCCACCTCTGTGTATTTCACTGATTTTCAGTAATATATAAAAACTCGACTTGCACACTCGCCCGCAAAACACCTGAAGCTCACACCAAAAAACACCTGAAGCTCACAGCCAAAACACCCGAAGCTCACACCGAAAACGCCCGAAGCTCACAGCCAAAACACCCGAAGCTTGCCTGAAAGCACATTCTGAAAGAATGTCCTGAAAAAAGAAGAGACCTCAAATTAAAATGAACCCCGAAAGTTGGATAAAAAACTTTCGGGGTTCATATCATTTGCGACACAGCCCCAGCCCCGTTATTTATTGTAAGAATACGGAAACTGTATCCGGTCCGGAAAAATTACGGAATCAATTATAGAAGGGAAAGACTTCTCTTCACGAATTTGTCAAGAGCTTCTCCTTTCAACATGTTGTTGGAAAGAAGCGCCAGATCAACAACCTGACCGAGCAGGTCGGAGTCTTTGGCAAATGATTCGACAAGATTCCTGCGGGATGCTTCAAGTTCCTCTATCTTCTTCTGAAGTTCGTCCCTTGAATCCCTTATCGATTTGTCTATATCATCTTCTTTCTTATCCTTTATGTTCTCCCTGATAGCCGCAAGTTCAGCTTTTGGTGCCACGAGATCCTGTTCGATTGCCTCTATTTCGGATGAAGTACGTTTGTTCTTGTCCTCGATTATCCTTGCTATGACAGGATTCTGATAATTGACTGTTACGGTATATGAATCAGGCATCTGCCCGTAAAAATTCATTCCTCCGCCAAGTGCAGACATTTCCTTGTATCGTCTCATGAACTCAGACTGCGTAATCAGGACAGGAGCGGCATTTTCACCGAGGTTTTCTACTACGACATTATAATGTGCATCCTTTTGTGGCATTACACAATTGAACATAGTGGAAATGTCTCTCATCTGCGCTTCCGTCAGATTCGGTTTTTCAATTTCTTCCTTCTGGATAAGCTTGTCTATGAAATCTGCATCCACCCTG
The DNA here is from genome assembly GCA_949296645.1 of uncultured Bacteroidales bacterium. Lineage (GTDB taxonomy): Bacteria > Bacteroidota > Bacteroidia > Bacteroidales > UBA932 > CALUPD01. Next base: position 20,800 of record CASFPH010000012.1, read on the forward strand.
GCGAATGTTGCATCCTTAAACTTGGATTCAAGAAGATTCACGAAATGTGCATCAAGCTGACAGTCGAACACCAGCACGTCATAACCCTTTTTCCTTGCATTTTCAACATATGAATACTGGGCAACCGGATCATTTGTATACAGATAAACAACTTTCTTGTTCTTATCCGTCTGTGCCGGCTCTATAGCAGTACGATATTCATCATAACTGAAATATTTACCTTCGGTATTCTTGAGCAATGCGAATTTTTCAGCCCTTTCATAGAACTTTTCATCGCTGAGCATCCCGTATTCAATGAAAATCTTGAGATTGTCCCATTTTTCCTCAAACACTGTCCTTTCCTTCTTGAAAATTTCTTCAAGTCTGTCGGCCACCTTCTTGGTAATATACGTGGAAATCTTCTTTACGTTGGAATCCGACTGAAGATAACTTCTTGACACATTAAGAGGAATATCAGGAGAATCGATCACACCATGAAGCAAAGTCAGAAAATCAGGCACGATGTTCTCCACGGAATCAGTCACGAAAACCTGATTACAGTAAAGCTGTATCTTGTTTCTCGTAATCTCCATCTGGTCCTTGATCTTCGGAAAATACAATACTCCGGTAAGATTGAACGGATAGTCCACATTCAGATGTATATGGAAAAGAGGGTCCTCCTGCATAGGATACAGATTCCTATAAAAATCAAGATAATCTTCTTCCTTAAGTTCCGACGGTTTTCTGGTCCATAGAGGATTCGTCTCGTTTATAATCTTGTCCTTGTCCGTATCAACATATTTGCCGTCCTTCCATTCCTGTTCCTTTCCGAAAGCAATCGGAACCGGCATGAACTTGCAGTATTTTCCGAGCAGTGCCTGAACCTTATCCTTCGATGAAAAATCGCCTGACTCATCGTCCAGATAAAGAGTGATTTCAGTACCTCTTTCCTTCCTGTCTGATTCCTCAAGAACATATTCAGGATCACCGGCACATTCCCACCTTACGGCCCTTGCACCGTCTTTCCATGACAAAGTATTGATTTCCACTTTTTTGGAAACCATAAACGAAGAATAAAACCCGAGTCCGAAATGACCTATTATACCGTTGAGCTGGTCCTTGTATTTTTCGAGGAATTCCCCTGCGCTTGAAAAGGCGATCTGATTGATATACTTATCCACTTCTTCCGCCGTCATACCGATACCGCGATCGATTATCTTAAGTGTCTTATTGTCAGGATCAGCCTCTACCCTTATTGTAAGATCTCCAAGTTCACCTTTCAATTCACCAGTCGATGAAAGAGCCTTAAGCTTTTGGGTCGCATCCACTGCATTGGCCACCAGTTCCCTCAAAAATATCTCATGATCCGAATAGAGAAACTTTTTTATTATGGGGAAAATATTCTCTGTCGTAACCCCTATTTTTCCTTTCTGCATGACAATTTGTTTTATTATCGATTTTTATTATCCATAAATCAAAAGCCATACCATTAAAAAAGGAAACTGCATATATGACAAAAAGGCAGAGTTCATACAGCATACAGAAGGACTGAAGCTACGGCCATAAATTAAACAATTACAGCTGCAACTGTCCGGATCAGGTTAAAATAATTGTCAGAATGAAAATCTGAATCCGAGTTTGAATCTGAACTGCAAGGGAGTGAATGTATTATATGTTGACGGATGAGAGGCATTTGCGAAATAGCAGCTTACTCCAGGCTCGGCAAATATACCCATATGTTCCATTACCCTGAAATTAAGACCGGCTCCGAAATGCAAGGAAAAAATAGCACCGGGAGCCTCTATATGTTCCGTCTCCGTCTTTATAAGCTTGTCCTGAGACTTGACATCCAGCCTTGAAGATGCATCGGCCACGAATTCAGCCATGACACCGGCATTGACATAAGGATTAACAATTCTGTCCGGACGGAAAGAATATGTCAGATAAACGGGAATACCCAGATAATGGACACGCTGGGTAACCTGATATGTATACTTGTTAAACGTTTCAGACTTGGATTCCATATAGGAATATATCAGACCTGTCTCAACTCCGAGTCCCTTGTAAAAATCATAATTGAACAGAACCCCTGCCGAAATGGGGTACTTATGATGAAGGTCAGCTCCTTCAAGTTCAACATGCTGGTCATAACTTCCGAATGAAACCGTGGAATTTGACAATATCTTGTCATTTGCCATGACGACTGAAGTCTTCTCGGAAGACGAATAATTGCTTGCTATACCCAAAGCGGAAAGTCCCCATCTGCCGGTTTTCTTTTCCCCGTCATAATCCAGGGATATTATTTCGGAATCCTTCTTTCGCCCTGTTCTTTCATCGGCTCCGTCATATTTTTTCCCGTATGACTTTCCATATGTATATCTTTTCCTCACCTCCGAGACATCAGGCATTGATATATCTGGACTCTTCAACTCATATGGGTCAAGGGTTACCGGAACAACCGTAATTGGAGTCATAGTATCTTTATCTCTCTCGAAAGAATCCTCGGACACGGCATTCCGGAGAATATTACGTACTGCGGCATCCAGAGTACCATACCTGCCGTCAGATGCTTCCGCCAACAGGATACCGTCCTTACCATAAAGAGAATCGTCACCTCCGACAACTTCGATTTCCGGCACTATCGTATCCACGCCGATATTTGCGGAATTATTATTGATATTGTCAGCAGTCGACATGACAGGGTTTCCGTCATGAACATCAGGCAAATCCCGATAAAGAAGTGAAAATGCCGTAACGGCTGCAATAAGGACAGCTGCCGCAGAAGCAATTCCTTTCCATGAAATCGGTAATTTCACCGTTGCAAAGGAAAATTTCCCGCTACGGCTTTTAGAATCGGAAGTACCGGTATTTCCTGCAGGACAGGCCTCCCCGTTTCCGGAAACAGTTTCCGGAAACAGCTCATCAAAATCAGGAAGACCGTCCGTAACATTCATACCGGACATCTTGTCCTTCAAAATTCTGTCTATATCATCAAACCTGTCCATCAGTCAACCCTATTTTTTTCAATCTGTCCTGCAGATATTTCTTTGCCCTCGACAACTGGGATCTTGAACCTTCCTCGCTTATACCCAGCAACTCCGAAATTTCCGCATGAGAATAACCCTCTATCGAATACAGATTCATTACAGTCCTGTATCCTTCCGGCATATCTGAAATTATCTTGAGAATCTCATCGGAAGAAAGTTTGGAAAGTACACCGGAACAGGTAGATTCATCATAAGAAGAAGAATCATATGCTGGTATGAAATCCAGTTTCCTGTCCCTGCGGAGTCTTTCAAGAGCAGTAGTAACTGCGATTCTTCTGGCCCACCCGGCAAAAGATCCGTCGGAGCGGTAATCGTCAATTTTGTCAAATATTTTAAGAAATGCATCCTGCAGGAAATCCTTTGCGGATTCCCTGTCAGGCGCATATCTCAAACATACGGCGAACATTTCAGGCGCAAACATCCTGTACAGCATACTTTGCGCTTTCCTATCCTTCCGCTTGCACCCTCGTATAATTTCATCAATATCCGCCAATTGTCAATTTAATTAGTAGCCAATATCACTTCACTTGTTCTCTTTCATGTTCACGACAACAGTAGCATATTCATAATTTATATTCATATACTGCTTGCCGTTTCTGTTGATCGTCTCGTTGATGATAAGTCCGAGCTGATTTACAATATACGTATGCTCATAAACCACTTCCTCACCCTCTTCAACGACTCTTGCCCTCTTGTACAGATGCCTGCTCTGAGAACCGAATGCATCCGAATACCAGAAATATTTGTGTCCCGGAACCTCGGTCTGCTGGAACCCGAGCACATTGTAAGGCACGGAAACCACATTAGGAGAATCGAATCTGTAATCATACTCGATAACCCGTTCTCCGTTTTTACGGACTTCAGTATAATCTCCAGAATTGGAAACCAGTTCATACTCCCCTACTTTTGTCCTCAACGAGCTCTGGCTGTCGCTGCTATATTCAATCTCGGTATAAGGAACAAACTCCGTACCATTATATATACTGTCGGCCAACCCCTTGTCATTCAACTTGAAGATAAAGTTATATTCACCGCTATCGGACGTCATGTCTATCTCCAGAATCTTGTCTTCCTTGCGCGTATAGATAACCTTAGAAACAGTATCACCCGTTACTATCTGTTCTTTCAGAACAGGTGCATAGGAAAAACACCCGCTTTCATCAAAAGGAACTTCCTGGAATGTCTCGTCATACTGGGTATACTTCAGTTCAACGGTTTTTGTTTTACCGCTCTGCAGATAATTGTATTCAGTTGAAGCCAGCATGGTCACATAATAATCATTAGAAAGGTTACCGGTATTGCAGGAAGACACAAGTCCTGCCGCCAGTAAGGTTGTAAACAACAAATTGATTTTTTTCATGATTCTTTTAATTTATGATTCTTTTTATTTTACTTTTCACACTTTGCTATATAGATGAAATCACAGCATGAAACGTTGCACGGGAAATACGGTTTCAGACAAAAGTTTTAAATAAAATGCAATCTCGCATAATATAATTTATTGAAAAACACAATTATATAATTTTAAAAATTTTTGCCGCGTTTTTTTCTTTTCCAGACCACCGCCATGATTTTCCGAATTTAGATTTGCAGAAAAAAACAAACAAATGAGAAAACTTCTGATATCAGTCACTGCGCTGCTTTACGCATTTGTCTCTGAAGCCGGGAACATAGTTGTCGGGACAAATTTTGCGGAATGGGCTTTCCTCGGCACAATGAATATGGAAGCCGGTTATGCCTTTTCCGAAAAATGGAGTATAAATATGCATACCGTATTCAATCCGTGGAATTTTCCTAAAGGGAACGGAGAAAACATACGCCGCCGGATAATCGGAGGTGACATAGGAATCAGATACTGGCCCTGGTACAACAACTCAGGATGGTTTGCGGAAGGCAAAGTCGGATGTTCTTCATACAACATATGCGGAATTACAGGAAAAGGCAGCGAAGAAGGCGAACGTTACGGCATAGGCCTGAATGCAGGCTACGCACTTATGCTCGGCAAGAAGATTAACATAGAGTTCGGCGCAGGATTTACCGGAGGGCTCAAAAACTACAAAAAATACGGATGCAGTCCATGCGGCAGAATTGAAGACGCAGGCAGAAAGCCTTTTTTAATACCGGACGACATAATGATACAGCTCGTGTATATTTTCTGACATTAATTATAAATTGAGAGGAGTATGATATGAAGGGATTATCGATTATAACAGGCATACTGGCTTCCATGACGGCAGTTTCCTGTTCAATACAGAAAAGACTGGCCTCGGAAATCATTTCGGAAGCCTTATCTGAAACTGCCGCAGGAGGAATAAATGTCACTTTGGAGAAAATGACAGGATACGACGTTCCAGAATACGTCAAAGATGAGGGGAACTACTCTCTTGTAGAAACGGAAGAATGCGATGGAAAAGAAAAGGAAGAAGATAAAAGCTTCTCGATACTGGAAACCAGGAAGGACAGTTCCGGCAACAATGTGGCAAGCGTTGATCTCGAACCGCTTGTAATAAACGGCGACTACAGGAATGTCGTGGAAAGAGGAGGCACGATAAACCTGAAGTTTGCAGTAAACATTCCTCAGGAACTCATGAACGAGTATTGGGAACTAAGGCTCACTCCAGTAATATATTGCGGGAACGACACGATAATGCTGGAAACCTCAAGTACATGCGGAAAAAAATTCATTGAAGACATCAACAGAAAAAGAGACCTGCTTGAGAGAATATTATCTGAAATGATGCCGGCAAATACCGATTCATCGCTGTATTTCACATACCGCAGACTTCTCGAATCTTTTCTGGCAAGGAATCTGGGTGAAGATTTTGATAAATACTGCAAGTCCGGCGATGTCGTATGCGACAGCTCTGCATACCGACTCTACAAAAATGCTGTCGCATACTACTGCCGGAATCACAGAATACGGAAAAACGACAGGCTGAAAAGAAAAAGCGAAGAACTCGCAAGGGAACTGTCGGAAAAGGATATCACGGGAAACCGTCCGGATACGGTAATGCTGCAAGAGAATACTGGAAATATCATAATCCGGAGCACTTCTGAAGTTTCGGCGAAGACCGGCGGACAGAAACATGTCCTCTACTCATGCCTGATGCGTGCAATGGGATTCCGCAAAATCGAGCTTTCAGTTATGGGAGATATCTTGGATATTGACGGAAAGACGCATAAACTTCCCCCTGCAGAAAGTCTCACATATTATATAAGCACGCTTGCATCTTTTGCTGACACTTCATCTTATCTGTCAGGAGCGGTAAATATGCCGGCAAAGGATTTCGAAGAAGGCACCTCTGCCCTAATTTCAGGAGATTACAGAAAAGCCCTGAACATGTTGGGAGACAGAGGCGGCATAAATTCGGCAATTGCATACATTTCGCTCGACTACAACGCAAAAGCCCTTGAAATTCTCGGCAGACTTCCCAAAAGTGCAGACAGGGACTACCTCACAGCTATCGCTCTCGTACGAAACGGCAACCGCAAGGATGCCTGCAAATATCTGCAAGAAGCGATAAGACAAGATGAAAGTCTGGCCTTCAGGGCCAATCTGGACCCTGAGATATCTAATCTGTCCGATTATCCTAATTAAACCTAATAATATATAAAACAACAAGTCAAACTACAAAATCATGAAAACCAACAGATTTTCAATGGCAGCATGTATTTCATTGCTGTTGCTTTCACTGCTCTCATGCAGCAGGGAAAAATTAAGCATTACCGGTGGAGGGGAAGAAGCAAACGGAGGGACTGTAATGCTCTCCATTGAAAAAAACGGAAATGGAAGAGGAATCCCATACGGGACAAGAGCTTCAGGAAGCGAGCACGGAGACCAGAACAAGGATAACACCGTAAGCAAACTTGAAGTATTCATATTCAGAAATGCACCCGGAAAGGCGGATGACGGAAAACTGGAAAATTACAAATGTTTTTCAGGAGACGAGCTCGGGACTCTGGAAAATCTGGAGATAAGGACATCGTCCGGAAAAAAGACAGTCGTCGCGATAGCCAATTCACACAGGGATGACTGGAGAGGAATAACAGATCTGAATTCTCTTAAGGAATCGGCATTTTCATTAAAAAATGAAAACACGGGCGATTTTACCATGAGCGGAAGCACAGAAGCCACAATAAGCGGCACCACTGATGTCAGTATCGCATTAAGCAGAATGGTCGCCAGAATAAAACTCAGCGGAATCTCGGCGGATTTCAGCGGAACACCTTACGAAGACGTTCCTCTTACGGGAATAAAAGCATATCTGATAAACGTATGCGGCAATTCGTATCTTTCCGGTACAACTTCATACGCTGCAGGCAATTATCTGAATCATGGCGGATACAATGCCGGGAACTGCAGCGAAATGGCTATGGAAGGTATCATGTATGAAGAGATATCAGGGCAGGTAACATCAGGAAGTCCGTTTACCGAAGACATATTTTTCTACTGCTATGAAAACACAGTACCTTCTGAAAACGGCACAGACAGATTCACAAGGCTGGTAGTCGAAGCATCAATCGGAGGAACCACTTATTATTATCCTGTCAATATAAACAGAAGCGGTTTCGGTTATTCTTCCGGACTGGAAGGTATAAGCAGAAATACTTCTTATTCCATAAACATAAAGATTACAAGACCTGGTTCCCTGTCTCCGGACGAAGTGATTACGAACGGTTCAGCCGACATCACACTCAGTGTTGAAAACTGGGAGACCGTACCTGAAGCCCAGATAATATTCTGAATACTCTGAATGTTCTGACGATTTTTCAACAAACATATCCGAATTTCATCATGAAGATTGCATCCATATTAAAAACACTGTATGCAGTAACGGCAAGTGCTGCAATATCGGGATTTTCAAGTTCATGTTCGCTTATAAAGGAAGACAGAAGCGGATGTCCGTGCACAGTCAAGCTTGACCTTACGGATTGTACAGACAAAGCGGAAACCGTACACATATGGTATTACGGGAACGATGGGGTCATAAATTTCCATGGCACTGTAAACAAGGAGGATTTCGACACAGGGACTGAAATAAATGTCAAGAAAGGCACTGCAGGATTCATGGTATGGGGCAATATTTCAGAGAAAACCGCCATTACGGAAGAGAACGGAGGAACGGTAAGATTGGTTAATAGTTGTGATAAAGGGACCGATTCCCTGTACTCTTCCGTTTTTGTTATTGAAGCTGACGGGGAGACTGTTTCATCTGAAGTAAGACTGAGAAGTGAATCCGTCGAAGTGCACATAAGGCTTGAAGGCATGAGCAGCTTCATTCCTGGAATATCGGTAAGCGGGACAAACGGAAGCATGTCCATCGACAGAAACCCGGATTCCGGCAACGTACAAAGTTCCGGCAACGTACAAAGTATTTATCCGGAAGGTACCGTTTCCGGAAACACTGTAAAACTCGTATTCAGGATGTTCAGGACAGACAACCCTGACAGGATAAAACTGCATGTACCTTCATCAGGCACGTATGAGATAGGAAAGGAAATCATAGCTCAGGGTTACGATATGAATGCAGACTGTCTGCCTCCGATATTCATGAACATCGATACGGGAAACGGAAATATAAACATAGATCCGGGAGACTGGGAAGACAACGGCAATGTCGAAATCGAATTTTAAGGAATCAACTACATAAACATACAGAATCATGAAGAACATATTCAAAATCAGGAATACTGTTACATTTCTGTCATTCAGCATATTTAACATCTTCATGTTTTCAGGCTGCGATATGGCCGGAACATGCGGTGAAGACTGGAACGGGAACAGTCAGACGGAAGAAAGAAACGTCGGAATCAGGATATCCCTGTACACTGAAAAGGCAGTACAGACAAAAGGTTCGGAAGATGTAGAGAACAGCATTTCGGATATCAATATTCTCGTATTCGGGGAAGACGGGAACCTGATAGCACACGATTATTCGGAAACGGCGCAGGATATCAGGATGAATCTGCCTGAAAACAGGGAACTGGAAATATGTGCCGTCGCCAACTTCGGAAGCGTAATAAACATCAAGAACAAGGCTGAACTTTCCGAACTCAGATATACTGCAAGTTCGGCTTATGATACGGGCAGTGACGGAATGTTTCTGATGAGCGGGGGAAAAACGGCAGTAATAAGCGAAGGGAGCGTCATTACGCTGGGTTTGAGGAGATGCGCCTGCAAAATTATAGTAAAGGCCGACATATCTTCTCTTGGAGAAGGCTGCACGCTCATGTTCAAGGAATTGAAACTGAAAAATATGCCCGGATCCGTTTTTCCGTTCAAGGTATCCGCTGCCACTGCAGGAAATGTTTTCAGCGAAGGAATTGCTGCGGAGGAAGGTTTTGAAGAACAACTTGCCGGAAACGGCTGCGTTTTCTACATTTTTGAAAACATGCAGGGAGAACTGTTGCCTGGAATCAAGGAGCAGAAAGAAAAGGTTTTTCCGGAAGGTGACGCAAGAGCGGAAAGATGCTCCTATCTTGAGATCACCGGGGAATTCATATCTCCGGAAAAGAGCGGAGAAATCATATACAGGACATATCTCGGCAAGGATGTCCTTGGCAATTTCGATATCGAAAGGAACTGCATATACAATACTGAACTCGTATTCACCGGATACACTCCCGAAGAGGCCGGCTGGAGAATAGATGTTTCAGGACTGGGAGACCGGGTTACCTCGGTCAATGTAACGCCGTCTCATTCGGAAATCCATCTTGACGAAAAGATACAGCTTAAAGCGGAAATATATCCTGAATCCGCAGAGATCAGGGATTTGGTATGGAGTTCTTCGAACGAAAGGATATGCACTGTAGACAACAACGGAATGGTCCATGCAAAAAGCACAGGGAAAGCCATAATACGGGCCGAGGCTTCTGATGGAAGCGGTAAATACGGAGAAGCTGAAATAACGGTGACTTATGCTCCTGTGGAAAGGGTGGAAATCAAATGGAAAAACACTTCCGGCACGTTATTTTCTGGAGATGCGAATTTCGTTGACAGAAGTCTTGTAAGCGGTCAGAAATCATCCATAACCTATTACGCGGAAATATATCCTTACAATGCAGATCAGGGTCTGACGGTTGAATGGGAAGTACTTGATGTGTCAGGCAACCCGTCTGCAGCAAAAATAGTGGAAACGCTCGATGGAGAAGGTAATCCGTTTGTAGTAAAGGCAGTACCTTTCTCAAATGCAAGCGCTTCTGCATGCAGAGGCAAAGTAAGGATATCAGCCAGTGTAAATGACAGCGGGCAAAAAGTATCTTCTTCATCTTTGCTTCATGTATTCGAATATGCACCTCTGAGACCGAAGTGGAATGGTACCACTCTTGCTGACTACAATTTTTCCCAAAAATACAAATACTATTGCAGTATTTCGTTTTCAAGCGGTCTGGGACTTGAAAATGAAGGATATGTTTTCAACGGCAGTCAGGGGGACCTTTTTGATATCGGAATGGGATTCGGCATGACAAACATGTCTACCGGAGATTCCTTTCCATCCGATTCAGGGGAAGCGGAAGAACTGAAAAAATTCTTGAGCATAACAAAAGGAGGAGGTTATAACACAAAGGAAAACCTGTATATTGAAATCATAAGGTAAACTGTCTGGCCGCGAACCATGACGCAAGGATGAGTTTTACGCTTGCCGCTACGGTTATTTTTATTATTTTTACGTTTTTGTTTTCCATAACATGGATTACACCGACGAATATTCAACATCAATTAAATATTATGCGTAAAACACTTTTAACATTCATTGCGTTCGGGTTTGCGGCTGTCGCATCCGCCAATCCTCTGTGGCTTAGATACAATGCCATATCTCCGGACGGAAGCAAAATTGCTTTTGCCTATAAAGGGGACATCTATGTAGTAAACAGCAAAGGAGGTACTGCCACCAGACTCACAACGGCTTCATCGTTCGAATCGAATCCCGTATGGTCAAATGACGGTAAGACGATAGCCTTCACTTCCGACAGGAACGGAGGGTCAGATATCTATACCGTATCCGTAAACGGAGGCGTTGCCACAAGGGTTACCACGAATTCAGCAGCCGAAAAGCCACTGGCTTTCTCGAAAGACAACAAGGAAATCTATTTTTCGGCAGCAATACAGGACCCTGCATCAAGCATACTTTTCCCTACAGGATGGATTACGGAGCTGTACAAAATCAATGTAAAAGGGGGAAGACCCGTACAGATTACGGCATCGCCGGTATGTGCCATGAGCTTCGACAAGGACGGAAAGTCATTCCTTTATGAAAACAGAACCGGAAGCGAAAACGAATGGAGAAAACACCATACATCATCAGTTGCAAGGGACATATTCTATTATAATGCACAGGACGGGACGCATACCCAGATAACCACCAATCCAGGTGAAGACAGGAATCCTGTCTATACTCCTGACGGAAAGGAAATCATCTTCCTTAGCGAAAGGAACGGCGGCAGTTTCAACGTATACAGGGCTCCTGTAGGAAACACCGAAAATGCGAAGGCCCTGACTTCGTTCAAGAAACATCCCGTAAGATTCCTGTCACAGGCCAACGACGGCACATTATGTTTCGGCTATCACGGTGAGATTTATACCATGGCCCCTGGTGGAAAGCCTGAAAAGGTAAATATCGAAATAATCAACGATATTCCTGAAGAGCAGGTTTCTTCTATCAGCCTGAGAGGAGCATCCGAATTTTCGATGTCAGCCGACGGTTCGCAGATTGCAGCAATAAGCAGAGGTGAAGTTTTTGCAACTACGGACGACTATTCAACGACCAAGCAGATTACCAATACACCTGCAGCTGAAAAGGGTGTCACCATGTCTCCTGACGGAAAGACAATAATCTACTCAAGCAGCAGAGACGGCATCTGGACACTCTACAAGGCTACACTTGAAAGAAAGGAAGATGTCGATTTCGCACACGCCACACTTATCAGGGAAGAGCCTGTATTCAAGGACAACAAGGTAGAAAGGATGGCTCCTATGTTTTCCCCTGACGGAAAGGAACTGGCTTTCGTAGAAAACAGAAACATACTGAAGGTACTCAATCTTGAAAGCGGAAAAGTAAGAACAATCACTGACGGAAGCAAGAACTACCGTAATGACGATTCCGGTTTCGAATATCAGTGGTCTCCCGACGGAAACTGGTTCGTAACGTCAATAATAACGAACAGAAGAGACCCGTACAGCGATATAGCCATCATATCAGCAAAAACAGGCGGTGAATATTACAACATAACCAACAGCGGTTATATTGACGGTTCCCCTCAGTGGGTAATGGATGGAAATGCAGTTATCTTCATTTCAAACAGACTCGGTATGCGTTCACACGCATCATGGGGCAGTCAGAACGATGTGTTCATCGCATTTATGAATCAGGAAACGATGGATAAATTCCTGATGAGCAAGGAGGAACTTGACCTATTCAATCAGAGCGAAAAGATAAGGAAAGAAGAAGAGGCTGCCGAAAAAGCAAAGGAAGCAAAGAAAAATGACAAGAAAGACAGCAAAAAGGACGACAAGAAAGACAGCAAGGCTGATGACAAAAAATCCGAACCTGAGAAAAAGGCTGTCGAAATAGATCTTGAAAGAGTCGGAGACAGAGTCATGAGGCTAACCCCTATGTCTTCCAAGCTTGCTTCCGCAGCAATGACTTCCGATGGGGAAGCACTTTATTTCCTTTCTTCATTCGAAGGCGGATATGACCTGTGGAAACTGACAACAAGAACAGGCCGCGTAGAGATGATGAAAAAACTCGGCGGTTCATATGCATTCCTGCAACTCGACAAGAGCGGAAAGAACCTGTATATCATGGGAGGAAACCCTTCTATTGTAAACCTGATGTCCGGTTCGGTAAAACCGCTTTCATTCGACATGAAAATGGAACTGGATAAGGCCGGTGAACGCGAATACATGTTCAACCATGTATTTACACAGCAGGAAAAGAGATTCTACAGGACAGATTATCACGGAGTGGACCTGAAAGCTCTTAAAAAGGATTACGAACCTTTCCTTGAACATATAAACAACAATTATGACTTCTCCGAAATGCTGAGCGAAATACTGGGAGAACTCAATGTTTCACATACAGGTTCAGGCTACAGAGCCCCAGGAGCACAGAAAGCGACTCCTGAATTCGGACTTCTGTTCGACATGAACTATGAAGGAGACGGTCTGAAAATAGATGAAGTGATCGAGTTCGGTCCGTTCGACAATAGCAGATCCAAAGCCGAAGCCGGTGTCATCATAGAAAAATTCGACGGAAAAGAAATCAAGGCCGGAGAAGACTACTACCCTCTTATCAATGGCAAAGCCGGGAAATCGGTTCTTGTGTCGTTCTACAATCCTCAAACAAAAGAAAGATGGGACGAAGTCGTGAAACCTATCACAAAATCCGCACAGAACAAGCTTCTGTACCAGAGATGGATAAAATCGAGAGCAGAAGAAGTTGAAAGGCTCTCCAACGGAAGGCTCGGATACGTGCATATAGAAAGCATGAATGACGAAAGCTACAGAAACGTATATGCCGACATACTCGGCAAATACAATCTCAAGGAAGGTATTGTAATCGATACAAGAAACAACGGCGGCGGACGCCTCCATGAAGACATCGAAATCCTGTTCAGCGGCAAGAAATATCTTGAACAGGTAATCCGCGGAGTTGTTTCATGCGAAATGCCATCCAGAAGATATAATAAACCGTCGATAATGCTGGTTTGTGAAGCCAACTATTCTAATGCACACGGAACTCCGTGGGTATACAGGAAGACCGGTATCGGTTCTATCGTAGGTATGCCGGTTCCTGGCACAATGACTTCCGTAAACTGGGAAACCCTCCAGGACCAGTCTATGTACTTCGGCATACCTGTCGTAGGATACAGAACCCAGGAAGGCACATATCTGGAAAATTCCCAGCTTGAACCGGATTTCAAAGTAAGAAACGACTACGACAAGGCTATCAAAGGTCAGGATCAGCAGTTGGAAGAAGCTGTAAGACAACTGCTTAAACAGATTGATGAAAATCCTGCAGAATGGTAGCAAACCAATTTTTCTATAGGTGATATGAATGTATCCAAAATAAAAACACTTGTAATCCTGCTCGTCTGCATGTTCGTATTCTCCGCGAACATGCAGGCAACTGCAGGTGAACCTACTCATAAATTCAAATATCAGGGCGAGGGTGAGATTTTCCTTCAGGCCGGAAGCCATGAAATCAGCGAAATGGGCATAAATATAATCAACGGAGTAAGGCTGAACAGATATCTTTATACAGGGGTCGGAATCGGAGTCAGCACTTCCCTTGATGACGAAGCACTCATGATGCCGCTCTTTCTTGATGTAAAAGGATATCTCCCCATATCCAGAAAAATAAGTTTCCTTGCAGTCGGAGATCTCGGAATAAAAACCGACTTCTCAGTTTCAGGCTTCTATGTAAATCCAGGCATGGGTATAAGCCTAAAAACTGGAAGAAAATGCGCTTTGAACATTACGCTCCGCTACGAATATTTCACTTACAACGAAAACTTCGAAACGCAACTCGGTAACATCGGAGCAAGAATCAAATGCAACAACATCGGCCTCAAACTCGGCCTCAGTTTCTGACCCCCAGCCAGAAACTCCGGCATCCCGCAGCTCCAAACGCTTATATTCGCAGCTCGAAATCATTATATCCGCAGCGCAAAACTTTGACCAACCACACTGTATAAAACTCCAAGCTTCAGCATATAACCACGCAGCGCGAACCTTGACCATCCACGATATATAAAACTCGGTAGCATCCGTGCGACTTTCTGTCCGACATCATGCAACCGGTACCTTAACGCCCGTACAGCATTAAATTAGGAATCTTTTCTGCTGTTATGCTTTTCCTGCGAAGTCCGTAAGAGCTCTCCGCATCAATTATCTCATTTTCAGATAGTTTAGTACGACGCCGATTACACACTCGATTTGGCCCCGGAAACGTGACCTGCCTCAGAGTGCCCTCTGGCGGGGATTGGTTCAATTTTTCTTTCGCTGGCGCGGACGAGTCTGTTGGCGACTCCGAGGTACTTTGCTGATTATCAGCAATATATAAAAACACAGCCTGCACACTCGCCCGAAAAACGCCCGAAATCCAGGCGAGTCCGTAAGAGCTTTCTGCGTCAATCAGTTCATTTTCAGATAGTTCCGCACAACGCTGACTGCACACTCGATTTGGCCCCGGAAACGTGACATGCCTCAGAGTGCCCTCTGGCGGGGATTGGTTCAATTTTTATTTCGCAGGCGCAGGCGAGTCTGTTGGCGATCCCGAGACATTTAGCTGATTTTCAGCAATATATGAAAACTCGGCTTGCAGACTCGTCCCAAAAACGCCCGAAATCCCCGCGAGTCCGTAGGTGCTCTCCGCATCAATCAGCTCATTTTCAGATAGTTCAGTACAACGCTGACTGCACACTCGATTTGGCCCCAGAAATGTGACCTGCCTCAGAGTGCCTTCTGGCGGGGATTGGTTCAATTTTTCTTTCGCTGGCGCGGACGAGTCTGTTGGCGACTCCGAGGTACTTTGCTGATTATCAGCAATATATGAAAACACGGCTTGCAGACTCGCCCGAAACTCGTCTGAACTCGCCTGAGAACAGTCAGAAAACAGTCCGAAACTCGAAACTCGTCTGAACTCGCCCGAGAACAGTCCGAAACCACCCGAAACCGCCCGAAGCTCTTGAAAAATCATTCTGATATGCTGGCCGGAAGTCGTGAAAGAAGTTCGTCTCCAAGGGCATCCTTGTCCTTTATGTGTTTGAGTACGGCTGTGACAAAAGGATTGGTTTCAAAAACGCCTCTCACTTTTTCGAATTCAAGCCTTCTTGATTCAGGACCGCCATCGGCTCCGAATCCTGTCATGAATGATAGAGAAAATTCTTTCCGAGCATCATTATAAAGCATCTTGTCAAGGGATATTACGGCATCTTTCCATTTTGCAACGATTTTTCTGATATCATCTGCTGTAACCGAATCGGGAGAGACTCCATAGAATTCCTCGAAATGCCCGTATACCCACGTCCACTCATACTCATAGTAATTTGCCGCCATTCTTCCGAATGCATCATTGATTTCCTGAAGACGACCCACTTTACCGGATTCAATATCATCAAGCAGATCAATGACTTCGCTTTTTGGAGCTATGAGGCCGGAGAGGTCTATCCACCTGCCGGAACCGATGGAAACACTCGGTTTGAGACGCTCACGGATTTCCTGATCATTCGCAAATACACCGCCCTCAAGACGCTTGATGACGGAATTACCCATGAACTTGTGTATTCCTATCTCGTAAAGTTTCAATCCGTTAACAAGAGAAGAGTTCTTTATTTTCGCACTCTGATAGGAATATACATCTGATGTGGTTCCAGCCACTCGCTGCAATTCAAGTAATATGGAACGTCCCCTCATCATCTTTCCTATCGTGTATGGACTGAGAAGATTGAAATTGATATAATCGAGCAGATTGGGATCCTTTCTTCCGTCGCGCTTCGGCCATTTCTGAGCGTCCCTTATGGTTCCTACACTCCTGAGATTCACGCCGGGCATCAGATATGTCTCGTTTCCCTTTTCTATAAGATATGAAAACGGCATGTCCGATGTGTCGGAATGATTTACATGACGACCCATCACAAGTGAAAACGGTCCTACATGCGCCGGAAACAATATATAAGAATCCGATGCAGTTTTAGCTCCCCTGTCCAGTATACCGTGATGTATAGGCCCGAGCTTATACATATGATTACTCTGGTTCGAGCCGGATCCGGCATTCATGAATGAAAACATTCCCGCTATCAGCAAAGTGGACTTATGGTGCGTAACCGTATAAGGGCCGGCAAATATCGCGCATGCCTCGCCGTTTTCTCCATGGCAATTACTGAAAAAAAGCGAATCCGAAGCAGAATAGTTTCTGCCGAGATGGCAGGACTGTCCAACAAAACAGCGGTGCAGGGTGGCTCCGTCTTCGACCACAGAACCGGATGATACTATGAAATCACTGCAGGAAACTCCGCAGCCTATTTTTACGGGAGCATGGACATTGCTGTTAACGGAACCGTTATCAAGTTTATCCACTCCCTCAAGTACAGCATTGTCCCCTATCCTTACATTTCTTATTATTCCGCAATTTATTACTGATACGTTCCGGCCTATCACACCTGTCTCTGAAGAATATTTTTCGGCATACTTTTCCGCAAGACTGTTGATGTTGCTGATAAGTTCAGGTCTGTGCCGGTACAATGTCATTATATATGCAAGATGAGCCGACAGTTTGGAATGTATCGGTATCTCCCTCCCGCCTGTTTCGTTAAGGACACAAACTTCTACTCCGTTTCCGAAAGAAGAGCGGCCCTCCACATACATCAGTCCGACGTTCTTGATATAGGACTTCTCTCCCACTTCATAATTGGCTATGTAATTATGTATATTTTCAATACATGCATTATCCCCTACCGTCACATTGTGCAGGGTGGCATATCTGACTCCAGACTTCTTTTCCATTCCACCGGGAAGCACAAAACGCTCTTCGAAATTACCCAGCCTTATATCCCCTGAAAAACTTACCTGAAAAACCCTCTTCGGATTGAAACCGTCCTTTACCATAACCCGACCCCAGTCTTCAGCGATACATGAATTTGCCTCAAGGGCCTCTATCTCAGATTCCGTCAGATTTCTGTAGATTTCATTACTCTGCATACTCAAACCTGTATTATATTTACCTGTATTATATTTACTTGAATTTTAAAGATAGAAAATATTCCGTAAAGTCTGCATTGAATCCTTACAATCACATACGATAAACATAAAAACTACACTCAAGAGAGGTAAAACAAAAAACAGAGGTTGTATCTCCGGAATCAGACGATACAACCTCTGTCTTGAGGTACCAAGCAGAGTCGAACTGCTGTGCACGGTTTTGCAGACCGCTGCCTAACCACTCGGCCATGGTACCGATTTGGGATTGCAAATATATAACTATTTTTCAATCCATGCAAATATATGATACTATTTTCTCTAGATTTACCCTGTCGGTCTCATCGAAAGCAGAAAGGTCCTTACTGTCTATATCGAGGACCGCAGCCACCTTCCCGTCCCCGCCGAAAACCGGAACCACTATTTCCGACCTTGAAAGGGAACTGCATGCGATATGTCCCGGGAAAGCATCGACATCCGGTACTACCAGAGTTTCCGCCTTTTCCCATGCCGTACCGCACACCCCTCTGCCGCGTTTTATCCTTGTACATGCCAACGGTCCCTGAAACGGTCCCAGTACAAGTTCCTCATGATCGACCGCATGAGAACCTTCCGCGATGACAGGTTTTACCAAATAAAATCCGACCCAAAGATGATGAAATGCCTCCATTAAAACCGAAGAAAGATTCGCCATATTGGCAATCACATCGCTTTCTCCGCCGAGTATGGCCTCTATCTGCGGTATAATCTCCCCGTAGATACCTTTTTTGTCTTTAGAATTTATTATCAGCTGCTCAGCCATGACTTCTAAAAGTTAAATAAAAAATACGAATTAAAATACCAACGGCTATTCTACATAAATCACCAGTCCCTTAAGATATTCGCCCTCCGGATGGTAGATGTTTACCGGATGATCTGCAGGCTGCATCAGTCTCTGAAGTATGCGGACTTTTCTTCCGCATTTTGCCGCTGCCGAAAATACAGCCAGTGCAAAAGCATTTCTGTCGACTACCTGCGAACAGCTGTATGTAAATATTATCCCGCCGGAAGCAACCTTTTCTATGGCAGCCTCGTTCAGTCGCCTGTAAGCCTTCAAAGCCGTATCAAGCGCTCCCCTGTGCTTTGCAAAAGCAGGAGGATCCACAACTATCAGATCATATTTACCGGATTCTGAATTTTTCATGAAATCTATCGCATCTTCACAATATGAAGAATGCCTGTGATCTTCAGGGCCGAAATTCAGAAGTATGTTTCTCTCAAGCAAATCTACCGCCTTTCTTGAACTGTCCACCGAATCTACAGAAACCGCACCTCCGGAAAGGGCATATATTGAAAAGCCGCCTGTATAGCAGAATAGATTGAGAACCCTCCTTCCGGACGAATACTTTTTCACGAGTTCCCTGTTCTCGCGCTGGTCAAGGAAAAATCCGGTTTTCTGTCCGTTTTCCCAGTCGACTATGAATCTGTTACCGTGTTCTGAAATCACAGTTTCTCCCTTCTTCAATACGCCATCGCATGAATCTCCCGCAGATACTGCAGAAGATTGCCAAAGATATCCGTCATTAAGATTCTCTATTGCCTTGAAAGGAGCTGTTCCGGAGCTTTTATCGTACACCGCGACAAGGTTATTCCCATAAAGATTCCTCAGGGCGGAAGCTATTCTCTCCCTTGAACGGTACATTCCGACGGAATGGGCCTGAATCACTGCCGTACCGTTATAATAATCGACGACAAGTCCCGGAAGATTGTCTCCCTCACCATGCACAAGACGGTAAGCATCAGTATCGTCCGAATCTGTCAGACCGACAGCCTTTCTCAAAGAATACGCAGCTTCGAGCCTTGACCGCCAGAAATCTGCAGGTCTGTCATCTCCAAAACCCAGTACCCTTACGGAAATTGAGCCTATCTGATAATGCCCGTAAGCCAAAAAGACACCCTCACGCGAATATACTTCAACGACTTCACCTTCCTCCGGCTGCCCCTTTATTTCCTGGACCGCTCCAGAGAAAACCCACGGATGAAACCTTTTAAGGGATTCGTCGCGGCCTTTCTTCAAAATAATCTTTACCATAAAATAATTAAAATCGATACTACCACAATGTGGAACTGATATTGCTGCCCATCAGCTTTTTATACATTTCACGGCATATCCATGCATCAAGTGCAGCATAATTGACCTGAGCCTCGGAAAGACGCTGCGCCTCCCAGTTTGAAAGCTGCTGCGACTTGGAAACCTTCACTCCAAGAATTATCGCAGACATTTTTCTGACACTTTTTTCACGTATGCCGTAACTCTGCACAACTTTCTGAAGGTCGATAAATGCCCTTGGCACAAATTTGCGGTAAGACTGGAGCCCTTTCACGTCATCATGTACAGCGGCACCCACTTTCAGATATTTGCCGGATGACAGTATGCCGGCAAGAGCCTTCGGCAACCCGAGATGCTGTAATCTGAAAATGAAAGACTTGTCTTCACCCGAAAGCTGGAGCAAGGCCATTCTGTTCCTCGGCTTGCCGGACTGGAAACAAGGTTTCGTCTCCGTATCAAACCCGATAACCCTCTGGGACCTAAGATATTCAATGGCCTCCGCAAACTGATCATCCTCCTCATCTATCACGCTTATCACACCGTCGAAAGAAGCAAGCGGCAGCCTGTCAAGTTCATCTGCGGAAATTGACTCTTCAAACAACATAGAGCAGATTATAAATACTATTTGTTATATACATACTCTCCGTGTTCACCCCTGACTATGACTTCTGCCCTGTCAGAAGATTCCACCCTTCCTATGATCCTTGCCTCTATCCCGTAGGATTCGGAAATTTCCATTATGCCAGCTGCAATTTCTTCAGTAACATAGAACTCCATGCGATGTCCCATGTTGAACACCTTGTACATTTCACTCCAGCCGCTACCCGACTCTTCCTGTATGTATCTGAAAAGAGGAGGTGTAGGAAAAAGATTGTCCTTTACCACCCTCAGATTGTCAATAAAATGAAGGACTTTTGTCTGTGCACCGCCGGAACAGTGAACCATTCCGTGTATTCTGCCACGATACTTCATCAGTACATCCCTTACAACAGGAGCATATGTCCTGGTCGGTGAAAGCACAAGCTTTCCGAAAGTAAGACCTGTCTCCGGATCCACTTCGGTAAGAGAGCGGCTTCCCGAATAAAGAAGATCCTCTTCAATAGAAGAATCGCATGTTTCAGGATATTTTCTCAACACTTCCTTATTGAATATGTCATGACGTGCGGATGTAAGTCCGTTGCTTCCCGTACCTCCGTTGTATTCATCCTCATAGGAAGCCTTGCCATATGAAGCAAGAGCGACGACAACATCTCCGGCACTTATGTTGGCATTGTCTATGACATCTGAACGCTTCATCCTTGCACAAACCGTACTGTCCACTATTATCGTCCTGACAAGATCGCCGACATCAGCCGTTTCTCCACCGGTAAGGATTATATTGAACCCCAGACCTCTCATTCTGTCGGCAAACTCCTGACTGCCGTTTATGACAGCCGATATAACCTCGCCGGGTATCAGCATTTTGTTCCTGCCTATTGTTGAAGAGAGCATTATATTATCAACTGCTCCTACGCAAAGCAGATCGTCTGTATTCATTACAATAGCATCCTGGGCAATGCCTTTCCATACGGACAGATCACCGGTTTCCTTCCAGTATGCATAAGCCAAAGACGATTTCGTTCCGGCACCGTCTGCATGCATCACAATGCAATATTCATCATCCCCGCCAAGATAATCCGGAACTATCTTGCAGAATGCCTTGGGAAAAAGTCCCTTGTCAATATTTTTAATAGCATTGTGAACATCTTCCTTGGAAGCTGAAACGCCCCTCTTGTTATATCTGTTATCCATAAGAAAGTAGAAATTTAATTGGTGCAAAAATACACAAAATGCGACATCGGCAAAACAAAAGGACTGCAAAGATATCAATATCTTTAAAAATAAATATCAAATATCCATGCAGTCCTGATAATATGTCAAACTATATCACGCTCTGCCAAGCGCCAGACGTCATTTTTGGGAAAAGGCAATCTCATTTCCGACCAAATCCACGGTAATAGGTTTTTCCTTGTCTATGGAGCCGCTTATTATGGCTGTTGCCAGCGAATTGACAAGCTCTTTCTGCAGCACCCTCTTGACAGGTCTGGCCCCATATGCCGGATCATAACCCTTAGCGGCAAGGGCATCTATGGCCCTGTCGGTAAATCCGAGGGTGATACCCTTGTCGGAAAGCATCTTCTGAAGCTGTGAAATCTGGAGTTTCAGAATATTCCTGATATCTTCATGATTCAGAGGCTCGAACATTATGATCTCGTCAATCCTGTTGATGAACTCAGGCCTTACGCTCTCCTTCAGAATCGAAATTACCCTCTTTCTGCACTCTTCCATGATGGATTCCTTCCTTGCCTTGAAGGAAGCGTCATCGCTGCCTGCAGTACCGTTGTCGCTGAGTCTGTCCATATACTCCTGAATAACATCGGAGCCTATGTTGGAAGTCATGATAAGTATGGTATTCTTGAAATCCACCGTTCGTCCCTTGTTGTCGGTAAGACGTCCGTCATCCAGTACCTGAAGCAGGATGTTGAAGACATCAGGATGCGCTTTTTCGATTTCATCAAGAAGAACGACGGAATACGGTTTTCTTCTGACCGCCTCGGTCAACTGACCGCCTTCATCATATCCCACATATCCCGGAGGCGCACCAACAAGCCTGCTCACGGAATGACGCTCCTGATATTCGCTCATATCTATCCTTGTCATCAGGTTCTCGTCATTGAACAGAAATTCTGCAAGCGCCTTTGCCAACTCTGTCTTACCCACACCTGTCGTACCGAGGAAGAGGAACGAGCCTATAGGCCTCTTTTCATTCTGCAGGCCGGCACGGCTTCTTCTTACGGCATCGGATACCGCCTTTATGGCTTCATCCTGTCCTATAACCCTTCCGTGAAGTACGGACTCCATCTTGACAAGTTTTTCCTTTTCACTTTCAAGCATCCTCTTTACAGGAATACCGGTCCACTTTGCCACAACTTCCGCTATATCTTCCGGTTCGACGGATTCATTGATAAGAGGATTAGGATTGGCCTTTATTTCAGCCTCCAGCCTCTTTATCTTTTCCTGCAATGCACCTATCTTACCGTAACGTATTTCGGCTACCTTACCGTAGTCTCCGGAACGTTCAGCCTCTACTGCCTTTAGCTTCAGATTCTCTACTTCTATTCTGGCTTTCTGTATCGAATCGAGAAGTTCCTTTTCCTTTTTCCACTCTTCATTCTTGATTTTTCTTTCAGCATTGAGTTCCTCAAGTTCCTTCTCCATTTCGGCAAGTTTTGGGGATTTGCCTTCTCTCTTTATCGCCGCCTTTTCGATTTCAAGCTGACGTATCTTCCTTTCAAGTTCATCGATAGGTTCAGGCAGGGAATTCATTTCAAGCCTCAACTTGGATGCAGCCTCATCTATAAGGTCGATTGCCTTGTCCGGAAGGAATCTGTTGGTTATATAACGGTGTGAAAGTTCCACTGCCGCTATTATGGAATCATCCGCAATCTTTACCTTGTGGTGATTTTCGTACCTTTCCTTAAGTCCTCTCAATATGGATATAGCCTCTGCAGGTGAAGGCTCGTCCACCATCACCATCTGGAACCTTCTTTCCAGGGCCTTGTCCTGCTCGAAATACTTCTGATATTCGTCGAGGGTAGTCGAACCTACCGACCTCAACTCGCCCCTTGCCAGGGCAGGTTTCAATATATTTGCGGCATCCATTGCGCCGGAAGTCTTTCCAGCCCCTACCAGAGTGTGAATTTCATCAATGAAAAGTATAATCTCCCCCTTGCTGTCCACAACGCTTTTCACCACGCCCTTCAGCCTTTCCTCAAATTCGCCCTGATATTTTGCACCAGCAATCAGAGCTCCCATATCCAGCGAATATATCTCCTTGCTCTTCAGATTCTCCGGAACATCACCATTGACAATTCTCTGTGCAATGCCTTCGGCAATAGCTGTCTTGCCGACACCTGGCTCACCGACAAGAATCGGATTGTTTTTCGTTCTTCGGCTAAGAATCTGGAGAACCCTTCTAATCTCCTCGTCCCTGCCGATAACAGGGTCCAACTTCCCCTCTCTCGCAGCACTGTTCAGATTTATTGCAAATCTTTGAAGTGCATCGTTCTGATTTTGTTGCATATTCATATTCAATTCTCCTTTTTTCTTCTTTTTACGGCCGTTTTCAGAAAGAAAGCCTCAAAACCTTTGCCAGAGGAAAAATCATGACAAAATGTCACACGTATTACATGCTAAGAGAGTAGGAAATAGAAAAATCACCACTGCCACAAACGGCTGGCAATGGAATACATACGTTTTCCGACAGTTTTCACCGGCTTGTAGATACCCTTCAGTACCCCATGATCCCTGCCTGATTCAAGACGTTTTCTGAATACAAGATACCACCACGCCAACAGAACACCCTTGAAAACACTTGAAACGGTTATACTCCACCATATACCGTTAAGTCCGAGGGCCGGTATGTTCATAAGCACATAAGCCATCGGAAGACGGAACCCGTTGAGGGTAATGCCGGTTATCGCAGGCGGCACAGTCCTTCCGCTTCCGTTGAAGGCTCCGGCAGTAACGGATTCAAGCGAAACGAAAATCTGTGAAACGGCAAGAATCATCATGTAATCCCTGCCCGCGTCTATCGTAAGCGGATCGTTTACAAATATGGAAAAAAGTTCCCCTCCGAAAAACACAAATGCCAAAGTAGCCACGGCTGATATTGAAAAGGCGAGCTTGAGAGTATATGAATATCCCTTTCGTATCCTTGCGAAATCGCCTGCTCCGTAATTCTGCCCGACAAAAGAGGCAAGTGCAGTAGAAAAACCGGCACCGGTCATCCATGTTATCGCCTCAATCTGCGAACCTATGCTCTGTACGGCAACACCGACATATCCCCAGGTTGCAGCCATCGAGCCGAGTGTCATGGAAAACATTGAAAAAAGAGCACTCTGCATACTTACAGGCAGACCGAGACCGGCAATGCGCTTCATGAAATTGAAACCCGGACGCACTAAAACATGCATCTTTCCCAAAGAAGAACCACGCACATAGAGTCTGTATATGAATATTACAAATACTACGAACTGCGACGATGATGTTGCAATCGCAGCACCGGCTGTACCCATGGCCGGTACAGGTCCGAGCCCGTATATGAGCAGAGGGTCGAGTATCATGTTCATCACAAGACCTACGGCCAGAACCTTAAGAGGAGTCTTGCTGTCACCTTGTCCATTATATATGCCGCTGAAAGTATTGTTATTGAATGTCAGGAAGATGCCTGGAGCCACAATCCTCATATATTCCACAGACATTGCAGATATATCGCTTTCAAGTCTGAAAAACGAAACCAGACCCGGAGAAGCTATGAATATGAAGGAAGCATAGACAAAAGCAATACACATTGAAAGAAGCGCCGACTGGTTCGCAAAAACCGAAGCCCTTTTAACGGATCCGGCTCCTATCGACTGGGATATTGTAACTTCTCCGCCGACCTTTGTAGTGAAGGAAAGGGAATTGCACAGCCATGTAAAAAAGCCGGCTACACCGACCGCAGCAACACTTCTGCTTCCGAGATGACCCAACCATATCATGTCTGTAAGGTTGTATGCCATCTGTACGAAAGAGGCAGTAATCAAGGGGATGGCCATGGACCATATCCCGCTTTTTATACTGCCTTTTGTCAAGTCCCTTATTTCAGCCATGTCCTATTTTTTCGAATAGTCCCTGGCCCCGAAAATTCTGGTTCCTATCCGGACTATGGTACTGCCGAACTTAACCGCATGGTGGAAATCGCCCGTCATTCCCATTGAAAGTTCAGTAAAATCTGTCAGGAACGGATACCCTGCGGATTTTATTCTGTCAAAAAGAGCCTTTGCACGACCGAATTCGGACGCAAGCCGTGCAGAGCCTTCTTCGGAATCCGGATTTTCCACAAACGAGGCCATACCCATCAGGCCGCATATGTTAACCAGATTGTAATCCAGTCCTCCGGCAGCCTCTCCACGCACGAACGATGAGGAAGAAACGTCATACAAGGAAGAAAGTCTGTCCAAAAGTCCCGTAATTTCCTCCTCTTCAAAGCCTTGCTTGGTATCCTCGCTTGCAATACGCAACTGGAGAAGCACGTTTATTTTTTTCCTGTCACCGTTACAGCATGAAGGAGCATGCTTTACTATATCTTCGAACAGTTTCAACGAATCGACCGAATGTATCAGGAATGCATAAGGAAGAACCATCTTTATCTTGTTCCTCTGCAATGTTCCTACAAAATGCCATTCTATGTCCTTCGGAAGGACCGCAGCCTTTGCGGCCATTTCCTGCGGACGGTTTTCCCCGAATCTTCTCTGTCCGGCACGATACGCCTCCATCACTGCCTCGACCGGATGGAATTTCGACACTGCAACCAGTTTCACGCCATCCGGAAGTTCCGATTCAACGGATCTCAGTTCTTCTGCAATTGACCCCATGATATAGCATTATTATCTCGCTGCTGCCGTCGGCAGCATTCCATTACTTTCTGCCCTTGCGTGCAGCATCCTGCTGTTTCCTGAGCATTTCCTGCTGCTTCTGCATTTCCTCAAGACGCTGCTGGAACCTTGATTTTTTCACTTTACCGCTGGCAGCCTTTTCCTTGAGTTTTGCGAATATCTTCTCCTCATCCACGAAATATTTCCTGATAACCCAGGTCTGACCTATCGTGATAAGGTTGGAAAGCATATAATAGTAACTCAGACCGCTTGAGAAATTGTTACACAACACCAGCATGAAAATAGGCATGAAATAGACCTGCATGAATTTCATTCCGGCCATATCCTGTCCTGAAGGCATATCCTTCATGTTTATTCTGGTATAGAAATACATCGAAAGCGCCATCAATATTGCAAAAAGACTGACATGGTCTCCATACAAAGGAATATGGAAAGGAAGATCCAGTATTGAATCGTATGCACTGAGGTCATCAGCCCAAAGAAATCCCTTCTGACGCAACTCGAAGGACGCCGGGAAGAAACGGAACATCGCAAAGAGAATAGGGAATTGCAACAGCATTGGCAGACAACCGCCGAACATGCTGACCCCTGTCTTCTGGTACAGAGCCATTATCTCCTGCTGCTTCTTCATGGCATCTTCCTGCTTCGGGTACTTGGCATTGATCTTGTCAACCTCAGGTTTAAGCACCCTCATTTTCGCAGTGGAAAGATATGATTTGAGGGTAAGCGGAGATATTATCAGTTTTATGGCTATTGTCATAAGCAGGATTATCAGACCGAAATCAGATATGAACCTGCCGAGAAGATCGAAGAACGGGATTATGAAGAACCTGTTTATCCATCCGATTATGCCCCATCCGAGAGGAACGATCTTTTCGAATCCCATATCATAACTCTTCAGTTCGTTATAAAGGTTAGGACCGAAATAGAACTTGAACGGATAGTTCTGATCTGCAGCAGGGTCGTAAGGTATCACCATTCTTGCTTCGCAGGCCATCAGGTTCCTGTCCTCGTCATTTTCAGGATAGAACTTGTAGGACAGGTCTCCTTCAGCAAATGAATTTTCCGAAACCATTATCGCTGAAAAGAACTGCTGCTGGAAAGCGAACCATGAAAGTTTGGTCTTTATGTCTTCCTCCGCGCTGTCCTTTCTCAGCCCGAGATCCTCCACGGAAGATTCGTTAGGATACTTGTATACTACGGTAGAATAGTTTTTCTCATTGTCATAACCCTTTTCAAGCCTCGGTATATCGAGGTTCCATGTCATGTCAAAAAACCTTACGTTCTTCGGTATATATCTATCCATACCTACAAGTTTCATGTCGAAATCGACCAGGTAGGTATCCTTTAGAAGCACATAGGAATATTCCACATAAGCGTTTTCTGCAACCGCAAGTCTGTATACTACGGACGAATCGGTGGACGATACCTTTGAAAAATAAAGGTCCGAAGTATTGAAAAGCTGATTCGTATAGAACTGTATATTGAAATTACCGGCACCGGGTTTAACAAGCATAAGATCCGAGCCGTCCCATTTGGTATAGTCCTTTATCTGCACCGAATACGGCTGTGCACCTTTATTGCTGTATGTTATACGTACTTTTTCATTTTCAAGCGTACTGAAGGATTCCGTACCGGAACTTGCGACTGCCAGCAATGAATCTTTATAGAATGATTCTTCGACAACGACCGTCTTTCCGCTGTCCGCACCCGCCGCAGCCAGTTCTGCCGCCTTCTCTGCTTCTATCCTCGCCGCCTGCATTGCCTGCTCCGCAGCAATTGAATCCTGAACGAATCTCGCTCTCTCCTGCTCTCTGAAAATCTTAGAATTGTACCAGCTGAACCCGATCAGAATAAGTCCGATCAGGACAAAGCCGATAATCGTGTTTTTGTTCATGTGATACTTCTGTTTATCTGCTTATCAATTAATCTGTTGTCCCTTATATGTTATCGTCTATTTTTCCTGGAACTGTCTGTCGATCATCTTTATCTTTTCCTCTATCTGGACGAGGGTTTCCCTAGCCTGCGCTATCTTGCGTTCAAGTTCAGCCATAAGAGATTCCGCATTTTTGGATTTTGCGAAAAATCCCGCATTGTTCTCTAAGGTCTGGATATCCGTTTCTATCTTCCTGTAACGCTGGAGCAGTTTTTCCCTTTCGTTCTTGAGTATGCGTGCACCGCCCTTGACATTGTTCTGCAGATCCTGGATTCTCTTTGCAAATCTGCCCATGCTGTACTCCATGTCATCTGACCTTATTTCTGAGAAATGGGCATCCATTGCTTCCTTGTAAGCAACCTGGATCTTTTCCTTTTCCTTGAACGGAACGAAACCTATCTCACGCCATCTGTCCTGGAACGAGAACATCATCTCCATATCTTTGGTCTTGTCGCCCTGGAGTTTGTAATTGCGTATCTCCTCTATCAGCTCTGTTTTAGCCTTAAGATTCACTTCCAGCGCCGAATCCTGCTCTTCATAGAATGCGGCCTTTCTGTTGAAGAAAGTATCGCATGCAGCCCTGAATCTTTTCCATACCGCATCCGACTGTTTTCTTGCCACCGGGCCTATCTTCTTCCATTCTTTCTGAAGCCTTATGAGCTGGTCAGTGGTCTTTTTCCACTCTTCGCTGTTCATTATTGCTTCAGCCTGTTCGCAAAGGGCTTCCTTCAGTTCGAGATTCTTCTGCATCACATTCTTGAATTCGGCATAATATTCCCTTTTTGCCGAATAGAACTTGTCGCATGCAGCCCTGAATCTGTCATATACCTTCTGGTTTTCCTTCTTGGCAGCAAAACCTATAGTTTTCCATTTTGCCTGGAGTTCTTCCATTTTCTTTGAAAGTACGTTCCATTCATTTGCCTGAATATCGGTTCTTTCAGCTATGGCTTCAGCTTCCTCGCAAAGGGCGCTCTTCTTTTCGAAATTCTGTTTTCTTTCCTCCTTCAGGTTGTCGAAAAACGCCTGATGTTTTCTATTGACAACAGCAGTAGCTTCCTTGAACCTGTTCCATATTTCTTCCCTTAATTCCCTTGCCACAGGACCTGTTTCCCTCCATTCGTCATGCAGTTTCTGGAGACGCCTGAAAGCATCCACTACTGCCGGCTCATCCTTGAGGGCTTCGGCCTCTTCACAGAGTCTTGTCTTGATTTCAAGATTTTTCTTGAGGTCCAGATCCCTGAGTTCATTGTTTATCTTTACATAGTCGTAGAATTTCTCAACCTGATACTGGTAGCTGTCCCATACATCCTTCACACGCGCCTGCGGAACCGCACCTATCTCTTTCCATCTGTTCTGGAGTTCACGGAAAGCAGGGAACGTATGTGCAAGATCCTCCTGTTTTTCAAGAAGTTCCTTGAGGCCTTCTATTACTGCAAGCTTGCACTCCAGATTCATTTCCTTCTGCTTTTCCTGCTCCTGTATGTATTTTGCTCTGGAAGCCTTGTATTGTGCATAAAGTTCTTTGAAACCTCTTTCCACTTCGGCAAACGGATCGTTCGATATTTCTTCCGCTTCATCGGCAATAGCCTCAGTCTGAGCGTCTGACTGTGTTCCGGACATATCTGCCGGAACATCACCGGCATCTGCGGACGCATCATTGTGCTCCTGTTTGTCTCCGGTTCTCGTCTCCAGCACCGTATTTTCCTGAACAGGACATCCCGCCGCTATTCTCTCCCTCTTCAAAGCCTTGTAGAATGATGCCTTCAACACGTCAGCCATCTTGTACATTTCCATCTGGTCGGCTCTTTCAAGCATCTGACGGAACATTACAATTATTTCGTTAAGGCTCAATGCGGAGTAATCCGGACGGTCAGCTTCATCTGCAACGATGTTTTCCCCAACGGTTTCCTCGTTGTTTTCTTCAAGGTTATTCTCTTCAAGAAGATCAAGATTTTCCTGTGCGTTATCCAGTACTTCATCCGGAATCTGCTCAGGTACGGCAGCAATGTTCATATTTTCACTCATAGCTAAGACTAATTAAATTGACTTGCAAATATATATAAAAAAACAATTATTTTGCTATTTTTGCGCCATTATGAGAATTGGCATACGCGCATGAGAATCGATATACTTACTGTAGTACCGGAACTGCTTGAAAGCCCGCTGAACCACTCTATAGTGAAAAGGGCGAAGGAAGCGGGTCTTGTTGAAATCATAATCCACGATATAAGGGATTACGGGAAGGGCAATTACCGTCACGTCGACGACTACAGTTTCGGCGGAGATGCCGGCATGGTACTCATGGTGGAACCCATATTCAACCTGATAAACGACCTGAAGGCGGAAAGGGACTACGATGAAATCATCTACATGAGTCCAGACGGCGAAACATTCAACCAGAAGGAGGCGAACAGGCTTTCGTGTCTTCAGAACATAATCATACTTTGCGGACACTACAAAGGCGTGGACCAGAGAGTCAGGGACCATATCATCACCAAGGAAATCTCCATAGGAGACTTTGTTCTCAGCGGGGGAGAAATACCGGCGGCAATGATCTGCGACGCCGTGACGAGACTCATACCCGGGGCCATATCGGACGAACAGTCCGCTCTTACAGACTGCTTCCAGGACAATCTCCTGGCACCTCCGGTATATACGAGACCTGCCGAATTCAACGGCTGGAAAGTACCTGAAATACTTCTTTCAGGCAACCATGCCGCAATCAGGGACTGGATGGAAGAGCAGGCTTTAGAAAGAACAGGCCGGCTCCGCCCCGACCTTCTGGAAAAGATATGACTTACCAATGTGAATATGAACGGAAATGAACAGGATCATAACAAACATATGGAATTTTTATTATGACGGATTCAGGAACATGGGCAAAACAGGGAGAACACTCTGGCTTATAATATTGATAAAACTGTTCATCATGTTCGCTATACTCAAAGTATTCTTCTTCAAAAGTGAACTTGCGGAATACGATTCAATGGAGGAAAAAACGGAAGTAGTGATACGCAACCTTACCAAATAAACCTATAAACTAAAACAACAGTCATGTTTTTATCATCATTAGCAGATGTATCCAGGCTACAGTTTGCCCTGACTGCAATGTTCCACTGGATATTCGTACCTCTTACGCTCGGTCTGGGATTCATCATCGCCTTCATGGAAACGAAATATGTAAGATCCGGCGATGAATTCTGGAAAAAGACTGCCAAATTCTGGATGAATGTCTTCGCAGTCAACTTCGCCATAGGGGTTGCCACAGGAATAATCCTTGAATTCGAGTTCGGGACAAACTGGAGCAACTATTCATGGTTTGTCGGAGATATATTCGGCGCACCGCTCGCAATCGAAGGCATATTTGCCTTTTTCATGGAAAGTACTTTCTTCGCCATAATGTTTTTCGGGTGGAACAAGGTAGGCAAAAAAGCTCACCTTACCGCCACATGGCTAACTGCCATAGGCACAAACCTGTCCGCAGTATGGATACTTATTGCAAATTCATGGATGCAGTTCCCTACGGGGATGGAATTCAACCCCGACACGGCGAGAAACGAAATGGTTGACTTCTGGGCAGTTGTGTTTTCACCTGTGGCAATAAACAAATTCCTTCATACCGTAACAAACGCCTACGTACTGGCCTCCATAGTCGTCATCGGTATAAGTTCATGGTATCTTTTGAAAAAACGTGCGACTGACTTTTCACTCAAAAGCATCAAAACGGCATCCATATTCGGTTTTGTATCGCTCATCGTACTGATATGGACAGGAGACGGTTCTGCCTATCAGGTAGCAAAACATCAGCCCATGAAGCTTGCGGCAATGGAAGGTCTATACCGTGGAGAACACGGTACACCGCTTGTTGCCGTCGGAATGCTCAACCCGTCAAAGACGATACATGACGACAAGGACCCTCTGCTGTTCGAGATTTCCATACCGCAGGGACTCTCAATTCTGGCAAACAGGAAACCAGGCTCGTTCGTGCCCGGAATAAACGACATAATAGAAGGAGGATATGAATATACGGACCATAACGGGAATACAGTGACTGCCGTATCATTCGAAGAAGCCAAGGAAAGAGGACGCATTGCAATCAACGCACTGGCCGGATATCATGAGGCAAAAAAGGCATCTGACGAGGAAGCTGCACAAAATGCACTCACGAATATACGCAAAAATTTCGACTATTTCGGATACGGTTACCTGGACAAGCCGGAAGAACTTGTTCCAAACGTACCATTGGTATTCTATGCATTCAGGATTATGGTAGGACTCGGAATGTTTTTCATCCTGCTGTTCATTCTGAAACTGTTCTATCTCCGCAAAGGTACGCTTCAGGAAAAGAAATGGCTTCTGTATGCTGGAATCATATCCGTACCTCTGGTATACATATGCTCGCAGGCAGGATGGATTGTCGCCGAAGTGGGACGACAGCCATGGACAATACAGGACCTTCTGCCGATAAAGGCTGCAGTGTCCGGAAATTCAGTTTCCGATGTGACAACAACACTCGTAATATTCTTCGTGCTGTTCTCCATACTTCTGGCAGCGGAGCTCAGGATAATGTTCAATATCATCAAAAAAGGACCTGAAACAAAACAGTCATGACAACACTATATTTTCTACAACATTACTGGTGGGCTCTTGTCTCCCTGCTCGGAGCGATTCTGGTAGCCCTCATGTTCGTACAGGGAGGACAGACTCTTCTTTTCGGAATAGCAAGGAACGGCAATGACAGAACCCTGCTCGTAAATGCCTTCGGGCACAAATGGGAACTGACATTTACGACCCTAGTAACATTCGGAGGCGCAGCATTCGCTGCTTTTCCGCTCTTCTACTCCACCAGTTTCGGCAGTGCGTACTGGCTGTGGATATCGATTCTCCTGCTGTTTGTAATACAGGCAGTATCATATGAATACAGAAGCAAGGCCGGCAACCTGCTTGGAACAAGGACTTACGAGGTTTTCCTGCTTCTCAACGGCGCACTCGGCACGATACTGCTCGGAGTTGCCGTCGGTACATTCTTCACTGGCGGACCTTTCATAATGCAGAAAATGAACCTGACCGACCTCTCCCAGCCCGTCATATCATACTGGGACAACGGATGGAAAGGGCTTGACGCCATAGCAGTGCCGTTCAATCTGCTGCTCGGCATTGGGGTATTCCTTGCAGCACGCACTCTCGGCCTGCTCTACACAATATCACAGATTGACGAACCAGGTCTTGTGGAAAGATGCAGGAAGCACGCAAAAATAACAGGCAGCATATTCGTAGCAGGATTCGTCGTCATCCTCATATGGTATTTTCTACTTCCAGGCTATGAGGTAAATCCCGAAACAGGCGCTCTTGCCGTAGTCGGATCAAAGTTCTTCATCAATATGACAGAACTGGTATGGCCGCTTGTCATGCTGCTTGCCGGAGTTGCCCTCGTGCTTGCCGGAATGATACGCCTCTTCACGGGCAGGGAGAAATACAACTTCTACATCACAGCCCTCGGCGTGGTACTTGCCGTATGGCCGCTGCTCATATGTGCTGCATTCAACAATACGGCATATTACGTATCCACGGTAAATCCGGAATACTCCCTTACACTTTACAACAGTTCATCAAGCGAGTTCACACTGAAAGTGATGGCCTACGTCTCAATAGCCATTCCTTTCGTAATCGCCTACATAAGCTATGTATGGAGAGCCCTTGTGAGGAAGAAAATCAGCAACAGTGAGCTGAACGGCGAAGACAGCCACAAATATTGATAAAGCCGGATGTGGAAACGGCCATTTTCATGGTCAGAATATATACTGGCATCTCAACTGGGTGATAAAAAGATTTTTCCTGTAAAACGAGCTGTCCAGTTGGCCTGCAAGCACATAACTGAAGTTCCATTTTATGCCGAAGAAGCGGTTTATGTAATAATTCAGGCCCACGGAGAAATCAAGTTCCCTTCCACCCACCGGATGATGACCGCATGACATGTCCGTGTAATTGATACGCGCAGTCAGTTCTACGGAGCGGCTGCTGACTGGCCTGCCCGGTACAGCCTTCTCCATATCATATTCGAAACCGCCTTTTCCTTTGAGAAGATAGCTGCCCTGCAGGTATCCTCCATGGAAAAGGCTTTTTTCCGGACCTCCGAGATGTCCGAATCTGTTCACGAAATATTCGCTCTGCACCAGAAACGAGGAGTCGGTATACAGAAACTCCACAACTCCCTTACACTCGGTTGTAACCCTGTCAAGTTCCACATACAGCATCGGTTCGCCAAGCATGGAAGTCACGCCGTTGCTCTTCACCTCACGTACGGAATTATCCGTATTCACTTCGGAAGGAATGAAGGAAAACGCAACGCCGACATGGAGAATTCCGGAAGAAACAGGATACAAGAAACGTCTGGCCAGCCTGCATGTCACCGCACCTGTGTTCAACTGCTGATCCGTGCCTATCCTGTTGATATCATTATTGGTATAGACTCCAGCCGCGGCATACCACCCAGACCTGAAATAATGATAAGTAACCCCTGTTTTCCTGCTGTCCGTAAATGCAAGAACAGATGCAGCCGACTGATGTATAAGAAATTTTCTTTGGACAATTGCAGAAATAGGCATATTTTTGGTTTGGAAAAATGCAGAACGCCATGTTGGAAAGAAAAATATCGCATTACATTGAGCATTTTTATGAAGTAAATAAAGGTGCATTGTTACTGGTTGGAGCCCGTCAGATTGGTAAGACATATTCAATCAGAAGGTTTGCAGAAAAACACTTCGAAAGTTTCGTTGAGATTAACTTTGTAGAGAACCCCGAAGCAGTCGAAATATTCTCGACAGCCAAAAACAGCAATGATATACTGCTCCGACTGTCTGCCTTAACTGATAAACCCTTGATAAAGGGTGATACACTTATTTTCTTTGATGAGGTTCAGCTATGCCCAGAAATAGTTACCGCCATAAAGTTCCTTGTCGATGATGGCAGATATCGCTATATATTAAGTGGCTCGTTGCTTGGTGTGGAACTTAACAATCTTCGTTCCGTACCGGTGGGTTACATGGCAATCAAGGATATGTTTCCATTGGATTTAGAGGAGTTTATGTGGGCTGTTGGAGTAAATAAAGATATTATTGGCGCATTGAAGACTGCGTGGGAGAACAAACAACCTGTCGATGATTTCGTTCATCGCAAGATGATGGATGTTTTTCGCTTATATCTGATAGTAG
>CASFPH010000013.1 GCA_949296645.1 uncultured Bacteroidales bacterium
CCTCGACTTGCATGTGTTAGGCCTGCCGCTAGCGTTCATCCTGAGCCAGGATCAAACTCTTCATTGTATATATTATCTCTTTTGCTCGATCCGACTGTCAAACCCTAGAATTTATAGGTCGGTTGACGGTTTATTTAAACCTCTTACCTTTCACTCTAATACTACATTGATTTTCAAAGAACTTTCGTTCGGAGCGCTTTCTGTTCAAGCGTTTATCTCTCAAACGGGCTGCAAAGATATGCGACATTTTTTTATATACCAAATTTTTTCATCTTTTTTTCTAAAAAATTTTCATTTATTTTTTATTCATCTGATTATCAGGCATAAAAAATTAGCAACAAATTTATCTCATTTAGCATGCTTTATATCTAACTTTGCAGGCAAACAACATTTCTATGAAAAAGAAGAACATCTATCTTGAAATATTCTCCTGCTTTTCAAAAATAGGTGCATTCACGATAGGAGGAGGATATGCAATGATCCCCATAATAGAAAACGAAGTGGTAGAGAAACGGAAATGGATAGCAAAGGACGACTTCATGGAAGTTCTTGCAATATCGCAATCAGCACCAGGATTGCTGGCCGTAAACATATCCATATTTCTAGGATACAGGCTCAAGGGAATAAAAGGAAGTCTGGTCGCGACTTCAGGGAGCATACTGCCCTCGTTTCTCATCATACTGGCCATAGCAATGCTTTTCCGGGATTATGCAAGTTATCCCGCTATAAACGCTATTTTCAAAGGAATAAGGCCAGTTGTCGTAGCACTTATAGCAGTTCCGGCTGTAAACATGATAAAAAGCTACAACCTCTCTCCAGTAAAGATAGTGATTGCTGTCTTGGTTCTCGCAATGATAAGCTTTGCAAAGATACCGGCGACATATATATTGTTTACAGCCGCAATCATATCCATATCATGTACAATTTACAAATGCAGAACTGAAAACAGAGCGAAAAAATGATTTACCTGCAACTTTTCTACACGTTTTTCATCATAGGCATATTCACTTTCGGAGGAGGATATGCAATGCTTTCACTTATACAGAACGAAGTTGTTGTAAAACACCAGTGGATAGACCCTCAGGGGTTTACGGACATAATAGCCATATCACAGATGACGCCAGGACCTATAGGCATAAACAGCGCGACTTACCTTGGATATACAGTAACCGGAAACGTATTCGGTTCTATCGTGGCATCAACGGCAGTAATGCTTCCGTCTTTTCTGATAATTCTCACGATTTGCCTCATGATGGAGAAATTCAGAAAAAGCAGATGGTTCCACAACCTTATGATAGACATCAGGCCGATAGTAGTCGGAATGATAGGTGCAGCCGCAGCAGTACTCATGAATGGTGAAAACTTCATAGACGCGACAAGCTGGATACTGTTCGGCGCGGCGTTCATTGCCGGAAAATTCTACAAGGTCAGCCCTATAATAACGATAATAGCAGGCGGGCTGGCCGGCTTTCTGATCTACTACTAAAAACTATACAAATTCTATATACCTTTATCCTCTTCGAAATCGGTATCTTCTACAATATGTTTTCTACCATAACTGTCAAATACCTCGACATTCCTGTATTTCCATGCACCGAATATCTCCGAAAGTGCATATATGGCCATCACTACGCCTGAGAAGACAAATATGGAAGAAAGTGTCTTGAACGGATTGAAAAGAATCAGCACACCGCTGCATATAATGAGAGCTGGTACGACATACATCCAGAACGGTACCGGGACAAATCTGGATGTATAATACATATTTACCACAGCACCTGTTCCGGCTATAATGATTGCAAGCGCAAAAAGATACATGAGAAGATTAAGAAAGAAATCAGGAAATATAAGCAGAACAATACCGAACAGTAAACCGCCCAGACCTGCCACCGAAAACGGGAACGACCTTCCTGAAGTTTTTCTCAAGTGGGCGACGAAATCGAAAATTCCGGCAACTGTAAAGATTGCTCCGATAACATAGACAATAGTACGGCTGACCACATCCGGCCACAACACAAGCACCAGACCTATGATCAGATAGGCAAAACCGCGAATCATGGACGCGCTTCTGTCAGTAAATGAAGACACGATGTTCATAGCAAAAACCTTTTTACTTTCCACAAAGATAGCGAATGGGGATAAATAAAAAAAGGAGAAAGACTCATAATAGTTGTCTTTCTCCTGAAGGGGTGGAAGATGGGGTTCGAACCCACGACCTCTGGTGCCACAAACCAGCGCTCTAACCAACTGAGCTACATCCACCATAAAGCCATTTTTACAATGGGAATGCAAAGATAGTACAATTTATCATATCTGCAAAGTTTTTCCTTTCAAAAACTTTTTTTTCATAAAATTCATCACTTTTTTTATGGGAACTGTTAAAAATTTCCACTTTTTTTTCGTTATCTTTGTTGAAACGGAATATAACGGTTTTGCATAGCAATAACAAAAAATAATAACATTACTGAAAACATCTATTTATGGCACGTGAAATCAAATTCTCATTAGTCTATAGAGACATGTGGCAATCATCCGGAAAATATGTTCCGATGGTGCACCAGCTGAAACAGGTTGCTCCGGTAATAATCGACATGGGTTGTTTTGACCGAGTCGAAACGAACGGTGGAGCGTTTGAACAGGTAAACCTGCTCTTTGGGGAAAATCCGAACAAGGCCGTAAGGGAATGGACGGCACCTTTCAACAAGGCAGGCATACAGACTCATATGCTGGAAAGAGGTCTCAATGCTCTCAGAATGAATCCTGTCCCGGCTGATGTAAGAGCACTCATGTACAAGGTAAAAGCCAAACAGGGAACAAATATATCAAGATCATTCTGCGGCCTCAACGACCACAGAAACC
Organism: uncultured Bacteroidales bacterium; assembly: GCA_949296645.1. Taxonomy (GTDB): domain Bacteria; phylum Bacteroidota; class Bacteroidia; order Bacteroidales; family UBA932; genus CALUPD01. The sequence goes on from CASFPH010000013.1 coordinate 2,860, forward strand.
TTGAAGGCTCCGTCAAATACGCCAAAGAAGGAGGAATGATCTCCCAGGTGGCACTCAGCATTACACATTCTCCGATACATACCGTAGAATACTATATGGATATCGTAGACAAGGTTGTCGGATACGGATGCGATGAAATCTGTCTAAAGGACATGGCCGGCATAGGAAGGCCAGCCTTTCTGGGCAAACTGACAAAAGCCATAAAGGACAAATATCCGCATATTAAGGTACAGTATCACGGACATACCGGTCCGGGATTTTCAGTAGCATCAATGCTTGAAGTTGCCAGAGCCGGAGCAGACTATCTGGACGTAGCCATAGAACCGCTTTCATGGGGAAAGGTACATCCAGACGTCATAACCATACGTGAAATGCTCAAGGACGACGGCTTCCTGGTAAAGGACATAAACATGGACGCATATATGGAAGCCAGAAGACTCACCCAGACTTTCATAGATGACTATCTTGGATATTTCATTGACCAGGGGAACTCGAAAATGTCATCGCTGCTGGTAGGATGCGGACTTCCAGGTGGAATGATGGGTTCAATGATGGCCGATCTAAAGGGATTCCAGGGTGCAATCAACATGTCGTTAAGAAATCAGGGCAAAAAGGAAGTGTCACTGAACGACCTAGTTGTAATGCTGTTCAAGGAAGTCGAATACGTATGGCCTAGACTCGGATATCCTCCTCTCGTAACCCCGTTCAGCCAATACGTCAAGAATGTTGCACTGATGAACCTCATGCACATGCTGAAAGGAGAACCTAGATGGAGTACCATTGACAAGGATACATGGAATATGATTCTCGGAAAGACAGGAAAACTCCCTGGCGAACTGGATCCTGAAATCATCAAACTTGCCAAGGAAAAAGGTCTTGAATTCTATACCGGAAATCCACAGGATGCATTCCCTGACGAACTCGACAGGTTCAGAAAGGAAATAAAGGAAAACAAATGGGATTTCGGAGAAGACGACGAAGAACTGTTTGAATTTGCAATGCACGAAAGACAGTACAGAGACTACAAGAGCGGAGTAGCCAAACAGAGATTCAATCAGGAACTCGAAGCTGCCAAGGAAAAGGCAGGTGCTCCTATTGTAATAACGAGGCCGGTTGTGGAAATGCCTAAATTCGACATAGACAAATTCGTAGCCGAACATCCGGAAGCAAAACCGGTACAGGCTCCTGTAAAAGGCATGCTTCTTTGGGAATACGATGTTGCCGATGCATCCAAAGCCCCTGCCATCGGTAAACAAGTCAAGACAGGTGATATAATCTGCGCCGTACAGGCTTATTATGGAATGGAAAATGTCATATCCAATTTTGACGGCAAACTTGTTGCCATATTCCCGAAACAAGGAGAACAGGTAGAAAAAGGAGAAATCATTGCTTTCGTGGAATAAAACCGAATAAGACCGCGTAAAGCCAACTGAAAATAAGACTGTGCCGCAATTAAATTTTTGCGGTGCAGTTTTTTATTGCGAACTGCCGGTTGTATTTTTCTTTCGCAGCGACTGGCGAGCCTGTTTGCGACTCCGCAACATACATCTGATTGTCAGTAATATATAAAAACTATACTTACACACTCGCCAGAAAAGCCTTATAATGGGAAAAGCCCGGTACAATACCGAGCTTTGTTTCAGTCCAAGAGGAGCTCTCAATCAACATTAACCATCCAACTTTTTAGGATAATATCATATATCACAACCTCTTTTTCATTTTCATCAGGCAAATCCTGATTGCCGCCGTACCCCCGGCAGGAATCGAACCTGCACCTCAAGAACCGGAATCTTGAATTCTATCCGTTAAACTACAAGGGCAATCAGATGCAAAGATATAGAATCTCCGCAAAAAAAGTGTATATTTGCAGCGAATTTTCAAAAAATATCCAATTATGCAAGCATATGTATTTCCCGGACAGGGAGCGCAGTTCAAAGGCATGGGGAAAGATCTTTACGACAACAATCCTACTGCCAGAGAAATGTTCGAAAAGGCAAATGAAATACTCGGTTTCAGAATAACAGACATCATGTTCAACGGAACCGACGAAGAACTCAAGCAGACAAAAGTTACCCAGCCTGCGATATTTCTGCATTCGGTAATACTTGCAAAATGCCTTGAATCTTTCAAACCGGACATGGTAGCGGGACATTCCCTTGGCGAATTCTCCGCACTGGTTGCCGCAGGAGCACTCAATTTCGAGGATGGGCTCAAACTTGTATCGGCAAGGGCAAAGGCAATGCAGAAAGCCTGTGAGGCAGAACCATCAACCATGGCTGCCGTTCTTGGTCTTGACGACCACACCGTAGAAGAAATATGCAGCGCAACAGAAGGGGTAGTACCAGCCAATTACAACTGCAAAGGCCAGCTTGTGATATCAGGCAAAAAGGAAGCGCTTGAAAAGGCATGCGAGAAACTGAAAGCAGCAGGAGCAAAAAGGGCTCTGATACTGTCTGTAGGCGGGGCATTCCATTCTCCGCTTATGGAACCGGCAAGACAGGAACTTGCGGAAGCCATAGAAGCCACTGTATTTTCAAAACCGGTATGTCCTGTATACCAAAATGTGGACGCTGCTCCGCATACTGATCCGGAAGAAATAAAGAGGAACCTGCTCATACAGCTTACGGCTCCTGTAAAATGGACACAGATAATAGAACACATGAACCGTGACGGTGCAACCTCATACACGGAACTCGGCCCAGGAAATGTACTTCAGGGACTTATTAAAAAAATAATCCCCGGTGCAGTAACAGAAGGACATCAATGACAAAGCTTGTCTGATTCTCTGTAAAATATTAGGGTAAACGGTATTACGATTGTATATATATTGTGACTATATTGTTTTTAAATCGCAATATTTCTTCCGGATCTTGACAAAAAGGTTCGGAAGAGATGTTTTGTTTACAGTTAAACCAGATAACAAACTATAATTAAAAGTTAAACGCAATGGCTAAAGAAAAAAAATTCATTACCTGTGACGGTAACTATGCTGCAGCTCATGTAGCATATATGTTTAGCGAACTTGCGGCAATCTACCCTATCACTCCTTCGTCAACCATGGCGGAGCTTGTTGACGAGTGGGCTGCTTTCGACAAAAAAAACATTTTCGGAGAAAAGGTTAAAGTTGTTGAGATGCAGAGCGAGGGCGGTGCTGCCGGTGCTGTTCACGGATCCCTTCAAGCTGGAGTACTGACAAGTACGTTTACCGCCTCACAAGGTCTTCTGTTGATGATTCCAAACATGTACAAGATAGCTGGAGAGTTGCTTCCTACAGTTTTCCACGTATCTGCAAGAGCATTGGCTTCTCAGGCACTTTCAATTTTCGGTGACCACCAGGACGTAATGTCTGCAAGACAGACAGGATTTGCATTCCTTGCATCATCAAGTGTCCAGGAAGCTATGGATATGGCAGCGGTTGCACACCTGTCAACCATCAAGTCAAGCGTACCTTTCGTACACTTCTTCGACGGGTTCAGAACTTCACATGAAATTCAGAAAATAGAACTTATAGACGCTGAAGACCTGAAAGGACTTCTCAGTACAAAATCACTTGCAAAATTCCGTGCAAGGGCGCTTAACCCTAATTCTCCTGTAACAAGAGGTACTGCACAGAACCCTGACGTTTACTTCCAGGCAAGGGAGGCTTCAAACAAATATTATGAAGCAGTACCTGACATCGTGGCAAGATACATGGGAGAAATTACTGAAATTACAGGCCGTCATTATCTTCCGTTCGACTATTACGGAGACCCTGAAGCTGAAAACATCATAATCGCAATGGGTTCCGTATGCGAAACAATCAAAGAAACCATTGACTACCTGATGAAAAAAGGAGAGAAAGTAGGTCTTATCAACGTAAGACTTTACAGACCTTTCTCTGCAAAATACTTCCTCAGAGTTCTTCCGAAGACAGTCAAGAAAATCGCCGTACTTGACAGGACAAAAGAACCCGGATCTACCGGAGAGCCTTTGTTCCTGGATGTCAAGTCTGTTCTTATGGAAAACATGGACAAGCTTCCTGTTCTCGTAGGCGGACGCTACGGTCTTTCATCAAAGGACACAAGCCCTGCACAGATCCTTGCGGTTTATGACAACCTTAAGATGAAAGAACCTAAGAACGATTTCACAATCGGTATAGTCGACGACGTGACATTCAAATCTCTTCCTCAGAAAGAAGAAATCAGCCTTTCAGAAGGAGACATTTACGAGTGCAAGTTCTATGGACTCGGTTCTGACGGTACTGTAGGTGCAAACAAGAACACTATCAAGATCATCGGTGGAACAACACCTAAATACTGTCAGGCATACTTCGACTATGACTCGAAGAAATCAGGAGGATTCACCTGCTCACACCTGAGATTCGGTGACACCCCTATCAGATCCACTTATCTGGTATCAACCCCTGACTTCGTAGCATGCCACGTTCCTTCATATCTTTCAAAATATGATGTACTCAAAGGAATAAAGAGAGGCGGTACATTCCTTCTAAACAGTCTTTGGTCAAAAGAAGAGACTATCAAGAGAATTCCGGATTATGTAAAAATGCAGATTGCAAAGAAAGGTCTGAAATTTTTCATCATCAACGCGTCACAGATTGCGGCTGAAATAGGTCTCGGAAACAGAACCAATACCATTCTCCAGTCAGCATTCTTCAAGATTACAGAAATCATCCCTTACGAACAGGCCGTAAAGGAAATGAAGAAGGCTATCGACAAGAGCTACGGAAAGAAAGGAGAAAACATCGTAAACATGAACTATGCTGCAGTTGACAGAGGTTCAGAATACGAACAGGTTGAAATACCTACTGAATGGCACAACATATCGGCTTCATTCAGACCTGACAGCTACGACAGAATGGCTCCGGAATGGGTAAGAAACGTAGCATACGTTGTAAATGCACAGAACGGGAACGACCTTCCTGTAAGCGCATTCGCTTCAGAAGAATACGTGAACGGAACCATCCCTGCAGGTACGGCAGCATTTGAAAAGAGAGGTGTTGCGATAGCAGTACCTGAATGGCAGGCAGAAAACTGTATCCAGTGCAACCAGTGTTCATTCGTCTGCCCTCACGCAGCAATCCGACCGTTCCTGATGACGGAAGAAGAAGCGAAGAATGCTCCTGAAAGCATCAAGAGAGTGAAAGGAAACGGTCCTTACAAGGATTACTACTTCACAATGCAGGTTTCTCCGCTTGACTGTACAGGCTGCGGAAACTGTGCCGATGTATGTCCTGCCAAGACAAAAGCACTTGTAATGAAGTCAGAAGAGTCACAGGCTGGCGAAGCTGCAAACTTCGAATACATGCACTCTACTATCGGATATAAGGACAACGTACAGTCCAAATCACAGAATGTAAAGAACTCACAGTTCGCACAGCCGCTGTTCGAATTCTCAGGTGCATGTGCAGGTTGCGGTGAAACACCTTACATCAAGGCAATAACACAGCTCTTCGGAGACAGGATGATGATATCGAATGCGACAGGATGTTCTTCCATCTACGGAGGTTCATTCCCTGCATCTCCATACTGCAAGGACAAGAACGGAAGAGGTCCGGCATGGGCAAACTCACTGTTCGAGGACAACGCTGAATTCGGCCTCGGTATGAGACTCGCATCCGAAAGGCTCAGAGACACTGTTGCAAGGCTCATGGCCCAGGGTCTTGAATGCGACAAATGCAGCGCTGAAATCAAGGCTCTCTTCGCAGAATGGCTTAGCAAACGCAGCGATGCCGACGCTACAAGGGAAATCGCAGACAAACTCGTACCTTTGATGGAAGCTTGCGGATGCGATATCTGTAAAGAACTTCTCCAGTACAAGGACTGCATTGCTGCCCGTTCACAATGGATCTTCGGAGGCGACGGTTGGGCATACGACATCGGATACGGCGGACTCGACCATGTACTTGCTTCCGGCGAAAATGTGAACGTACTTGTACTTGATACTGAAGTCTACTCAAATACTGGCGGACAGTCTTCAAAATCGACTCCAGCAGGTGCCGTTGCAAAATTCGCTACTTCAGGTAAGAGAATCCGCAAAAAAGACCTCGGAATGATGGCTATGAGCTACGGTTATGTATATGTAGCACAAGTAGCAATGGGATCCAACCAGGCACAGTTCCTGAATGCGATCAAGGAAGCTGAAGCCTACAACGGTCCGTCACTGATCATTGCTTATGCTCCATGTATCAACCACGGTCTCAAGAACGGCATGGGTGCTTCACAGAGAGAAGAAAAACGCGCTGTTGAATGCGGATACTGGCATCTGTACAGATTCAACCCTACCCTCGAAGCTGAAGGACAGAATCCGTTCAAACTCGACAGTAAAGAACCTGACTGGAGCAAATTCCAGGAATTCATCAAAGGTGAAGTACGTTACTCTTCACTTCTGAAGACATTCCCGGAACAGGCATCAGAACTCTTCGCTCTCACTGAAGAATTTGCAAAAGCAAGATATAACTCCTACAAGAGACTTGCTGCATTGTAAGCCAGTTTTCAGGTATACCAAAAAGGGTGGTTGTTCTTCAGCCGCCCTTTTATTTTAATGGCTTCGCTATATTTGCTCTCTGCGTTCGCATTTATAGCTCCCGCTCGAATCTTAAATTGCCTCCGCAATCCCTATTCGCTATATTTGCTCTCTGCGTTCGCATTTATAGCTCCCGCTCGCATCTTCATTTGCCTCCCCCCTATCCACATTCGCTATATTTGCTCTCTGCGTTCGCATTTATAGCTCCCGCTCGCCAAAGGAAAGAGGCATGTAAAATATTCACACCTGCCGTTCACGCTTACGCGCAATTCAATATAATCCTCGTTCGGGAAATTCAAGCAAAGCTTGATTTTCCTTACTCGGATTATACTGTCCGCAACTTTGTTGCGGGCGGCAGGTGTGAAGTTTTATTTGGAATTCTTCCTCTGCTCTCGCTTATTCGCTATATTTGCACCCATAAAATCTACTGACAATTATGCTGTTTAAAAGAATCACATCAGCAGACGAGAAAATATTTCATGAATGCATGAAGATATACGAACACAGTTTTCCGTACGAAGAAAGGAGAAGTATGGAAGAAAACAGGAGAATCATAGGTAATCCTGACTTCCATTTTCTTGCAATAACCGAAGAGGAATTCTCCTCCCCGATTGGATTCATTACATTCTGGGAAATGGGAAACGGCAAATATTTTTACGGAGAACATCTTGCCACCACACCTGGAATAAGGAACAAGGGATATGGTGCTGCAATACTTTCCCACCTGAAATCATACGGGAAGCCGGTCATTCTGGAAATAGAAAACCCCGAAGACGAACTGACGTCAAGAAGAAAGAATTTCTATGAAAGAAACGGATTCCTGCTCAACGCCCACAATCATCTACAATTGAGATATCACAAAGGCTGCAGGGAAATCCCCATGAAAATAATGACATGGCCAAAGACTTTTACAGAAGCAGAATATGCAGAATTCAGAAATGAACTAAATCAATTAGAACCAAAATATTAAAATGGCATTAGACTTTTCACAATTAGGGCTGGATAACAGAATTATCAATGCAATTTCAGAATTGGGATACCGGACACCTACTCCCGTGCAGGAAAAAGTAATTCCGGAACTGCTCGTCACAGGCAACGACATGGTATGCCTCGCACAGACTGGTACAGGGAAAACGGCAGCATTCGGTCTGCCTATTCTGCAGAAAACGGACACCGCAACCTTTATAACACAATCACTGGTACTTGCTCCTACAAGGGAACTTGCGAGACAGATATCTCAGGACCTGACAAACTACGGCAGAAATTTCCAAAACCTTAAGATTGTACCTGTATATGGAGGAGCCGGCATAGATGCACAGATCAGACTGCTGAAAAAAGGAGCGCAGATTATAGTTGCAACCCCTGGGCGAATAATAGATCTGGTAGAAAGAGGTGCGGCAGACCTGTCTTCAGTAAAAACACTTATTCTCGACGAAGCGGACGAAATGCTGAATATGGGATTCAAAGATGAACTTGACACTATTCTTGAATCGCTCCCGGCAGACAGACAGACACTGCTATTTTCGGCAACCCTTCCTAAAGAAGTCGAAAAGATAGCGAGAACCTATATGAAGGACCCGCGCATAATACAGATAGGAGCAAGGAATTCAGGCACAAAAAACGTACAGCATTTTTATTTCACAGTCCACGCCAAGGACAGATACTCGGCACTCAAAAGACTTGTAGACTATAATCCGGATATTTATGGAATAATTTTCTGCAGAACCAGACAGGAGACACAGGAAATCGCTGATTCCCTCATAAAGGACGGATATGATGCCGATTCACTGCATGGAGAACTCTCCCAGATGCAGAGAGACCTTGTCATGAAAAGATTCAAGGAAAAAAGCCTCAAGCTACTGGTAGCCACTGATGTTGCTGCACGTGGAATAGATGTCAACAACCTGTCACATGTCATCAATTACAATCTTCCAGATGAAATCGAACAATATACGCACAGAAGCGGAAGGACAGGAAGAGCCGACAAAAGCGGAGTCTCATACGCCATCATAAACACGAAAGAAAAACACAAAATCAAGAAAATAGAAAAAGCTGCAGGCATAACTTTCACAGCTGCCAGAATTCCCAATGGAGACGAAGTATGCGAAAGGCAGCTTGCATATCTGATAGAACAGATAGACAACACTCCAGTTTCTCCTGAAATAGATGCATTCCTGCCTGCAGTAACCGAAAAATGGGCATCCTTATCAAAAGAAGATATCATCAAAAAGGTACTATCCATCGAATTCAACAGGTTCATAGAATACTACAGATACTCGCGAGAACTGAATATTCCTGATGAAAAGGAAAACAGCCAACAGACATTAAAAACCGAAAAGGGATTCAGCTGGATAAGACTGAACATAGGAAGCCGTCATAACATAACGGTAAGGCACATTATCCGTCTGATGGTTTCCTGCGGTCTCGGAAAGAAAGGCATCGGAAAAATAGAACTGAGAAAAGATCAGGTATTTGTCTCCGTTGCGGAACGTGCTGCCGGCTATCTTGTTCAGGAGCTCAACGGATCTACCTACAGAGGCAGGAAACTCAAAGCCGAACATGTAAACAACGTATAAAACAACCCTGTGCGGTTGGATCCGCACAGGTAACTGTCACTAACAGGGAGAAAACAATAAAAAAACTGTATCGCGTACATAATGTACAGATACAGTTTTTTTCGCAGTACCCCCGACAGGAATCGAACCTGTATTTAAAGTTTAGGAAACTTCCGTTCTATCCGTTGAACTACAGGGGCAACAGGAGCTCAAAGGTAATACTTAATTTTTAATTTGCAAAATTTAGTACGCCCATCTGTATAATATGGATCCCCATGTAAATCCTGCTCCAAAAGCAGACAATATCATGGTATCACCTTTCTTGAATCTGTCCTTGAAATCCCATAGAACCATCGGAATTGACGTACCTGCTATATTTCCGAATTTCTCTATGTTTATCAGTATTTTTTCATTAGGAAGTCCCATACGTCTTCCGGTTGCATCTATTATCCTGAGATTTGCCTGATGAGGTATCAGAAATGCAATATCGTCCGGTGTCAGATTATGCTTGTCCATCATCTCCACAGAAACATCCGCCATCCTGCTCACCGCATACTTGAATACCGGCTGACCTTCCTGATGTATGTAATGCAATCTCTCTGCAACGGTTTTCTGAGTAGGAGGATAAAGCGACCCTCCGGCTGTCTGATACAGATAATGCCTTCCTATTCCGTCCACATGCATTATGGAATCCTGAAAACCGAGTGAAAGATCCGTAGTCGGCTCTATAAGCATTGCCACGGCTCCGTCACCGAAAATAGGGCATGTAGAACGGTCCTGATAATCGACCATGCCTGACATTCTCTCTCCGCATACAAGAACGATCTTCCTGGCACGACCGAGTTCTATGAAACTTCTTACCGTATCGAATGAGAATATGAAACCGGAACATCCGGCATTTATATCATAACCCCAGGCATTAAGAATTCCGACCTTGTCACATATAATGTTGGCTGTTGCCGGGAAGAGCATATCCGGGCTTACCGTAGCGCAAATCAGCATGTCGACTTCTTCGGGCTTCGTACCCGTGGATTTCAGAAGTTTCTTTACCGCTTCAGCCCCCATATAAGAAGTACCCAATCCGTCTTCTTTCAATATGTGCCTCTGCTTTATGCCTATTCTGCTCATTATCCACTCGTCCGAGGTATCAACCATTGTGGAAAGTTCTTCATTTGTCAATATATAATCAGGCAGAAAAGCTTCTATTCCGGTAATAACCGCCCTTCTTTCAGTTTCCATAATTTTCAAATGATCTTTTAATTTTATCTATCAAACCTATTCTGACCGTATCTGCGGCCTTCTTTATCATATTGGATATCGCCAATGGAGAAGACGCCCCGTGACCAATCACCACCGGCGCACCGGCACCGAGAACAGGCGTTCCGCCATACATTTCATAATTGAACTTTTCAAGTGCCTCATTCTTCATACCTGCCGCTGTCAACGTATCATAAACCCCTTCTACAACCTTCAGCACTATGTTTCCGACAAAGCCGTCCGTAACTATAACATCCGCCTTGCTGCTAAGGAACATTTCCCTCGGCTCAATATTGCCTTTAAAGTTTATACCTTTCGTATATGACAACAGTTTATAAGTTTCCCTCAGGGCCATGCTGCCCTTTTCCTCTTCAGCACCTATGTTCAGAAGAGCCACTGACGGATTCTGAACTTTAAGATACTCCTTTGCATATATGGACCCGAGAACTGCATACTGATACAACGAATCAGGCTTGCACTCGGGATTCATTCCCACATCGAGCATTACCGTAAAGGTTCCGTCAAGACAGGGAATCACTATGGGAATACATGGCTTGGAAATTCCCGTCAACGGCCTGATCCCGTACACTGCGCCAACAGACATGGCACCGGTATTCCCGGCCCCGGCAAATACGTCAATCCTGCCGTCTGAAAGCATCCTGAAACCTTTGACAATACTGGAATCCGTCTTCTTCATATATGATTCCACAGGATGCTCCCCCATGCCGATTGTTTCGGATGCATGCTCAATACAAAAATTACCGGGATTCAGCCCATTCTGCTGACATGCCTCGGTAATTTTTTCTTTGTCTCCAATAAGTGTGACTTCGGTATCGCTAATACATGATGCACAATAAGCGGCTGTTCCCAGAATGACATTCTCGGGAATATTGTCACCACCCATTGCATCAACACCGATCCTTATCATCTGGCTTATTATGCTGTAGTCTTTTCTATTATAAGACGACCGCGATAGTAACCGCATTCAGGACATACTCTGTGATACAAAACCGCTGCACCACAATTCGAGCAGGTAGACAAGGTAGGCAACTCTGCCTTGTAATGAGTCCTACGCTTATTTCTACGTTGTTTTGAAATCTTGTGTTTCGGATGTGCCATTTTAAAAAAATATTATAATTGTTTAAATTTATCATTATTTATTTTCCCCAAGGCCCAGCAATCTGACTACATCCGGATTGCAATCCTTGATATCATGCACTTTCTGCAAAGGGATGCCGACTATCACATAGTCATATATGAACTGCCTCATGTCCAGCTCCGTATCACCCGGTTCCAAAATGATCACGTCATCTGAAACCGTGTCTTCAGCTGCACCTTTCACAAACTTGACTGCAAGGGCAACATCAACAGCCAATGGCAACACAAGATCCTCCAGACACCTGTCGCACTCCACCGTAACAGTTCCGTCCATTCTAAGGGACAATCTGATATCCGAACCCGACTTGTCCAGATCCGCAACGACATGCAAATCGGCATTTCTGACCATGTCGCTTCCGAAAGAGTCGAAAAAATCCTGACCGACATGATATTCATAGCTGGTACGTCCGTTATGCAGGCCGGCCAACCCGATTACATATTCATTATTCCGGATCATGTTCATACCAAAAGGCTTTATGAGCCCGCAAAGTTAACAATATTTTTGTATTTAACAAAAAAAGAAGTCTACCCCCTGCGTCTCTTGCGCTCCGTCTCGTCGAGATAGATTTTTCTGAGTCTCATGGCTTTCGGTGTAACCTCTACCAGTTCATCTTCCTGAATATACTCCAAAGCCTCTTCAAGACTGAACTGTATAGGAGGCGGAAGAACAACTTTCTCGTCCGTTCCTGCCGCCCTCACGTTGGTAAGTTTCTTTGTCTTGCATATGTTTATATTAAGGTCATTCGCCCTTGAGTGCTCTCCTACTACCTGACCGGCATATATTTCCTCTCCTGGAAATATGAAGAAACGCCCCCTGTCCTGGAGCTTGTCCATTGCATATGCCACCGAAACACCTGTTTCCATCGCCACAAGAGAGCCGTTCTGACGTTTTTCGATCTCTCCCTTATAAGGTTCGTAGGCTTTGAACCTGTGAGCCACGACAGCCTCGCCCTGAGTGGCAGTAAGAAGATTGCTTCTCAAACCGATAAGGCCCCTGGCAGGAATGTCAAAATCAAGATGTGTTCTGTCACCCCTGTGTTCCATATGTAGAAGGGATGCCTTGCGTCTTGTAGCCATTTCGATAGCCTTTCCGACCATTTCCTCCGGAAGATCTATCGTCAGATGCTCGATAGGTTCGCATCTGACTCCGTTTATATTCTTGTCTAGGACTTTAGGCTGCCCTACCTGAAGTTCGAAACCTTCCCTTCTCATGGTTTCTATAAGGACCGAAAGATGCAGCACACCGCGTCCGTAGACGACGAACGAATCTGCGGACGGACCTTCCTTGACCCTCAATGCAAGATTCTTTTCAAGTTCTTTTTCCAAACGTTCCTTCAGATGCCTTGACGTTACATACTTTCCGTCCCTTCCGAAAAACGGAGAGTCATTTATCATGAACATCATGCTCATTGTCGGCTCGTCTATTGAAATCGGAGGAAGCGGCTCCGGATTCTCATAATCTGCTATCGTATCACCTATATCGAATCCCTCTATCCCGACAAGTGCACAAAGATCGCCGCACATAACCTCGTCTACCTTTCTTTTCTCCAGACCTTCGAATACCATTATATCCTTAATCCTAGATTTTTCCATAGTACCGTCACGCTTGCACAAGGTGACCGGCATTCCTGTCTTCAAAGTTCCCCTCGTTATACGCCCGATCGCGATTCTTCCGACATAAGGTGAATATTCCAGGGATGAGATGAGCATCTGCGGAGTACCTTCCTTTACTTCCGGAGCAGGTATTTCACTTATTATAAGATCCAGCAGAGGTATTATATCATTCGTAGGCTTACGCCAGTCAAGCGACATCCAGCCCTGTTTCGCACTTCCGTAAACTGTCTTGAAATCAAGCTGATCCTCTGTTGCATTAAGCGAAAACATAAGATCGAACACCTGTTCATTCACCTCGTCCGGCCTGCAGTTCAACTTATCCACCTTGTTTATCACTACTACCGGCTTTTTCCCCATTTCTATGGCTTTCTGCAATACGAACCTTGTCTGAGGCATGGTTCCCTCAAACGCATCAACCAAAAGCAGAACCCCGTCTGCCATATTGAGCACCCTTTCGACCTCACCGCCGAAATCGGCATGTCCGGGAGTATCTATAATATTGATTTTACAATCCTTGTACGGCACGGACACATTCTTTGCCAGAATCGTAATACCCCTCTCCCTTTCAAGGTCGTTGTTGTCCAAAATCAGGTCGCCCATTTTTTCCACATTACGTGTCAGCTTGGCCTGATATATCATCCTGTCCACCAAAGTGGTTTTGCCATGATCGACATGCGCGATGATGGCAATATTCCTAATATTTTGCATAATTCGACCGCAAAAGTAGATAATTATTATTTTTTGTCCTATTTTTGTAAATCTTTTTTAACGACAATCTTTCAACCGTATGACAGAAAAAATAATCATATTGGATTTCGGGTCTCAGGTAACGCAGCTAATAGGCCGCAGACTGAGGGAATCCAATGTTTATTGCGAAATTTATCCATACAACAAAATTCCGGTTCTTGACGGAAGTGTAAAAGGAGTGATATTATCCGGAAGTCCCTACTCCGTAAGGGACAGCCAGGCCCCGCAGGTGGATCTCTCTGGCATCAAAGGCAAACTTCCGCTTTTTGCCATCTGCTATGGAGCACAGTACCTTGCACACCATTTCGGCGGAGAAGTGAATGCATCTCTGGCAAGGGAATACGGAAGAGCCAGCCTCAGAATAGAAGACACCGGATCCCCTATTTTCAAAGGCGTATCCGAAACATCACAGGTATGGATGTCACATGGCGATACCATAGCTTCGCTCCCTGAAGGAGGAAAACTAATAGCATCCACGGAAGACGTGAAAAACGCAGCCTACTGCATAGAAGGCGAACAGACATACGCAGTACAGTTCCATCCGGAAGTATTCCATTCCACCGAAGGAAGCAAAATGCTTGAAAACTTCGTCAAGGGAGTATGCGGATGCAAAGGTGACTGGACCCCTGATTCATTCATTGACAGCACGGTTGCCGAACTGAGAAAAAAACTGGGCGACGACCGCGTGATCCTCGGACTTTCCGGCGGTGTCGATTCTACCGTAGCTGCAGTCCTCCTCAACAAGGCAATAGGCAAGAATCTGCACTGCATTTTCGTCGACAACGGACTTCTGAGAAAGAACGAATTCTCAAAAGTTCTTGAATCATACAAGGACATGGGACTGAACGTTACCGGAGTGGACGCTTCTTCCGATTTTCTTGCAGCCCTTGCAGGAATTTCAGATCCCGAGGCAAAACGCAAGGCTATAGGCCGCGTATTCATCGAGACATTCGACAAGGCGGCACATAAGGTGGAGAACGCATCATGGCTTGCTCAGGGGACAATATATCCTGACGTGATAGAATCCGTTTCAGTAAACGGACCCTCTTCGACCATAAAGTCCCACCACAATGTAGGAGGCCTTCCTGAAAAGATGAATCTCAAGATAGTGGAACCGCTCCGTACACTCTTCAAGGATGAAGTAAGGCGCGTAGGACTTGCCCTCGGAATCAAGAAAGAACTTATAGGAAGACATCCGTTTCCGGGACCCGGCCTGGGCATAAGAATTCTCGGAGAAGTCACCGCGGACAAGATAAAGATACTCCAGGAAGCCGACGACATATACATCCAGGGACTGATAGACAACGACCTCTACGACAAGATATGGCAGGCAGGAACAATACTACTCCCTATCAGGAGCGTAGGCGTGATGGGCGACGAAAGGACATATGAATACACCATCGCACTGAGAGCAGTAACATCCACTGACGGTATGACCGCCGACTGGGTACATCTTCCTTACGAATTCATGGCAAAAGTTTCAAACGACATAATAAACAAGGTAAAGGGAGTCAACAGGGTAGTTTACGACATCTCGTCAAAACCGCCTGCAACAATCGAGTGGGAATAACAAAAAGACGATACTGCGAACCGGATTTTATGAATGCATAAATCCGGTTTAATTTTTAGATGATTCACAAAAGGATCCAAGAACGATATTATCATGGAATACAGTATATCAGAAATAGCGGCCATAACCGGTGCCACTGTAACGGGAAGCCGTAAAAATACTATCTCGGAATTGCTTATAGACAGCAGGAGACTTACATATCCGGAAAAGACACTGTTCTTCGCATTCAGGACCAAAGCAAATGACGGACATAAATATATCAAAGACCTTTACATGCGTAATGTAAGGAACTTCATGGTTTCCGAACTGCCTGAAGACACAAGCGCAATGCCAGAAGCGAATTTCCTTCTGACAGAAAATCCGCTTGACGCCCTGCAGAAACTTGCATCATTCCACAGAAAAAAATTCGCAATCCCTGTCGCTGCAATCACTGGAAGCAACGGAAAGACCATTGTCAAGGAATTTCTGTACCAGCTTCTCAAGGAAGACCTAAACATAATGCGTTCTCCGAGAAGCTATAATTCGCAAATAGGAGTACCATTGTCCGTATGGGGTGTTGAACACACACACGAACTTGCCATTTTCGAAGCCGGTATATCAAAACCGGGAGAAATGAAAAAAATAAGTGACATAATACTTCCTGACACAGGAATCATAACCGGGATAGGAGATGCACACCAGGAAAATTTTTCAACCGTTGAGGAAAAATGCGAGGAAAAATGCATACTTTTCGAAAACTCATCGACAATCATCTTCTGTTTAGACAACAGAACCGTTTCAGAGTGCATTTTCGGCAAATACAAAGACAGAAGACTGTTCTTCTGGAGCAGGGAAAATAAAGAAGCTCCTCTTTTCATAGAGCATGTAGCCAAAAACGATTCCTATACGACAATCGGCTTTATATCCGAAGGCACACGGCATACCGTAACCATCCCGTTCACAGACGAAGCATCAATCGAAGATTCCATACACTCGCTGGCCTTCATATGTGCAGTCTATCCGGAAAAACTTGAAAACACATTGCATAGATTCACGAAACTCGAACCAGTGGCAATGAGGCTCGATGTAATCCAGGGGCAAAACAATTGCCTGATAATAAACGACAGCTACAATTCCGACCTCAACTCCCTCGACATAGCGCTGGATTTCCAGCAAAGCAGGCGCAAAGACAAAAAGATGAAGACCACGCTTATACTTTCCGACATCCTGCAGTCCGGCTCATCGCCTGACGAGCTGTACAGAAAGGTAGCTAAACTTCTTGCTGCCAAAAATATAGAAAGACTTATAGGTATAGGACACGAAATTTCGGCACACAGGGATTATTTCAGCATGGAAAAGGAATTCTGCCCAACAACCGAAGAGTTCATAAGGACAATGCACGGCAGACGCTTTTCCGATGAACTGATACTCCTCAAAGGTTCAAGGATATTCCACTTCGAAAGTATCAGTGAAAGACTCGAAAAAAAGGTACATGAAACCATTCTTGAAGTAAATCTCGATGCCGTCATCCACAATTTCAATTTTTACAGGTCAAAACTGAAAACTGAAACCAAAATGGTATGCATGGTAAAGGCCTTCGCATACGGGGCAGGTTCATACGAACTGGCAAAGACGCTTCAGGACCAGCATTGTGATTATCTGGCAGTGGCCGTAGCAGATGAAGGAGTCGAACTGCGCAAGGAGGGTATAACATTGCCCATTATGGTCATGAACCCGGAATTCGGCAGTTTCAACACGCTTCTGGAGTACAATCTGGAACCTGAAATATACAGTTTCAGACTACTTGACGCATTTTCAGACGAAGCTGAGCGCAGGGGCATAAATTCATTTCCGATACACATTAAAGTGAATACAGGTATGCACAGACTAGGATTCAGACCATCCGACATGAAAGAAGTGAGTCTCCATATAGGAAGGCACAACAATGCGGTTGCAGTAAAATCCGTATTCTCCCATCTTGCCGGAAGTGACTCCCCGGAATTTGACGAATTCACACATCTGCAGCTTGACAGGTTCATACAAGCGACCTCGGCACTTGAAAAGGATCTTGGATATAAAGTCATAAAACATATTCTGAATTCGGCCGGTATTGAAAGGTTTACGGAATATCAGATGGATATGGTAAGGCTAGGTATCGGACTGTACGGCATCAGTGCCTCCGGCATGGACGGATTGAGGCCCGTGAGCAGACTAAAGACAACAATACTACAGATACAGGAAGTGCCTGCCGGAGACTCTATAGGATACAGCCGCAGAAGTTTCGTAGACAGGGACTCCCGCATTGCTATAATACCTATAGGATACGCAGACGGGCTTGACAGGCATTTCAGCAACAGGCACGGCCATGTTCTGGTCAACGGAAAGAAATGCCCGATAATCGGCAACATATGTATGGACGCATGCATGATAGACGTAACCGACACCGATGCACGCGAAGGTGATTCAGTCATAGTCTTCGGAGAGGAACTGCCCGTAAGCAGCCTTTCCGATGAACTCGGAACAATTCCGTATGAAATTCTGACATCAGTATCCCCGAGAGTAAAAAGAATATACTACAGGGAGTAACTCCGGATTTCAGCCGTAAAACGCATGGAAAATTAAATATGCCGGAACATGTAACAAATATTATCACATGTTCCGGCATATTTTATACCGATATGAAACTACTTTTCAGAAGAAAAAATCTCTTTTATCTTCGCTTTCATTTCATCACCTCTCAGATCCCTGGCAAGGATAGTTCCGTCAGGAGAGAAAAGGATTATTTGAGGAATACCATTGATTCCATATGTTTGTGTTGCCACATTGTCCCTGTCATAAATATGATTCCAAACCATTTTTTCCTTTGCGACAGTATTTTTCACTCTATCGACCTGGTCCATTACCGAAACACCTACCATAACAAGACCCTTCGCAGAATACTCATCATATATATATCTCAGATATGGGACCTCTCCCATGCACGGTACACACCATGTCGCCCAGAAATCCACAAGAACATATTTTCCCTGTCCTACAAAATCAGCGAGCTCCGAAGTATTGCCATCAAGATCATAACCGGTAAAGTTCCTGAAAGGATTGCCAGGTCTTGTTTCAAGGACATTGCGTTCAAAATCCATCTTCTTCCTTATAGGATAATAATCCGCTGACTGTGCAGGCATGAGCTTAAGCAATGAATCCATTTTCGCATAATCGAAAAATGTCATCCAATTGGAAAGTACAAGAGCAGATAAAGGATTGTCAATATTTTCATTAAAACATTTCTGATGCAGTTCTTCCAAAAGAGGATCATACTTTTTTGAATGTTCTGTTCTCGCCTTCTGAAACTCCTCATCGGAAATTTCTTTATTGACAAATCTGGTTCTCAATTTACCGAACTCGTCATTTGACGCATCAATTATGTTCTTTCGCTCTTTCGCAAAAGCCGCAAATGAATCGTTCAGCACTGTTCCGGAAGCCGGCTCGCGCGAAGAGAGATCTATTCTGATTGTCCCTTTTTCCGGGACAAAACATACACCTCGTGAAAAGTCATCCCTTTGGGCAGAAACTATATATATTTCAGTCGGGTCAGCATATCCTGAAAACGAAAATGCACCCTCAGACACTTCTGCACTGTCCAGAATTGTTTTCCCGTCACATGCAGCCATATATACATACCCATGGCCGTCTTCTGAAATTTTTCCGCAAACTTCAAAATTGTCATCAGCACATGAAGTGGAAAACAAAATCACCGCAATTACTGTAAAAACACGCTTCATGAACACTCCTTTACTTTATCATATCTTCAACTATCCTGTAGAATTCCTCTCTTTCACCTGTTTCCCTGTGAATTATCTTGCCCTGAGGGTCTAAAACTATTTTTGTAGGGAATCCCTGGACATTGAATCTGGTAACAAGATCCTCATTCCCCGAGCCTCTCAGAATATTAGGCCAATCCATCCCGTTACTCTTCAATGTTTCTTTCCATTTCTCAATCCTGCTCATGTCATCCGCAACACCCAGTATCTCAAGCTTGTCCCTATGCGCGTCCCTGAAAACCTTCATATGAGGCACTCCCGACATGCAAGGCCCGCACCATGTACCCCAGAAATCGATTATGACATATTTTCCCCTGAGGCTGGAAAGAGAAAAATGCGAACCGTCAACAGTATTGTCGGATTCGATATCAGGACACATGCTGCCGACAACAGTGGATTTTGCTCCGGCCACCCTTGAGAACAATGATATGCAAATGTTGTTGTCTTTATATTTTTCTGAAATATTCGGAAGCAGAGGCTCTATATCCGTATATACCAGTTCTTTTCTCATAAGCATATCATCCATAAGCCATATTGCGGCCATTGAATTCGTATTCTCCTTTACGAACGCCATTTTTGCATCCTGAGTCGCCTTATTGAAACTCTCCTGTCTCTTGAGCATCTCATCCTTTTCAGCATCGGACAACTCCGCGGAAGCCATCGCTACGGTTTCATTCGCAGCACTGTTCATAGGCGGCATCATCGTCTTCAGAAGTTTTGAAAAAGTATCGTTCTCTCCGCCACCGTCTGCAGGATATACGTCAATGAAATCCTTTCCTGTAAGATCACCCTCAACGGAAACCCTTGCTCCAGGATATACTATAAACCACATGCTTGACGATTTGACAGGAATATACCCACGACCTATCATTTTGTAGAATTTTTCATCACGGAAAGACAACCTGACAACTGCAGCCTCGGATGCTGTTCCCTTCAGAAGCAGTTTGCCGTCCGAGAGCACATATTCTTCAGATTCAAAACTGACGCTGTCCTTATTGCCGAAAACGGTAAGTCCCACCTTTCCGTTTTCCACACCTGCCACATCCAGCGACACTTCAAATGTTTTATCCTGCGTTTTTGCACAGGAGATAAAAGCCGATGATACTGCCGAAAACAGACATATCATCATAAGGTTCACAAGTTTCATATAACAATATTAATAATTTATATCCAACGAGTATTCTCTTGATTGCGGAGGCATACATACATGACTGTCGCAACACTGCCATCCTATTCTGCAGACCGCACGCCCTTTTCCATTTCCGGACAAAGGTACTATTATTCTGGCTTCGTTTTCATATATGACTGTCCCTGTAGTGCCATAATTTATTCCTACAGGCATTATCGGTTCTCCTGCAGAGATACCTTCCGGAAGATCGATATCTATGCTTACAGGTATATAGGCATCCGAAGACGAAACTTTTGAATATATGTGGTAACCCGGCTGTATAATGAAACGGATCACTATTCTATCATTTTCCTGAGACAAGGAAACATGCACAGGCTCTTCATCGGTCGTGACGGAGTCACTTCCGGAAACCTTTTTATCTGTCTTTACGGAATAATCATTACCTGGTATATCGGAAGAACCGTTAACCATAAACAACCATCCTCCTGCTTCAGTGAAGAAAATACGGTCTCCGTAAGTGTCGTACCACTTTCTCCATGCCCCGGCATCATTGCCGAAACCGCACATGGTATAGCGGTCAAGTATACGCAGCGCGCGTTCGGTTTCCTTTCCTTTTTCCAAAGACGATATCGCTTTTTCCAGCAAATCCGGACTGTTGTTCGCTATACCCCATGCCTTGCAGTCTTCATCCACGAAAAGATTGTAGGAACCTTCTCCTCCATAGAAATAATTCCTGTTTTCATTATAATATTTTATATAGGCCTCTACATCATCCCCGAACATATTATAAGCTTCTTTCTGATAACGTTTGAGAAATTCGTTCCTTGATACCATTTTTTCGGGTTGAAAGTTTAGATAATATTTCTCATCTTCTTCAAGTTCCGTACCTTTCTTTTTCTTTTCCAAGGCCTTCTTCTTCATTTCTTCGCCTGTTGTATTCATTTTTTCTACAAGCCGACTTCTATCTTCATAAGCCTCATCGGAAACAAGATACAGCAGTTCCTTCAGATATTCCCTTGTAGCTATTCCGTCATTATATTTTCTTGCTATCATCTTTTTCCCGTTGAATCCGGCCATATAGCATACGGCATTGGCGAAAACGGTCTTTGCCTCTTCTGTCATGTAGAGAGGGGACGCTGCAAATCCCCATGTCATGAAATTACCATGACGTCCTATTGCTACCGCATCCAGAGTCTTGGCACATACTCCGCTTGATATGTATTCAGCATCAGGGGAATCCGTATATCCCCATGGCCTCGATACCATACCTACTGCAAAGTCCTTATCCGTTTTATATCCTTTTGTCTGGACCTTCCACATCATCAGGGAATCTGGCATATCCCCCTCATGAAAATATTTGTAATGAAGAGCATCTTCCGGAGTAGGCTTTTTCTCGAAGGTAAGTTCCGTTTCGAAAGGACCGTTGAATATCGGATGGTCCAAAACCATATGATGGGCATCAGCATCAAGACAAAGACAGTACCAGTCGTTTTTAGATCCTATCGCTCTGCCTACTATTTCTCCCATACTTCCTATCGTTATGACAGCCCTGTCGAAATCATCAGGCAGCAATTGTGCCGGAACATATTTTACGATGCTTCCGTTGGAATCAGATTCCCTTATCGCAGGCTTGATTTCAGGTATCCTGCCGTCTATGATTGTAACATCATAGCTATCTGAGATTTCCGGACGGTAATCAGCCCCGTCAACAACAGTAACCGAATCGAAATATTCCGAAAGCATTGACTTGAATGAAGCAGTTCTTGCCCTGACACTTTCAGATTTTAATTCAGCGGAAACACTTCCGTAGTCAGTATAGTCGGATGCTCCTCCGACATAAAGAATTCTGAGATTCGCTTTTTCAATATTCTCTGCCAACAGAACTCCTGAAAACAGAAAACCGATAAATAAAGACAATATTCTTTTCATAAACCCTTTTTCAATAATAACAGTCATGCCGGTTACTTACCCTAAATTAAAATTAGAAGGGATTATATCGAAACTCAAAAATCCCGGCACAATCCCTTTTATTTATATAATTTATGATTTAATAATTCTAATAGATATTCTGTTTTATCACGCCGTTGCTTGCCTCAAGTTCACTCTGGTGCAAAGGAGCAGCCCATCTCCTGGAATCCTTCTTGATTGAATATGTTTTAGGAGAATTCACATCCAGACCTGCATTGTTGTAAGAATAAAATTCTCTTGTCAGTTCATCGATATCATCTCCAGGATAATCATTGTTGTTGTACCTTCTTATGTCAAACCATCTTTGGGTAAACGGCATTTCCCTGCGTCTCTCTTCGATGATCTTCGCTATTGCCTCTTCCTTGCTCGACGCGGTCAGTTTTATTGCCGCTACAGGAGCGGTCTTGTCAAACCTCTTTTCACGAAGAATATTTACCGTATTCATGGCATCGGCATAATTGCCGAGACGTGCCTGACATTCTGCCTTTACCAGAGTCATCTCTGCAGTGGTAGGTCCGGAAGGAAGTCTGTCCTTAAAGAAGAATATATATCCAGGATAATCATACGCCGGTGCCGTAAGCCCCCTGTCATATGAGTAATGTTCCACTATATGATATCTGTAGCGAAGATCGTACTGCTGGTCATAAAGGGCAAGAAGCTCCCTGCTCGGAATATACCACCAGGACTCGTGATTAAGCATTCTGAAATACATGAACTCCTTCCATTCCAGCATATCTGTCATATCACTCTGGTTATCATGAGTATAAGGATATTCAAGTTTAATTTTGTCGCTTCCTACCGTAACTTCCGATACTATATCACTATATTTCATGTCGGTATTGTAATCGACGAACACATTATGTGACTTGAGTGCATTTTCTGCATATCCCAATGCTGCTTCATAATCCCCCATCAGGAGGTAGAATCTTGCAGCAAGGGCATTGGCAGCAGCCTTGTTACCCCTCCATGAAGTATACTTGTTGTTTACGACAGTCATTTCCGTAGAAATATTCAATGCATCCTTGATATCATCCTCTATCATTTTGTAAGTTGCTTCCAAAGTCGCCCTTTCCGTATTTTCCTCGAAAGATGTGGATGCCTTTAATGTAAGCCCCATTTCGTTTTTCGTACTTTCATTATAAGGAAGGCAATATGTCTGTACAAGCTGAAGCATGCTGTATGCTCTCAAGAGCCTTGCCTCATGCTCGACTTCCTTCTTAACGTCTTCCGAACCTGACACAAGAGGTATATATTTCAGTATCATGTTTGCAGTAAATATTTTCTTGTACTCTCCTGCCCAATAGCCCTCACGTCCGTCAAGCGGGAGAAATTCCACATCCCATGTAGCGAACTGGTACTGTGCGGCCGAATAGGTCGAAGCTTTTGCCTCCACAAGTTCCTTCATCAGACCGTAATCATCGGTACCATGGATTACCTGTCTGTTTCCTTCTGAATAAAAAGATGAATAATTGTTCAGCAGATACTCAAGCTGTTCTATCTGCGTAGGTACCAGAGATGTATTCTTATTCGGTTTCTCCGACAGGAATTCCGTGCAGGAACTGATAAGAAAAATTGCGATTGACAGTAATAATATCTTTTTCATCTGACTTCAAATTTAAAAAGTTAAGTTAAGACCGAATGTAAATCCAGCTACCGGCTTGATTGTTCCGAGAGGATATTCAGGGTCCTCATTGTATTTGTTGAAATTGATTGTAAACAGATTGTTTGCCTGTGCATAGATTTTGGCTGAACCTATACCGATGATCTTTGCTATTCTTGCAGGAAGGTTATAGCTTACATTGAGTTCCTGGAATCTGATATGCGATGCATTCTGAACCCTGTAGTCGAGGTAAGGATAAAAACGGTCCCAGAAATAGTATCTTTCCTCAACTTCAGGAATAGGGACAACCTTCATAGGGTCTCCGTTTGCCACTTCGCTGTAGAGCGAGTTAGGAAGAGCGGCTCCGCCTGTCATGGCATCGTAGTTGAAAATGGCTCCGTTAAACACATGTCCGAACTTTCCTGTAATCATGAATGAAAGGTCGAAATCATAGATTTTGAATGTGGAGCTGAAGCCCATAGCCATAGGGGCGACTTTTGTACCCATATCGAGCATATAATCGCGACCGTCGCCAGGAGTCCATCCTGTGAAATAATAAGTCTCGTCTCCGACACCTTTTACCATTGGATTTCCATCCTTGTCCACTCCTGCATACTGGAATGCCCAGAGAGAATTCGCATCATGCCCCTGAACGTATGCTGCCGTACCTCCGCCATAAAGGTCATATGCATTATAGGTCGTCTTGAAGAGTTTGTCGATATTGTTGTGATTATATGAGAAATTAACGCTACCGTACCACACAATGTCATTGCCCAGGATTTTCTGGGTAGATCCGAGTTCTATTTCAAAACCTCTGTTGGTCATTTCGGCCATGTTCAGTTTCTGGGTTTTTGTACCGTTTACGGCTGGTATGCTCATTGATACTATAAGATCCTTACCCTTCTTGTTGTAGAAATCCACCTTTCCGCTCAAAGCTCCTCCGAGAAAATCGAAATCTACACCAACATCAATCGTATTCGTACGTTCCCATCTCAGATTAGGATTACCGAAACTGCTTATCGATGCAGTGAAATCCTGTATATACTGATTCTGTGTACCCCCTACTGAAATCAGAGGCTGGAATGAAGTTGACTTGTCGACATTACCGTTGGAACCGTAAGTAGCCCTTACAAGCAGTCTGTCAATCCATACTATATCCTTCATGAAATCTTCTGCACCAAGATTCCAGCTTGCGCCTACAGACCAGAAGGGAGCGAAACGGTATTTAGGATCGTCGGTTATCAGGTTGGAAGCATCCGTCCTTGCGGAAGCCGATACCGTATATTTTCTGTCGAATGTATAGGACAGATTCGCATACATTGAAAAATACCTGTCCGTAGAATATGAATATGAATGCGTATAAGGCAATGTAACGGTCCATCCCTGCCAGTTGGTAAGTTTCAGAGCTCCTGAACCTCCGACTCCGTTAGGGAAAGTACCAACAGTGAGTTTTTCATCATTGTAACCGTATGTTCTTGGGCTGGACATACCTTGAGCCACTCTGTTGGAAATTTCAGTACCGGCGATGAAGCTTATATTGTGCCTGTCTGCAAATTCCCGATTGAAGTTGAGCTGATTCCTCCAGTTATAACTGTTCACTTCAGACTTGGACTGTTCAAGAAAACCGCCCTTAGGAAGATTAGGTTTGAGTTCGTTTGTCTCCATATCCCATGATGTATACGTATTCACCATATTGCGTACCGTAAATGTTGATTCATCATAGATATCCTTGGTATTTATCTGATAGACCTCATACTGGAACTTGGAATCGAAATCAAGACCATTGATGATCTTAAATGTAAGACCGGCCTGTGCCCTGAGATTAAGGGTAGTTGTCTTCTTGTTGCGGCCTTGTCTCTCCAATATGGGATTATATGTCCAGTCTGAATACGGGAAATCTTTGTAAGGTACCCACCTTTCTATATTCGGCATATAGTACATATAATTTACCGGAACCGGATTGCCGTTCTCATCAACTATATCATCGTATCTTGAAAGTGACTGCCAGCTGTTGTCTCCGTTGTATCTGAGTTCCTCATAGCTGACTGCACCGTTGAAATAGAAATCCAGCCATTTGAAAACATTTACGTTTGTCCTGTAGTTGACCATGTACTTGTTGTTGGTATTTCCCTGAACATTCCCGTTCTGTCCTTTTCCGTTTCCGTTTTCATACATCAGGGAAAGTACATTCCGCATTTTCTCGCTGTTACCGTAGATACTGAGATTATATTGCTGTGAGAAAGGATTGTCAAGCAGATAATCCCTGATCTGGTCCGTATTGTCAGTTTTCCTCAATTTGTCCAGAATCGAATTCATTTCAGCTTCCGAAAGGAAACCCAATCTGTGTTCGTTCATGGCCTCAACAGCGCGGGAATAAGCTCCTGTAAGATCCTGATTGGAGTTTTCATAAAGAGGCCACGGACCTCCGAAAAGATTCGTATTGAAACCTTTTGTCTCATACTCTATTATTTCGGAAGAAGACGCAAGATTCCTCGCGTACTCAAGGTCCATTTTGGAAGAGAATTTCCAGAATGAATTGAATTCTACTTTAACTCCTTTGTCAGCCTTTGCACCTTTGGAAGTCACAACTATGACACCATTGGCTGATTTTGCACCCCAGATGGAAGCTGCCGCAGCATCCTTCAATATCGAGATGCTTTCTATATCATTCGGGTTTAGCGAACTAAGTCCTCCTTCTATGGCAAAACCGTCGACAACCACCAGCGGAGACGCAACTGCATTGAGTGACGACTGTCCCCTGATCTCGAATTCGTATTCCCCGTCACTGTTCATTGTTGCCTGAACACCGGCTGCCACACCGACAAGTCTTGATGAAAGATCTGTAGAAGGCTTGTTAAGCTGCTCCACACCGACTATATTGAAAGATCCGGTAGCCCTTTCCTTGGAAATTGTCTGATAACCTGTAACTACCACATCTTCCAGAGCAACCATGTCGGATTTCATTACAACATCGTAATAAGACTTGTTGTTCTGCACTTTAAGATCCAGCGAAACCATCCCTATGGAAGAGAACCTCAACACATCGCCGACTTTTGCCCTGATCGAGAATTTACCGTCGATATCCGAATAGACGCCTTTTTTGGTTGTCATATTCTGAATTGAAACACCGGGAATCGACTCCTTGTTTTCATCCGTCACAAGTCCCTTTATCTCGATTTCGGAATTTTCAACAGGTGCTATTTCTACCGGTGTAAGAAAAACCTGCTTGCCTTCGATCTTGTATGCAATACCTACCTGGGCGAAAAAACGCTTGAAAAAAGCCGGAGCATCTTCATTTTCTGCAATTGCCGATGCAGGCATTTGGGCATTTATCGCATCCGTATATGCAAATACATAACCGGATTGTTTTGTAACCTCCTGAAGCAGAGATTCCAATGTACCTCCGGATATACTGAAATTTAATTTCTGACCGAATACGGTCACAGAAAACATGAAAAACATTAAAGCCAGAACAGGCTTCAATATTCCACAATGATTTTTTCTTGACATATGATACTATTTTAGGGTTATTACGAGATTTATATCCACGATTCGTAACAATCCCTAAACAATATCATATAAAATTATTTTCTCAAAAAGAGAGTCACGACAGTCTTGTCTATCCTGTAATCGATAAGGGAACAATAACGCAGTATGTCAAGTACGTTGTCTATGGAAGCCTGTTCGTAAACGGTTGCCGTAAATCTGTAATCGTATACGCCAGGATCCTTGACCACAAAGGAAACCCCGTACCAGCGTTCAAGATCTTTGAGAACCTGTTCTACGGGAGTTGATTTGAAATAAAGCACACCGTCCTTCCAGGCAGTCTTCTCCTTGTAGTCCGAAACAACGACAGGACGCTCCGTAAGTTCCGGTATTTCTTCCACAACAAAAGATTCCTTGGGTTTAAGGACCGTAACATCATAATCATCACGTTCTTCGTTCTTGGTATAAACGGTAACTTTACCTGATATAAGCGTCGTACTTACAGATGATTCGTTTTCATATGCCCTTAGGTTGAATTCAGTACCCTTTACCATCACGTAAACATCCTTGGCCCTGATCATCATCGGCCAAAGGGAATCCGATTTCACGCTGAAATATCCTTCTCCATCCAGAAGTACGTTACGGCGATCAGAGGCAAAACGGTTCGGATATGTTATTCTTGAATCGGAATTCAGCCATACTACAGAACCGTCAGGCAGTTCCACCCTGGATTTTGCACCTTTGGGAGTGTAGATAGTTGTCGAAACCGAATCCGGAATATCGGCGACCATGTGCACCGGTTCAACCGTATTCTCATCCTGCCCCCCTCCTGAAAGGAGAAATATGTTTATACCCAATGATATCACGAATACGGCAGCAGCCGCATACCTCCACCACATGAACATCATGACATTCTTCGTTTTTCCTTTTCCCTTTATTTCATCCGCCATTCTCATATGTCTCTGATCCGGAGATGAATTCTCGTTTGCAACAGCATCGAGCACATAAAGCGATTTCAATTCGAAAAAATACTTTCTGTTCATATCCGATGAAAGTATCCATTTTTCCACTGAAATTTTTTCATCACCTGTAAGTGAGCCCTCGATATATCTTATCAGTAATTTTTTGTTCATCGTATCAGTTTTAATTATCTTCCTCCGAAAAAAGTTCCTATAATTATTACCAACAAATGCATATAATCCCTAAACATTGAACGCAAAACCTTCAACGCAGACATCATTCGATATTCAATATTCTTCACGGAAACACCTTGAAGTGCAGCTATCTCATCATACTTTTTACCGTATATTCTGTTAAGCCTGAATGCTTCCCTTGTTTTCTCCGGCATGATTTCATATGCATTCTTCAACAATCTGTTGATCTCATCCAGGGAAACATCATAAAATGGGAAAGCATCCATCGATGCAGCCGAAATCTCCGAATTAATTCTGACTGTCTGCTCGGAATAGTTTTTCCCGTAAGACAACTTTCTGAAATGTTTCAAGGATGCATTCTTTGCCGACTGCAACAGATATGACAAAACATTCCCCTCCGGATCGATATTTTCTATATTCTCCCAGAAAGAGGCAAATACCTCTTGCGTAATTTCTTCCGCGAGATCACGGTCATATACATAATAATAGACAAACGTTTCTATCCTCCTGACGTATTTACAATATACATCATCAAAAAAATTCTGATAATTTCTATTTGGACGTTCTTTTTTCACACCACGAATATACATAAAAAAAAGCGGCATCATGTGCCGCCTTTCATTTATTTTAATCACACTCAGTTTTTCTTTCTGTCATGTCCCCTTCTGTCACCCTTCTGTCCGTCTTTTCTGGGACCGCGCCTTTCTCCTTCAGGCCTTGGCCTTCTTTCCGGCTCAACATAACCTTCAGGCTTTTCAAGAAGCGCCTTCCTTGAAAGTCTCATCTTTCCGGTCTTGGAATCTATTTCAAGAAGTTTGACTTCCACTTCGTCGCCTACCTTGAGTACATCCTCTACCTTTTCGACCTTGCCCCACTCGATTTCCGATATATGGAGAAGACCTTCCTTTCCTGGAAGTATCTGTACGAAAGCGCCGAATTCAAGAATGGAAACAACTTTACCCTTGTATACCTGTCCTACTTCCGGAACAGTAACAATACCCTTTATCCAGTTGAGCGCGGCATCCATGGATTCCTTGTTTTCACCGAAGATATCTACGGAACCTGTTCCGTTGTCATTTTCGGTAATGGTAATTGTAGTACCGGTTGTCTTCTGTATCTCCTGGATAACCTTTCCGCCTGTTCCGATTACAGCTCCGATGAATTCGCCAGGAATTATTATCTGGACGATTCTAGGTACATGTGGCTTGTAGTCTTCCCTTGGCTCGGAGATGCACTTCATCATTTCGCCCATGATATGCATCCTGCCCTGACGAGCCTGTTCTAGAGCACGTTCGAGCACTTCGTATGAAAGACCGTCGACCTTTATATCCATCTGGGTAGCGGTAATACCGTCCTTCGTCCCAGTCACTTTGAAGTCCATGTCTCCGAGATGGTCCTCATCACCGAGTATGTCCGAAAGGATAGCCAGTCTTCCGCTTGCATTGTCTGAAATAAGACCCATGGCTATACCGGCAACAGGTTTCTTTATCTTGACACCTGCATCCATAAGAGCAAGAGTGCCGGCACATACGGTTGCCATTGATGAAGAACCGTTTGATTCGAGTATATCTGATACGACCCTTACGGCGTACGGATTTTCTTCTCCTACCGGAACCACTGCCTTCAGAGCTCTGAGAGCAAGATTTCCATGTCCGATTTCCCTTCTTCCAACACCCCTCTGCGCTTTAGCCTCTCCGGTAGAGAAAGGAGGGAAGTTGTAATGGAGTACGAACTGTTCGGTTCCCTGGACGAGTACCTCATCCATTTCCTTCATATCAAGTTTGGTACCCAGCGTTACCGTTGAAAGTGACTGGGTTTCACCTCTTGTAAATATTGCTGAACCATGGGCACCCGGCAAATAGTCCACTTCACACCAAATAGGTCTGATTTCGGTAGTGCTTCTTCCGTCAAGACGCACACCCTCATCAAGAATCATGTTCCTCATGGCATTCTTCTCAACATCGTGATAGTATCTTGAAACCATCATGGCCTTTGCCTCTCTTTCCTCTTCAGGAATTGTTTCCATGAATTCTTCCTTCAATGCGTCGAAAGCGTCTGTCCTTTCATGCTTTGATGTACCGGCCTTGGCAATGGCATAACATCTGTCATAGCAGAATTTCTTTACAGCTTCCCTCAATTCCTCATCGTTTTCCTCATGGCAATAGACTCTCTTTTCCGTCTTGCCTACGGCTTCGGTCAACTCCATCTGCACCTTGCAGTGTTTCTTGATTTCCTCATGCGCGAACTTTATTGCAGCAAGCATGTCGGCTTCAGAAACCTCCTTCATTTCACCTTCAACCATCATGATGTTATCATAAGTTGCTGCGACCATGATATCTATATCAGCCTTTTCGAGTTCCGAGAAAGTAGGGTTTATCACAAGATTACCATCTATTCTGGCCACCCTGACCTCCGATATTGGTCCGTTGAAAGGAATGTCACTGACAGCCAGCGCTGCAGATGCAGCAAGACCGGCAAGAGCATCAGGCATGGTTTCCTTATCTGCGGATATCAGGTTTACCGTAACATATACTTCTGCATGGAAATCATCCGGGAAAAGAGGCCTCAAAGCTCTGTCCACCAGTCTGGCAACCAGGATTTCCGCATCAGTAGCCCTTCCTTCCCTCTTGTTGAATCCGCCCGGGAATCTGCCTGCCGCAGCGAATTTTTCCTTATATTCCACCTGCAAAGGCATAAAATCAACGTCTTCCTTGGCATCCTTTGCACATGTTACGGCTGCCAGGAGCATAGTCTTTCCCATTTTCAATACAACGGAACCGTCCGCCTGCTTGGCCAATTTTCCTGTTTCGAGTTCGATAACTCTTCCATCCGAAAGTTCGATGGTCTTCTTAACAATATTCATAAGTTTTTCAAAAGAATCCGCCTCCCCCTATGGGAGTAATTAAATTAATATTTTCCGCTCATTCCGGCCATCCGCGGATTCTGATAATTTAACAGCCGGAATTTGAATCGTAATCTAAAAAGAAATGGGATGTTCAATATGAACTTGGACATCCCATCAGTAAATTTTTCTATTTTTCCACGAGTCCTGTTATTTACGCAGATTAAGCGCTTTGACAACAGCTCTGTATCTTTCAATGTCTACGTCCTTGAGGTAATCAAGAAGACGACGACGCTTACCTACCAGTCTCAGAAGAGATCTCTGGGTATTGTAATCCTTCTTGTTGGATTTCATGTGGTTGGTAAGGTGATCGATACGGTAGGAAAATAAAGCAATCTGGCTCTCAGGAGAGCCGGTGTCAGTATTAGACTTTCCGTACTGTCCGAAAATCTCTTGCTTTTTGTCTGAATTCAAATAATTTGACATGATGCAACTAGATTAAATTTGTTTTATTTGGCGTGCAAAAGTAATGATTATTTTTCAATCTCAAAAATATTTGGATTATTTTCGCCGGAAAGATGAAACACCTATGACAGAAACGTTTTTCATAGAGAAAGCAGGCACCGGTATCGAAATAACCAGAGGGAAAAAATACCGCAGAATAAGTCTGAAAATAGACCACAGGGGAAAACTTGTCGCCACAGCCCCGCTTTCATGTACGTACGGGTCGGTCATACGTTTTGCGGAATCCAAGACCGGATGGATCCGCTCGGCAATGGAAAGAGCGAGACTGAGAAAAGAAGAAACCGAAAAACTTGCACGGACAATTCATTGCTGCGAGGCGGAGGCTCTCCGCAAGACGGCAAGGGAAATACTGCCCCCAAGAGTGAAGCAGATCAACGATTCCTTTTTAAAGGCAAAATATAACCGCATATGCATCAAGGACAACAAGTCAAACTGGGGAAGCTGCTCATCGAAAGGCAACATAAACCTCAACATGCATCTCGTCCAACTGCCAGCCGAACTTGCCGATTATGTCATAAAACACGAACTCTGCCATCTGGAATACATGAACCACGGCAGAAACTTCCACAATCTGCTTGACAGGCTATGCAATGGACAAGAAAAGGAACTTTCCGCCAGACTGCGGAAATATTCCTTTCTACTTGAAAATCATGACAACAATCAATCAGTCAAGGATTGATAAGATCCGTATTACGGTAATCCAATATGTCATTCAATATTTCTATGGCCGTCATGGCAGGACCGTCAGGATTCAGTTCCGCCGACTTTCGGTAAGCATTGATGGCATCCCCGAAACGGCCTTCCCTTCTGAATCCGTTTCCTATTTCATACCATTCCTCAGCTGTAAAGACTTTCTGCTCCATACCCCTGCTTTTTATACAAGCCCCGCAAATCCCATAAAGGCCATTGCAAGTATCCCTGCCGTAACGAGCGCAATAGGAACACCCCTGAAATCCTTGGGAACAGATGAAAGTTCCAGCTGCTCTCTCAAACCTGCAAACAGAGTCATCGCCAGACCAAAGCCAAGAGCCGTTGAGACCGCATACCATACGGATTCCACCAGATTAAGCATATGGGCTTCGCCCCCGAAAGAGAATTCTTTGGATACAACCAGAATTGCCACACCCAGTACGGCACAGTTGGTAGTTATCAGAGGAAGGAAAATTCCAAGAGCCTGATAAAGAGACGGACTTATTTTCTTGAGTATTATCTCCACCATCTGAACCACAGAAGCTATTACCACTATGAAACTGACCGTCTGCATGAATGTGATGCCGAGCGGCACCAGAATGAAATAATGAAGCAGATATGTCAGCATCGTTGCAACCGCCATTACAAAGCACACAGCCCCTGACATGCCGACTGCGGTACTTACTTTATTGGAGACACCCAGAAACGGACATATCCCCAAAAACTGCGACAACAGTATGTTGTTTACGAAAACAGCCGATATTATGATCAATATATATTCCATAACTTCTATTTTATTTCAAGTTTATTTCAGGACTTTCGATCTGAACTTGTTGAACAGCACGATCAGATAGCCAAGTGCTATGAATGCTCCGGGTGCAAGAACGAAAATCAGGATTCCGTCACCGTCTATGAATTTGTATCCGAATGCGGAACCGGAGCCCAATATCTCCCTTACAAGACCGAGAAGCGTCAGGGAACAAGTAAAACCGAGTCCCATGCCGATTCCGTCAAGACCTGAATCAAGCACTCCGTTCTTCGATGCAAAGGCTTCCGCCCTTCCCAGAACAATACAGTTCACCACGATCAGCGGTATGAAAAGTCCCAGCGTCTCATACAGGGAAGACATATACGCCTGCATCACAAGCTGCACAAGAGTAACGAAAGATGCGATAATCACTATGTATGCCGGAATTCTGACTTTCGCCGGAATAAGGCCGGCCAACAAGGAAATAAACATGTTGGAAAGGAAAAGAACGGCTGTAGTTGCAAGCCCCATACCCATTCCGTTTATTGCGGAAGTCGTTGTACCCAATGTAGGGCACATTCCGAGCAAAAGCACGAATGTCGGATTTTCCTTTATTATCCCTTTTGTTATTATAGAAAGCCTGCTCATTTTTTATCCTCCTTGATTTTTTCAAAAACCTTATAGGCAGTCGCCACTGCATCGCAGAAAGCTCTTGATGTTATGGTTGATGCCGTTATAGCATCGACATCGCCTCCATCCTTCTTAACGGAAAGATTGAAGTCCGCCGGATTCTTGCCGTTGAACTGAAGGCTGAAATCGCTTTTAGACTGCTGCATCTTGTCTCCCAGACCCGGAGTTTCAGCATGAGAAATAACAGATGTATTGAATATTTTTCCGTCAGCCTCGAAACCGACCATCAAGACTATTGTACCGCCGAATCCCTTGTTCGTAAATGACTCCACCGCATAACCGACAGTCTTGCCGTCCTTTGAAGCCGGGTAAACCTTTATCTGTTTCCCTTCTGACTCAACCATAAACACATCGTCTGAAGGATTATTGTCGAATTCAGGCAAAACACCTGCTATCGCATTATTTATCTTGGCCTTGTTAGCGGCCTCAATAGGGTCCTTAGTTACTGAATAAGCCACTGCAAGAAACGCAGACGTGACAAGACAAACAATTGTCAGCGTCAGCACCATATTTTTGAATGAAGATTCCTTAGCCATGTTTCACCTCCTTTCCGAACCGTACAGGTTTGAAATATTTGTTCAAAAGCGGAACCGTAGAGTTCATTATAAGTATTGCAAAAGAAATTCCTTCAGGATATGCTCCGAAATTACGTATGAGCACGGTTATGACACCTATACCGATACCGTATATGATCATGCCCTTGTTGCTCATCGGAGAAGTCACATAATCGGTAGCCATGAATATCGAACCGAGCAACACACCACCCGTCAGTACGCTGAATACAGGATCCGTATACTGTTCAGGGTTTACAAGCCACAGAATGCCTGAAAAAACCATTACGGTACCTATGATTGCAAGCGGAATATGCGGTTTGATCACCTTTCTGTAAAGCAGATAGGCAAAACCGAGAAGCAGCGCAAGTGCCGAAACCTCTCCAACGGAACCGCCTATCTTGGTATACAGCATTTCAAGATATGAAAAATCGTTCTGGCCGTATATCTCGGTAAGTGTCATGCCTTTTGCCAGACCTTCCTTCACGATAGCAAGAGGAGTCGCTCCCGTCACGGCATCAACACCTGGACGGAACCAGGAGTCAGGAATCGTGGTATAGTCGGTCATTATAACCGGAAACGATATCAACAGAAAGACACGTCCCACCAATGCCGGATTGAACAGATTCTGGCCGAGTCCCCCGAAAGTCATCTTGGCTATTCCTATAGCCACTACGGAACCTATGAACATTATCCACCACGGAGCATTGGGAGGAAGGTTCAACGCAAGCAGAACTCCGGTAAGGGCCGCAGAATAATCCCCTATCGTCACTTTGGTCTTCATCAGATACTTCTGGATGAGATATTCTACCGCCACACATGTAAGAGCTCCTACAAGTGCCAGCTTTATGGCAGAAAATCCGAAAAAATATATCGAGACAAGAAGCGACGGGGACAAGGCAATTATCACATCCCTCATCAGGCTTCCGGTAGATTCATCGCCATGAATATGCGGTGAAGGCGAAACTAACAATCTCTTCATAGTACTACTGGTCTTTATTTTCTACACTATTTTTTAGGTCTGCTCCTCATTATCTTCATCACGGCAGCCTTCGAATTCCTTATTACATCAAGCAACGGGATGTTGGCAGGACAGGTATAGGAGCAGCACCCGCATTCGATACAGTCGTAGACATGCTCCTGTTCAAGTTCATCTGTCATTCCACGTCTTCCCAATTTATTCAGAAGATATGGTTCAAGACCCATTGGACAGGCGGAAACACACTTTCCGCATCTTATGCAATTGCTTTCCTCGGTCCTCTTTGTCTCCTTCTCAGTCATCAGAAGAAGCGATGAGGTACCTTTCAACGTTGCCGCCGAAAGATTCGAGACGGCCTTGCCCATCATGGGACCGCCGCTTATGATTTTCATACATTCGTCAGGAATTCCGCCTACAGCCTCAAGGATCGAGGATATCATGGTTCCCGCCCTCAATCTGAAATTATGCTGCTGAGGAAGACATCTTCCCGTAATAGTAACAATGCCTTCGAAAAGAGGTTTGTTTTTCTGTACAGCCTCATATACTGCCACCGCGGTACCGACATTCTGGACTACGGCGCCAACATCGATAGGCAGTGCCATTGACGGGACCTCTCTTCCGGTAACAGCCTTGATAAGCTGCTTTTCACCTCCCTGAGGATATTTTTTCTTCAACGGGACAATTTCAATATCCCTGTATTGATCCCTGAACTCACCGAGTTTGGATATTGCAGCAGGCTTGTTGTCCTCGATGCCGATATATGCCTTTTCCAGACCGAGGGCTTTCATCATTATGCGCGTTCCTACAAGGAGCTGCTCGGGCATCTCAAGCATAAGCCTGTAGTCAGAAGTCAGAAACGGCTCGCATTCGGCGCCGTTGATTATCAGATATTCTGCCTTCTTTCCCGGAGGCGGGGATAACTTTACATTTGTAGGGAAGGTAGCACCACCAAGACCCACGATACCGCATTCCGCAATTCTTGCAACTATCTCTGAAGAAGAATAGGGAATCTCTCTAACTATCGTATCAGTCCTGTCAATCGTATCCAGCCACTCATCTCCATTAACTTCAATGACAACCGTCATCACCTTGTTTCCGGCGAGATCGGCATAAGGCTCTACGCTTTTTACAGTTCCGGAAAACGGGGAATGGACTGCAGCCGAAATAAAACCTGAAGGTTTGCCCAGCAACTGTCCCACTTTCACGGTATCCCCGGGAGAGACCACAGGCTCAGCCGGAGCACCAAGATGCTGCGCCATGGATACATATCCTGTTTCAGGAAGCGGGAACTGCTCTATTGCAGCATTTTCCGAAATTTTAGAATCATTCGGATGAATTCCGCCTTTTGAAAATGTTCTGCTCATGATATAGCAAATTACTTTTGTTACCTTTTAAAGACTAAGATTCCTTGACTCCCTCCGTTGCAGCAGCCTCTGTATCCGGTCTGCTCACCTTGGGTGGGAAATTGACGGCATGTATGGCTCCTGTAGGACATTCGTCAACACATTTCCTGCAAAGCCTGCACTTATTGAAATCTATATATGCAAGATTATTTTCAACGGTTATTGCACCGAAAGGACATGCCTTCTCGCATTTCCTGCAACCAATGCAGGCAGCAGAACATGCTTTCCTGGCAACCGCTCCCTTGTCCTTGCTTGAACATGCCACATAGACTCTCCGGTTTTTCGGCCCCTTGTTCCTCAATTCTATTATTGAGCGCGGACAAGCCTTCACGCACGCGCCGCAAGCAGTACAAAGGTCATCATCCACCTCAGGAAGTCCTGTATTGGGATTCATCCTGATTGCACCGAATGAACATGCCGAAACACAGTCCCCTTCGGAAAGGCATCCGAAAGAACACCCTGTATCTCCTGTGTAAAGAGAAGCCTTGATTCTGCACGAAGAATACCCGTCATAAAATGATGTTTTCGGTCTGTTGTCACAGTTTCCGCTACATCTGACTACTGCAACCATCGGAGCTTTTTCCTTCACCTCCAGGCCAAGTTTGCCGGCTATTCTGGACATGACGGCATTTCCTCCAACAGGACAGAAATTGTTATCCAGGTTACCGGCCTTGACACAGGACTCCGCAAAAGCCCTGCAGCCTGCATAGCCGCAGCCTCCGCAATTCGCGCCCGGAAGACACGATTCAACTTCATCGATGCGAGGATCTTCCTCAACCTTGAATTTCTGGGCAACGAAGTAAAGTACGACTGCCAGAAGAAGCCCGAGCAGGCTCAAAGTCACTACCGTAAAAATAATCGTATTCATCACTGTATCACTTTCCTTATTTCAAATTCGGTTTTTCCAGCTATTCTGTTACGGAACAGATATATGAAGAAATAATACATACCCACAGCAAGTATCGACACAAGTGCCGCCACCGGCTCATCCAACCCACAACCAGACAAAGTTAATAATAAAACCAATATAATTGTCAAAGGAATTACATAAGATATAAGCACAGCCTTATAACCGGACGATTTTTTCATGACCAGCATGACAGTCTCTCCTCTGACATAACTCTCACCATTTCTGTCGATGGCATCGACGGCCTTTATTTTCGAATCAGAGATTTCACATACTGTTCTTGCATGGCATGAAGAACACATGGATTCACTCTTCAGCAAGACACGTATTCTGTTACCGTTGATTTCGGAAACAGTTCCGATATGTTCTATTCTGTCTTTCATTCTTTGAAACCGTTATTTGATTTTGGACTCAAGAGGAAATTTGAGTCCAGAGAACCCGGATAATTTTCCCCTGACAGTACCTACTATTATAGGAGATTCGAAAAGCAGAGGTACCCTGTTTCTGTCATCCGTAACCCAGATTATCATTTCCTCCTTGCCGGAAAACACCTCTCCGGCAACCAGACGTGCGGCGAATTTCATTGCACGGAACGTACCCAATGGCTTTACGGTAATGACCTCCTTGCCCAGATATTTGAAATAAAGTTCGAAAATCTCCTCGTCGATTGCAAAGGATATAGGTTGCTCCACATTAAGCGGAATTCTGTCGAAATCCATATTTCGTGAAAAATAAAAAAGCGAAAGAAGGTCGAATGTACATATCCTGCCTGGCAATATGGTATCCAGAGGCTGATAATCCATTTTTTTTACCCTTGCACTTATCTCATGCGTCCTATCATTGAAATAATAATGATTGGTAACCCGATACTTCCCTTCGGAAACGTTTCTGTGAAAATATATGGGTCTGCAGTTGTCACCGTAGAACTTCGCCTCATAATAATCACGAACCTTGAAGAGTCTGTCGAATACAGGAGTCGTACTTCCCCAGACCTTGGAATGGAAAGCCGGACGGCCTTCATTTGTAAAACCGCTCAAAAGCACGGTAGCGGAACCTACATCAGTGCTTATGCCTCCCCACCTGTAGTTTACGACATATTTCAGCTTCTCCCCGGGTTTGAAGGCCAGACTGTCTTCCGAAATCATCCTGACCTCCATGCAGTCCCTCTTCTTTTTATAATCATAATCCTCCGCAGTTATCTTCTGGGCATATGATGCCAGCGACAGAAACATGGCAAATACAGTTCCTATATACTTCATGACTATCATTTGATCAAAACTGTTTGTCAAAATTTTCATTTATTTCGAATGCTTCGCTGTTCAGTTTGGAACTGAACGTTTCAACAGCAGAACCGGAATAAGGAGTATCGAGTGCAGAATCCGTAACATCCACGAACTTTACCTCGGAACTTCTGAACCTCATAGGGACATCGCACACGGCTCCGTTCCTGTGCTTGGCGATTATTATTTCAGCCATTCCTTTCTGAGTAGGATCCTCATCAAGACCGTAATAATCCGGTCTGTGGATAAACATCACGATATCCGCATCCTGCTCTATCGCACCGGATTCCCTGAGGTCGCTCAATTGCGGACGCTTCTGGCCTCCTCTTGTCTCCACCGCACGGCTAAGCTGTGAAAGTGCGATTATAGGTATGTCCAGTTCCTTCGCTATGGCCTTCAGCGATCTTGAAATGGTAGACACTTCCTGTTCCCTCATGCCTTTCAGTTCCGGAGGTCCTGTCATAAGCTGCAGATAGTCTATTATGATGGCCTTTACTCCGGCATTTGAAACAAGCCTTCTCGCTTTTGAACGGAACTCGTATATCGAAAGAGACGGAGTGTCATCTATATACAACGGAGCATTGGAAAGATCAGCAAGTCTCTCGTTCAGCTGCACCCACTCATGCTGCGCCAGTTTCCTTCCTCCCTTTATCTTGTCCCCGTCCAGTCCGGTCTCACTTATCATAAGACGCTTGACAAGCTGGACAGACGACATTTCAAGTGAAAAAACAGCAACAGGTATCTTATGGTCAACAGCCATGTTCCTGGCCATCGTCAGCACGAATGCCGTCTTACCCATGGATGGTCTGGCAGCAATAATTATCATATCCGACTTCTGCCATCCCAATGTCACCCGGTCTATTCCGGTATATCCTGAAGGTATTCCGCTGAGTCCGTCCTCCCTTGTCTGAACCGACTGGAGTTCATCTATCGCAAGACTTATGACATCGTGTACCGGCATGGTCTCACGCTTCATATTCTTGTCCGCGAGAGTGAAAAGTTTCTGCTGGGCTCCGTCAAGAAGATCATCGACCGAAATGCTGTCATCATATGAATCCCTCTGGATTTCGTGTGAAATGTTTATCAGTTCCCTCTGTATATATTTCTCCAGCAGAATCTTGACATGATAATCTATATGGGCGGCAGCCCCTATCTTCATGCTCAGCTGGGAAAGATAATACGGTCCTCCAACCTCTTCAAGCGTACCGTTTTTCTTCAGTTCTTCTGCTACGGTGAATATGTCAACCGGATCATGCCTTGTAGCCAAAGCAGCTATGGCACTGAAGATTTTCTGATTGTCCGGCTTATAAAAACATTCCGGGATCAAAGCGTCCAGAACATCGGAAACGGCTGACGGTTCGAGCAGCAATGCTCCGAGAACAGCTTCTTCCACATCTATAGCCTGAGGTGGGGTTTTCCCCATTTCCAGTCCGACAACGTCAATTTTGTTACCTGCCTGAGTTTTCTTTGCCATAGCACATTTTATATATATTTGTCAAGTACCCTTAATATGATTTCCGAAGCCGTGTCTATCTCATCGTCGGAAATAACAAGCGGAGGGGCTATTCTGAACGATGCAGGATGGAAAAGGAACCAGTCCGTCATAACACCCTTGTCCAGAAGATCGAAAAGGATATCATGCGCCTTTTCAGCCGAACCCACATCCACAGCCATCAGAAGTCCGGCATTCCTTATCTCACGCACCGCAGGATGACTCCCGATAGCATTTCTGAATCTTCCTGCCTTGGCATCCACATGTCCGGTTATTCCTGAATCCAATATATACTTCAGTGATGCATACGCAGCTGCACAACATACGGGGTGACCTCCGAAAGTCGTGATATGTCCAAGATGAGGATTTGTCTGCCACGCTTTCATCAACTCCGAAGACGTAACAAGCGCACCGAGCGGCATACCGCCGCCCAAAGCCTTTGCAAGCGTAATCATGTCAGGCACCACTCCGTATTTCTCAAATGCAAACAACGAGCCCGTTCTTCCGAAACCCGTCTGGATTTCATCAAAAATCAGGAAAGTACCTGTTTCATCACATCTTTTCCTCAATGCATGCAAATAGCCTTCTCCGGGAACTATAACTCCTCCTTCAGCCTGTACAGGCTCTATTATCACGGCTGCTGTCCTTTCGGTAATCATTTCAAGGTCCTCGAAATTTCCGAAACGCATATGACGCACGTCAGGAAGAAGAGGTCTGAACGAATTCTTGAAATACTCAGAGCCGAGCATACTCAATGCTCCGTGAGAACTTCCGTGATAGGCATTTATGCAGCTTACAAGTTCCGTTCTGCCTGAAATTCGCTTGGCAAGCTTCAATGCCGCTTCATTTGCCTCGCTGCCCGAATTCACATAATACACCGAATCAAGCGATGCCGGAAGCACCGAAGCAAGCAATGCTGCATGCCTGACTTGAGGGGACTGTATTATTTCCCCGTATACCATAAGATGGGCATGTCTCTCGATTTGCTCCTTCACAGCGTCTATGACACACCTGTTCCCGTGTCCTATATTGCTGACCGACACGCCTGAAACAAGGTCGATATATCTCTTCCCGTCAGCCGAATAAAGAAAAACACCTTCCGCTCTCTGAATTTCAAGACCCAAAGGCGCAGAAGATGTTTGTCCCACATGTCTGAAGAAGAGATCCCTTAACAAAGGTCTTGCTTCTTCCATACATTACTCCTCTTTTTCGAATTCCGAACTTACGATTATTCGACCGCAATATTCACATACTATGATCTTCTTGCTTAATGCAATCTCCAACTGCCTCTGGGGCGGTATCTTATTGAAACATCCGCCGCAGGCATCCCTTTTTACCGTAACTACCGCAAGTTTGTTTCTCGCATTCGATCTAACCTTATGATATGCGTTCAGAAGTCTCTTGTCTATTTTTTCAGAAAGTTCATCCACTTTCCTGTTCAGAACTTCCTCTTCCTTGGAAGTTTCCTCGATTATCGATTCCAGTTCCTTTTTCTTGTTGTCAAGGTCCGTTTCCCTGTCCTGAAGCAGGACCTTCGTCTCGGCAAGCTGATTCTTTTTCTGTGCTGCCGACAAAGTGAATTCCTTTATCCTCTTTTCCGCAAGCTGTATCTCCAGTCCCTGAAACTCTATTTCCTTCGTGATGGAATCATATTCACGGTTGTTTTTGACATTGTCTTTCTGGGATTCATACTTGGCTATAAGAGCCTTGCTGTTTTCTACATCATGTTTTTTCTGTGCAACATCCTTCTCCAGATCCTTGATTTCGGACTCCAAATTGGAAATTCTTGTCTTCAAACCCAGAATATGATCTTCCAAATCCTGTACTTCCAATGGAAGTTCTCCTCTCAGAAGATGTATTTTGTCTATTCTGGAGTCGGTTTGCTGCAACTCGTACAGCAGACGCAGTTTAACCTCCATGCTCACATCAGAATCGTTAACGCTTTTCTGAATCGAAATAAAGGTTTCATCGCCTGTCGGTGCGTCAAAAATTTTCTTTGTCATATCGGTCATCAATAATAAGATACAGGATTATAACTCTTTTCACTAATATAAGTTGCAAAGTTAGGAATTTTTTTTCTAAGAAGCGACATTAAAACCTCAACTATTCCCAATTCACTTTCGTAATGTCCTATGTCCGCTATCATGAAGTTCCCAGGACAGAAAAATTCATGATACGGGATATCTCCGCTCACATAAATGTCCGCATTACGCTCCATTGCCAGAGGTATAAGCGATTTTCCGCTTCCTCCGCACATTGCCACTTTGCTTATTTTTCCGCATGAAGGAGTCGATATTCTTATTTTTTCCAGTCCGAACCGCTCCTTCAGCATATCAAGAAAACAGTAACAGTCCATAGGGGCAGGCAGATGCCCCAATATCCCCAATCCTCCCGGATCAAGGGGGACAATATCCACAAGCCCCGCCTTTTCACCCATAACAACGCTCACGCCGCCTGTCGTCTTGTCTGCATTGGTATGGGCCGCATATACGGCCAGTCCGTTCTTGATTGCATAGACTATCATCTTCTCCACACATGACGAACCGTTGAGTTTTTTTATACCTGAAAAAATCAGCGGATGATGCGTTATGATCATGTCCGCACCCCTGCCTACTGCCTCTTCCATTACCTCCATCGTACAATCCAGAGCAAGAACGGCAGAGTTCACCTCCTGATCCGCAGACCCGATGCACAAACCGGAATTGTCCCACGGCTCCTGAAGCTCCAGAGGAGCGAAATCCTCGATAACGGATATTACTTCACTTACTTTCATATTATTTCCAGAACCTCCTTGAGTTTCATTCTGACTCCTTTCAATGTTTCTATCGCCGCCAGCCTTCTGTCAAGTCCGGCCCTGTTTCCCTTCAAACTCATTGCAGCACCTTCAAGAGTCATACCCCTCTCTTTCACAAGATAATGTATCAGTTTGAAACTGGAAAGGTCCGACACGGTGAACATCCTGTTCCCCTTTTTGTTCCTTACCGGTTTTATAAAGTCGGAGAACCTGTCCGACCAGTATCTTACAAGCGTTGTTGATTCCCCCAATATTTCGGAAACCTCACCAATCGAATAAAACATCTTTCTGTCTGGCATATCGTCTGGCATTTAATCTGGCATTTAACTAATCAAAAGACTGATAACTGTTTACCGAATACAACAATGTCTCCACATACTCGTCCGGGGTAATATTCTGAAAAAAATAATGTACCGGATCCACAGGTTCACCGTTCAACAGTATCTCATAATGCAGGTGCGGCGCAAATGAGACTCCGGAATTGCCGGACCTGGCTATTACCTCACCCCTGCGGACAGAACTGCCTTTTCTGACAAGTATATC
Organism: uncultured Bacteroidales bacterium; assembly: GCA_949296645.1. Taxonomy (GTDB): domain Bacteria; phylum Bacteroidota; class Bacteroidia; order Bacteroidales; family UBA932; genus CALUPD01. Next base: position 46,858 of record CASFPH010000013.1, read on the forward strand.
GCCGAGATGAGCATATCTGGTGACATATCCGCGTGCATGTTTTATCATCACCACATTGCCGTCCTCCTTGTATGCACGCTGCACGGAAAGCACTTTGCCGTCTGCAGGTGCAAGCACTTCCGTTCCTTCGGCAGCGACCATATCCATTCCGTCATGCCTTACGGTCCTTTTGTAAAAAGGGTTGATCTTCATTCCGACGCTTGCGGAAGCCTGGGACGGATGAAAGCCGGCAAGCGGAGGAATCGACGGTATATATTCAAGAGAATCCATGTTTTCCAGAATCGAATTCAAAGAATCCAGCCTGTTACTGACATTCCTGCCCATAAGTTCCATTTCGGAATAGGCAGCCATCAGGTCCGTAGAATCCCCTTCGCCCGACATATGCAGACGCAAACCAGGATACTCTATATTGTCAAGCGAAAATGGAATTGAGCTGAACATTCCGCCATATATGTCTCTGTCCCTTTCATCCAGTTCCCCCATTATGGTATCAAGAGAAGACAGTCTGCCCGAAATACGTTCGTATTCCTCCTTCATCTTTTCGTTTTCCCGTCTGAGACTCCGCTGCGAAGAAGTATCAAAAAAGATGGAGAAAACGAAATAATAGACAATCGCCAGAAGCACAGAAAGGACAAAATATTTCAGAACCTTCTTCAGATAATATTTGAAACCTTTTCTGTTGGCAGTAAACCTGAGTTTTTCCTTATCGAATCTATAATCTTCCATCAGATCCGTTCATCAGTTCCGGAATTGCTTATTATTGAAGCATATTCTTCCGGATTCATTTCGAGATTGAAATAATTCATGGGATTGACCGGTCTGTCCTTATACAATATCTCATAATGAAGATGGGTTCCTGAAGACCTGCCCGTATTTCCCATTCTCGCTATCTGCTCTCCTCTTGAGACTTTCTGGTTCAATTTTACGTCAACCCCGTCCAGATGTGCATATTTAGTCTTGTATCCGAAACCATGATCCACAACAATGAAACGTCCGTAACCGAACATGTCGTAAGCGATCTTCACGACAACCCCGTCACCCGTAACATATATCGGTGTTCCCTTTTTTCCAGAAAGGTCCACACCCGTATGCGAACGTACCTTCTTCGTCCACGGATCCGCCCTGTAGCCGAACGAAGAGGAATATCTGCAGGAGCCGTCCGTCATTACAGGTGATATGGCAGGCATGGCTGTGGACATTTCACCTGCTTTCTTTACAAGATAGGAAATATCCTCCAGAGAGCGGGACTGGACATATGCCATGGAATACAGTCTGTCAAGACCGTATGAAATCTCCTTGATCTGTTTTCCGCAACTGTATCTGTCAAGTCTTTCATAAGTATCTACGCCACCGAAACCGGCCATCCTCACATCAGCCGGGATTTCATCCATACCGAAAAGAGGTCTGTAGAGATTGTTGTCACGGACCTGAAGTTCATAGAGTTTCTCACCTCTTTTATACAGTTCGGATTCAAGAGATGAAAGTTTCATTTTCAAGTCCCCGTTCTCTTCTTTCAGTCTTGAATATTTCGGGGAATCCAGACCTATCACTTCCGAATACAGGTAATAGTATCCGGCCGACAGAATCAGGGAAATGGAAAATCTCAATAAAAAAATCATTGCCCGCTTCTTGCCTGAAACGGTAATGACCTCGTAATTAAAAGTTTCCTTGTTGTATCTGTATCTTATGCGACGATTCACTTACTATTCACCCAATTAAATAATGCCTGCAAATTTAATTAGTTTCGTATAAAAAAACTATTTTTGTGTCGAATTTTATCATTTTAAGACAAATATGACAGCAAAAGAAATCAGGAGCAAATTTTTCGAATTCTTCGCTTCCAAGAATCATACCATAGTCCCATCAGCTCCGATGGTAGTAAAAAATGACCCGACACTCATGTTTACCAATGCCGGAATGAACCAGTTCAAGGATTATTTTCTCGGTAATGCCAAAGCTGCACACAAAAGGGTAGCCGATACGCAGAAATGCCTTAGGGTAAGCGGGAAACACAATGATCTTGAGGAGGTCGGACATGACACGTACCATCATACCATGTTTGAAATGCTCGGCAACTGGAGTTTCGGGGACTATTTCAAGACAGAAGCCATAGACTGGGCATGGGAGCTTCTTACCGAAGTATACGGCATCTCTCCTGACAGACTTTATGCGACAATATTCGAAGGATCGGCACAGGATAATGTGGAAATGGACAATGAAGCCAGGGAGAACTGGCTGAAGCATCTTCCTGAAGACAGGATCATACTCGGAAACAAAAAGGACAATTTCTGGGAAATGGGAGAGACAGGCCCTTGCGGACCTTGCAGCGAAATACATATAGACTTAAGGGACGACAGCGAACGCAGTGAAATATCAGGAGCTTCTCTTGTAAACAAGGATCATCCTCTTGTAATAGAAATCTGGAATCTTGTATTCATGCAGTACAACAGGAAAGCCGACGGTTCCCTTGAACCTCTTCCTGAAAAGCATGTCGATACCGGAATGGGACTTGAAAGGTTGTGCATGACACTCCAGGGAAAGAAAAGCAATTACGACACCGATATTTTTCAGAACATGATAGGAAAAATATCGGAACTTTCCGGTAAAGAATATGCGCCGGAGAGTGAAACTGGCGTTGCAATGAGGGTAATCGCCGACCATATAAGGGCCATATCCTTCTCTATAGCTGACGGACAGCTTCCGTCAAACGTAAAGGCGGGATATGTAATAAGAAGGATACTCAGGCGTGCCGTAAGATATGCCTATACGTTCCTGGGCATAAACGAAGCTTTTCTATGCAGACTAGTTCCTACCCTGATAGAGGAAATGGGAGATGTATTTCCGGAACTCGTGCAACAGGAGAGTCTGATCACAAAAGTAATAAGGGAAGAAGAAGAAGCCTTTCTCAGAACTCTGGAAAAAGGAATGAAACTGATGGACTCCGTAATGGAAAAATCGACTTCAAAGATAATATCAGGAGAAGACGCCTTTATCCTGTATGACACATTCGGGTTCCCTATAGACCTTACCGAACTCATTGCAAGGGAAAACGGTTTTTCAGTCGACATAATCGGATTCAACACGGAACTCGGCAAACAGAAGGAAAGGAGCAGGAATGCATCGGTCAAAGAAGAAGGCGACTGGATTATCCTGAGTGATTCTTCCGAAGGAACAGTATTCACAGGATACGACAGTACAGAAAACAGGGACTGCAGGATACTCAAATACAGAAATGTCCGTATAAAGAACAAAAATCTCTATCATATAGTTCTGGATAAAAGTCCTTTTTACGCTGAAAGCGGAGGACAGGTCGGCGACAACGGCTACATCGAGAACGAAAACGGGGAAAGGACAGAAATCATAAATACCATAAAGGAAAACAATCTGAACATACATATAACAGAGAAGCTTCCGTCCTGCATAGAAGGTTCGTTCAATGCTGTAGTCAACGCTGAACGCAGAATGCAGATCACATGCAATCACTCCGCAACTCACCTGCTGCACCATGCTCTGAGAAAAGTATTGGGAAAACATATTGAACAGAAAGGTTCACTGGTCAATGCCGGATATTTCAGATTCGACTTTTCACACTTCGAAAAGATATCGGACGAGAATCTGCGCGAAGTTGAACGTATCGTGAACTCCCTTGTCCGCTCGGGAATCGCCAAAAAGGAATTGAGAAACGTTCCTATAGATGAGGCCAGGGCAATGGGTGCAATGGCACTGTTCGGCGAAAAATACGGAGAAACCGTAAGGGTTATACGATTCGGAGATTCGGTAGAACTGTGCGGAGGTACACACGTTGAAAACACGGGAAATATCGGTCTGTTCAAGATAATATCAGAATCAGCCGTAGCAGCCGGCGTACGAAGAATTGAAGCCGTCACCGGAGAAAATGCGGAACGCATGATAGAAGATTTGGAAGACAGTATAAAACAGATAAAGGAACTGTTCAACAACACGCCGAACCTGATACAGACTGTAAGGAAACTCATCGGCGAAAACGAAGAATACAAAAAGGCCATATACGAAGCCATGCGTGAAAAAGCTGTTCTGACAAAAGACAGGATAATAGAGGAAATGAGACATATAAACGGCATAAACTTCCTGTCACTAAGAGGAATATACCCACCTGAAGTTGTAAAGGACATAGCATTCTTGCTCAGGAACGAAGTCGAACATGCCGCATTCGCAGCAGCTTTCGAATTCGAAAACAAGCCTTACCTTGCACTTATGTATACCGATGATCTTGTTCAGGCAGGGGCCAATGCCGGCAAGGATATAAGGGAAGCCGCCAAACTGATACAGGGCGGAGGCGGAGGACAGCCTTTCTACGCAAGCGCAGGAGGTAAAGACACGAAGGGACTTGCAAGTGCTGCCGACAAACTTGAGGAAATCATTCTTAAATAAAACAACAGGGCCTGTTTTGAAAATACTTGACCGCTTCACACTAAGATCCTTCATGGGGCCGTTCATAATGACATTTTCCATTGTCATTTTTGTCCTCGTGATGAATTTTCTATGGCTGTACATAGATGAGCTGGTAGGCAAAGGGCTCGGAATCAAAATCATCGCGGAATTCCTTGCATGGGGTTCCGCCACTCTTATACCGTACGCTCTTCCGCTGGCAACACTGCTTGCCTCGATAATGACCTTGGGCAACCTGGGAGAGAACAACGAACTCCTTGCCCTCAAGGCTGCAGGCATATCACTGCCGCGCATACTCAGGCCACTCATCATAGTAGCGGCTATAATAAGCATAGGAGCATTCTTCGCTTCAAACAATCTCATTCCGGTTTCCTATCAGAAAATTTATACCTTGAGGGAAGACATAAACAAAACCAAAGAGGAGATAAAAATCCCGACAGGCATATTCTATGACGGAATAGAAAACTATACGATGCGTGTAGGTTCACGTAACAAACGTACGCAGATGATGTACGACATAATGGTATACAATCATACTGCCGAAAAAGGCAACGTCAGCCTTACAATAGCAGATTCTGGAATGATAAAACTGAGCCATGACAAAAAGGGTGTAGCCTTTTCACTTTACCAGGGGACTACTTATGAGGAGACCAATAACCTCACATACAGGGATACTTCCCTTGCTCTCCAGAAAATAAACTTCTCATACCAGGAAGTGGTAATTCCTCTTGAAAACTATGCTTTCGAAAGGACGGATGACAACAGATACGGTAATGAGGTTATGGCAAAGAACCTTAAACAGCTTAAAAAGGACAAGGACTCGCTGGCAACCGGTTACAATGAAACCATAACCACACAGCTTGCAAAATTGAAAAGAGGCATAAACCTGAAATATAGCAGGGATTTCGACACCCTGTTCAACAAAAGGCTTGCTTCGGGATTCGACAGCTACGTAATGTACGACTCGCTGCCTCTGGAAAAGAAAATAGAATCGGTAAAAGGGGCTATCCAGAAAATAAGCTCCCCTGCAAGCCAGTTCAATGTATATGAAATGGAATCAAGACTTTTCTCCTACCCGCTCAGAAGGACAATTGTGGAAAGTTTCAGAAAGTTCTCTCTATCCATGGCCTGTCTTATTTTCTTCTTCATCGGCGCACCTCTCGGAGCCATAATACGAAAAGGAGGCCTCGGAACACCTATGATAATTTCAGTTCTGTTTTTCGTATACTATTGGGTCATAGACATCATAGGCAAGAAACTGGCCGACGACGGAGTCATAAGCCCGTTCATCGGAGCATTTGTATCCACTTTCGCCCTGCTTCCGATAGGTATATTCCTGACATACAAATCCACGAAGGACTCGGCCCTGTTCAATACCGACACATATATAATCAAAATCAAAAAGTTCACAAAAAGAATACAGGCCTTCTTCGGTCGCAAATAGTACAAGGATGGAAAAGACAAGGATAGTATATATGGGCACACCGGAATTCGCGGTAGGACCTCTTGATGCAATAATAAAAAACGGACATGAAGTCTGTGCGGTAGTTACCGTGCCTGACAAGGCCAGCGGACGCGGACTGAAAACGACTGAGAGCGAAGTAAAAAAGTATGCAGTTTCCGCAGGGTTGAAAGTCCTGCAGCCCGTAAGTCTAAAGGATGAATCCTTTTTGAAAGAACTTGAGCAGCTGCATGCAGATCTGTTTGTAGTGGTAGCATTCAGAATGCTGCCTGAAGTCGTATGGTCAATGCCAAGGCTCGGCACTTTCAATCTGCATACGTCCCTTCTGCCGCAATACCGCGGAGCCGCCCCGATAAACTGGGCCATAATAAACGGGGAAAAGGAAAGCGGCGTCACGACGTTCATGATAGACAAGGATATCGATACAGGAGCCATAATACTTCAGGAAAAATGCAGCATCAAAGATTCTGACAATTTCGGAACACTTCATGACAAGCTGATGGACATGGGTTCAAGTCTTGTAATAAAAAGCATAGACTGCATACTGAAAGGGGACGTCACACTGAAAGTCCAGTCTTCAGGAACAGAGCTTAAACCGGCACCGAAAATAACCAAGGAAACCTGCAGAATAGACTGGAAAAAAGAAACAAAGGAGATAATAAACCTAATACGCGGACTTTCACCGTATCCGGCAGCCTATTCGGAAATGAGACGCGGAGAAAATGACATCACTACCGCAAAAATATATGAAGCTGAAAATGCATCAGGCAGAATGCCGGATAACAGGAAACCCGGTGAAATTTCCAGACCTGACAAAAACACGCTTCTCGTAAAAACCTCAGACGGAGCAGTAAGCATAAAATCCATTCAGCTTGCAGGCAAGAAAAGACTGGATATAAAGGATTTTCTTGCTGGATCCAGAGATATTGAAAACCAGCATTTCATTTAAACAAATGAAAATCGCAATCATATGCAACGGCGAATTTCCGTCCTCCCTTGACAGGATAACTGACCATATGGACATGATCGTTGCCTGTGACGGAGCTGCATCTACACTCGTAAAACAATACGGCATGATACCGGACTATGTAGTAGGGGATCTGGACAGTCTTGAAGGAGACCTGAAAGAAAAATTAAAGGACAGGATAATTCATATACCTGATCAGGAAACAAATGACCAGACCAAAGCATTCCGTTTCGTATCAGAATTCAATCCCGACACCGTAATATTCATCGCCAATATGGGAAAAAGGGCAGACCACACACTCGGAAACCTGTCTCTGCTTATGAATTATCTCGAGGACAATGGAATAGAGCCCGGGAAAATATATGCAGCCTCCGATTATTCGTATGTTTATCCTGCGAAAGGACGGATATCGGTGAAGGCTCCTCTGGGAACATCCATATCAATTATATCATCAGACAATTCCACAAGTTTCAGCAGCGAGGGACTTAAATACCCTACTGACGGAATCAGGTTGACACGCTGGTGGCAGGCGACACTGAATGAAAATAGCAGTGAAGCCATAAGGATAATACCGGACAATGAAGCGTGCGCTTACCTGATAATAAGCACGTCCGAATTAGTTTTCCAGTGAACCCGCAACTATATTAGACACGACAGCCCTCAATTCTGCAACACTCCCCTTGTCTTCAGGATGCACCCTGCTGGTAAGAACTATGACAGCAATCTTATTAACAGGATCCACAACTATTGATGTCCCTGTATAACCTGTATGACCATATGTCGTACCGTAAGGGAAAATATCACCATTGTTTGAAGAATATGCCGAATAGTTATCCCATCCCAAAGAACGCCCGAGTGCATGCACGTCTTCCGGAACAGAAGTCATCTTCCCGACAGTGAGTTTACCCAGTATTCTCTTTCCGCCATAACTTCCTCCATTCATCAACGCCGCAGCCAGAACCGCTATATCGTCCGCAGTCGAAAAAAGACCGGCGTTTCCTGAAATTCCGCCATTCACTATTCTTGCAAGGGGATCATGCACTACTCCGCAAAGCGGCAGTCCGTCAGGCTGCACCTCGGTCGGAACCGTCCTTTCAAGCATACGCCCCGAAGGAACATACGCTGTACTTTCAAGTCCGAGCGGGAGAAAAACATTCTCTCCCGCATAATCTGCAAGAGTCGTATTCATGATATCTTCCAGAATATATTGCAACGTTATGAAATTGAGACAACTGTACAGGAAATCCGTTTTAGGGGCAAATTTTCTCGGAGCTTCCTTTATGTAACGCAAAAGCGTATTTCTGTCAGCTTTCCCATACTTGTCTTTCAATGTCTGCGGATTGACATAGGAAGGAAGACCTGAAGTATGCGTCATAAGATCCTGAATAGTGGCAGGAAAGCTTTTGCCCTCTTTTGTCCTGAATGCACCGAATCCGGGAATATATTTTTCCACTTTATCTGAAAGACGCACGTAGCCTCTCTCTACAAGCTGCATAAAACATATTGCCGTTCCCAAAGACTTGCTCATGGAAGCCAGATCAAAGATATCATCCTCTGACATAGGCACTTTATCCGGAACAAGTGATTTATAACCGTAAGCCTTGATAAAAACCAAGTTCGTATCACGCACTACGGCAACCACAGCACCAGGAATTGTTTTTTGAACTACAGCACCATTTACAACACTGTCTATCCGAGAAAGCATTTCGGACGACATTCCTGCCTTCTCGGGCACAATCCGATTCAAACGTTCGGCTGAAGCTGTAAAGGATGAAAAAAGCAAAGCCCCGGCACAAGCGGCAAAAAAAATAGCGATCAATGATAATCTGTTCATGGACAGTCTGGTTTTTAAAGGAAGATTCAACAAACTTACAAAAAAAAAGGGAGGGCCGCAATACTCTGCGATCCTCCCTGTAAATTGGCAGCTACC
>CASFPH010000014.1 GCA_949296645.1 uncultured Bacteroidales bacterium
CCTAAAAAAAACTCTCCCACATACGGCAGTGCAGCCTGTGAGATCTATACAACAAAAAGAGGATGACCTCAAAGTCTCTTGGCTTTTGGGTCACCCTCACTGCTGTAAAATACAATTTATATTATTCATTCTGTTCCCAACCCATAAGCATCAGTTCTGTTGCCGGAATAGGAACTGCATAGAACGAATCATCCGGTTTAAGGGTTACATCTATAACCGGACTGTTGAAGTCCTGAACATCAGAATGTCTTTTCTTTGTAACGGTAATATTCGCATTGTCACCGAAATTGAGTCTCTTGAGGTCATAGAATCTCAGGATACCGGCAAACTCACGGCGTCTTTCATCCAGAACATCCTGAAGGGTTCCGTCTATGTCGGAAGCGGATGCATCGTTCATGAATCTTGTCTTTCTAAGTGTCACAAGATCATTCTTCGCCATGGCAGTCTCTCCCTTTCTTGCATAACACTCTGCCCTGATAAGATACATTTCTGCAGTAGTAGGACCGAGTATAAAGAATTTACCTGAAGAATATGAATTTGCAAATCTCAGGTAAGTGTGTCTCTCCCACTCTTTCAGGTTAGCCTGTTCCTCCACATCGAATCCATTGCTGCTGAAAGCCGCTTCCTTGCACACCAGATAATTGTTGTTGTAGAAATACAACCATCTTGCATCATTATCCCTGTCGAACAGATTATAAAGCGATTCCGACATTGATATACCTTTATTGGCAAAATAAAGGTCCGTTCTATGAGGCAGATACATTTCTTCGTATTTGGTAAAAGCTTCATCCCCTTCATTCATAAGCTGCGTCATTTCATGGTAGTCTATTGTCTCACCCGTAGGATTGCCTTCTGCATCAAGAACATTTACAGTCAGAACCTTCGTCCTTTCATACATAGGGTCGTTCTTGAAATCGACAAGCACATTGTATGCTTTCAGGGCATTGTCAGCCGCAGTAAAAGCGGCATCATAATTCCCGAGATAAAGTTCAAGTCTTGCCTCGAAAGCATAAACTGTAGGAAGGGTTATCCTGAAGTTTCTCTTTATCTCGAACTTGGTACGGTTTGCCTTTGTCAATGCCTCCTTTGCTGCTGCTATATCATCGCGGATACGTCCTACTGTATATTCAACGGTCTGGCGTGCAGGCACACCTGTAGGAGGAGGATTGGTATTATCCTTATATCCTATGCCGGGAGCAGACATATCGTATTTACAATAATTTACAAGTGCAAAGAAATGATAATACGCCCTTCCGAACAAAGCCTCTCCCCTGACCTGCTCCTTCATTTCCGGAGTTGTCTGTTCCACTTTGTCCAGATATTCAAGAACAGTATTGAAATTGAACAATTTACCGAAAGAACCATCCCTGCTGCACGCATCGACAGTACCACCGTTCTCAACAAAATCACGGTCCCATGTAGCGACAAGATAAGTATCATTGTTCTTGACCTTGGAATAGAAATATGGAGAAACTTCTACATCATCCGAATAGAACAAATTGTCACTCCAAAGATACATATAGCTATTATAAAGGCTATAATCTCCCATAAGACCGTCCAACTGGTCCATATGGTATATTGTTGCATTTCCGGCCTTGTCAGGTGTCACGTCAAGAAAACTGCATCCTGACAAAGTTCCTGCCACAATCAGTGATATGAAAATTTTCTTTATCATGTTCTTTTGTTTTAAACGCATAGTTCTAGAAATTGAGTTTTACACCGAATACATAATTCTTGAGAGGCTTGAGTGAACCTGGCATGGCTTCCGGATCATACCCAAGATCATTTGCCATCCAGATTGTTCCAAGATTACTTGCTTCAAAATAGACATTTATACCCTTAAGCATTACCTTGTCGAAAAGATGCGACGGGAGATTGTAGCCTACATATATTTTATTAAGTCTTATATGGCTTGCGCTTCTGATATGCCAGTCAGCAGAATTGTAAAGATTAGTTGAGTATCCGTAAAGGAAACCGGCATTGAACATATCCGTATTTGTTTCATTCAATACTGGAAAAGTATGGTATCCTGCAGTATATCCGCTTCTGTCCATGGCAAGTGCATCGGCGGCAAAACTTCTCAAACCGCAATCTCCATATCTTGGATAAATAGAGTTACTATATGAAAATTTATGCCCGAATTTACCTGTGATCATAAATGATAATGTAAAACCATATATCTCAAAAGTATTGGTAAATCCCATATTAACAGGAGCCACAGTAGTACCATAATACCTCATCCAGTTATTTTCATCAGGCTGTTGTCCGGATTCAAGCATATCATAGTAATGTGTTGATGCTCTGTCGACAACATCTATGACCTGACCATCTTTTCCTTCAAGTTTAAGAAGCCCCTCTGAGGTATAGCCGGCGAGTTTGTATCCCCATAGTGGAGACATAGGGTATCCGACTACATAAGTCCCACCTGGATACGTAGGTATTACATTATACTCTTTTACGATATTCCTGTTATATGCAAGATTGAAATCCCCTTTCCATGTTATTCTGTCTGCTATTTTCTGCATTGAACCTAACTGCAACTCTATACCGCTGTTCTGAATGGCCGCATTGTTATAAGTAAGAGTTGCTGTTGACTGTGCTATATAAGGTACCGAAGCCTGTGCAAGGACATCATAGGAATATCTGTTGTAATATTCTACACTTCCGTACAATTTACCCTTAAAGAAAGAGAAATCCACTCCGGCATTTATAGTTCTTGATTTTTCCCATGTAAGCGTAGGGTTACCTTTCAAGCTGATTGTATTATATGGTTCATTATTTGAATATATGACTGAACCGGGCCTTGTAGAAACCGTTGTAAGTGTAGACATAGAATTCTTACCGGCAGCAACACCTGCTGTTCCATAAGAACCTCTCACTCTCAATTCGTCTATCCAGTCTATTTCTGACATAAACCGTTCTCTTGAGGCGTTCCATACAAAACCTACAGACCAGAATGGGGAGAACTTCTTTCTTACATCATCTGCTATAAAATTCGAAGCATCGCTTCTGGCACTTGCAGACAATGTGTATCTGTTATCATATGAATATGCAAAATTTGCTCCTGCAGAAAGGAATCTGTCATCCCTCGTAGAAAGAGTTCCAAGACCACTAAACGGATAATAAGTCTGGTATCCATATATACATTCAACCCGGTTAATATAATCAGTAGTAGTTATTACCGCGTTCGTTATCGGATTGTATCCATACGCTGTATATGATGGTATATTTTCAGTTGTTGCAGAAGACATTTCACCTATCAGCATTGCGGTTATATTGTGTTTTTCAGCAAAAGTCTTGTTGAAATCAATCTGTCCTCTAATGTTATACGACGAGTATTGCGATCCTGATTTTGAAATACGTCCTCCTGAAGGGAAGTGAGAATCATAATTTCCTGTAGTGGGATTCAGTACTGAATACATGTTGACATAGTCCCTTATTGTAAACGAGTTTTCATATAATTCATTCTTTGACTGGCTGTTATTGGATTCATACTGGCCTTTTAAAGATATATTTATAAATTCTACCGGTTTGTAATCGATAGATCCCTGAATTCTGGTTCCTATAGTAGATGATGTATAATTATGTCTTTCTATTTCCTGTGCTGGATTATACTCCCAACTTACAGGAACCTTTCCTTCATACTTCTCCCTGTAAATAGGTTCATATACCGTTAATGCATTCCAGCCACTTTTTGCAGGAACATGTAAATAATCACCTTCTTCATCAACCAATCTTGTAAAAGGAGTTGTAAAATCCGATATCGAACTTACATCTACACCATTATCTGTATTGTTTCTGTAGTTGGCTGTGATACCCATAGATATCGATAAATTATCAAGAATTTTATAAGTATCGGAAAAAGAAAGCAAAATTCTATTTCCACTGTCACCTATGGAAGATCCTGTTTCTCTATTGTAAACTGCTGAAAAATAATACGAATTCTTTTTTGAGGCACCGTTTATGCTAAGATTATACTGCTGTCTTATTGCATTCTGGAACAGATATTTATTATAGTCGTCAATCCATTTACCTTCATTGTCCATCAATCTCTCTATACCCGAATTGAACTCTGCTTCCGAAATCATCCCTCCTCTTTTATATTCCCATATCAATTTAGTCATTTCAGGGACATATATTTTCGGATCTGAAGGATCTGAATACGGATCAAAATCAAAAATGGTAGAATACTTTTCCATCTGCAGCATATAATCAAGCTGTGTCTGCCCGTCAGCAAAATCCATATAATAATCAAGGTCATATTTGCTGGATACAGTAACTCTTGCATCAAAATTGATGTTTATCTTATCCTGACTTTTGGCTTTTTTGGTTGTAATTACAATGACCCCGTTAGCTGCACGGGCACCGTAAATTGATGTTGCGGCAGCATCCTTCAGAACAGTAATGGACTCTACATCGTTAGGATTCACCATTTCAAAAGGGTCTGCACCATTTGAATATCCCTGAACAGGAAATCCGTCTATAACAACCAAAGGATCAATGTCATTCTGTCCTTGCAATGTACCTACACCTCTGATTACGAATCGGTTATTATTTGCCACCATACCCGGAACCATACCTACAAGTGCTTCTGAAATATTTGTAACAGGTTTAATTGCCAGATCTTCCGATGTGACCTTTATGAATGAACCGGTGGCTCTTTCTCTGCTTATTGTCTGATAGCCGGTAACAACCACGTCATCCAGCATCTGCACGTCTTCACTCATGACAACAATCATTGCTGCGTTAGACACCGCTATTTCCTTTTCAGAATATCCGACACAACTGAATACGAGAACATCCCCCTTTTTAGCCGTTGACAAGACAAACTTACCTCCGGCATCCGATACGGTATATTCATTTTTATTACGAATGGAAACCACTACTCCGGCCAACGGCATATCATATTCATCCTTAACAAGACCTGCCACTTCCTCGCTTGCTTTGATACTTAGGTCAGCGACTTTTTCCGCAAAATTGATGGCGACATGCTTACCGTCGATTTTATATGCAATACCAAGTCCTTTCAGTATTTTATCCAGAACCTCAGTAAGTTTTTCGCCGTCGCTTTTTACGGTAACCTGATTTCTAAGTACGGCATTCATGTTGTCGGAATACACGAATTTATACCCTGTAGTCCTTGTTATCTCATTGAGAACATTGATAAGAGGGACATTCTTCATGTCAAGATTTATGCTCTGTGCATAAACCGAAATGGAAAATCCTGCAGCGAAAGCCACAAGCAAAAGACGCCTGATACATCTTTTCATACATTGAGTAATTTGTTTTTCCATAAAAACTGATTTAAGTTATTGTTTGCTTTACTAACAATAACGAACAAAGTCACCCCTAAGTGAAGAGGTGACTTTTTTATTAATATTAAAAAAATATGTTAACGGGAAGATGTCTTTCGTCTTGAAACATAGACGACATTGTCTGAGATACGATAGTCTATAGGCGTCGTAAATTTCATCAGCTCCATAATCTGAACCATGGATTCCGAGCCGAAATACGCATTGAACCTATGTTTGAAAAGTGTGGTATCGTCGACGACAATGCGCTGACCGTGCCAACGTTCTAACATGCGGAATACTTCATCAAGCTTGGTATTGTCAAAATACAGTTCTCCCCTTACCCATGCCGTTTTTTTCAATGTATCAGCAATAGCTTTATCAGGTTGCTGTAATTCAACGGCAAAATCATCCTTTATATTCATAGTTTGAAGAGGTACCATTTTTTTCTTCAGTACAACATTCCCTCTTGTATCTTTTTTCTCGATATCTATCGCTCCTGAAAAAAGTGTTGCCTCTTCATAATCATCATCAGGATATGACTTGACATGGAATCTAGTACCACGTACCGTTATCTGCATTCCTTTTCCTGTCATGAGTTCCATTGGCCATTCAGGATCCTTTACAACATCGAGGAATGCTTCCCCTTCAAGAAATACTTCCCTTTTCCCATGTGAAAACTTTTCAGGAAAAATTATCTTTGAATCAGAATTAAGTTCAACGACACTACCGTCAGGCAGTGTTACCGTACCCTTGACACCTTTATCCGTCCTGTACACCATCTCTCCGTCATAATCAGCCATGGATTTTTCATATGCCGCCTTTTCGGACCTGTTCTCAGAAAACTGAAACAGATTCAATGCAATCAATATGACAATCGCTGCCGCAGCAGCATATCCGGAATAACGGGAATTATACAAACGTCTTTTCTTGGAGTTTTTCATTTCGATTCCTTTCCTGATTCTTTCATATGAATCCCTTTTCTCCGAATCCGAAATCTCCACGATGTTTTTTGCCGAATAAATTTCCGAATCTGCCACTGAATTCAGAAGATTGAGATAATACAGACGGTTCGCATCGCTCTGGTCTATCCAGTCAAGAACCATACGCTGCTCGGATTCAGGCAATTCACCATGTATATATTTCAACAGTATTTCCTTTCTCATGCCGATCTTTTTAATAAATAACAATAAAGCCTACACTATTCCCTATGATATTGAATCAAATATTGACAATATGATTAACGGAACCACAAAATCCGAAAGATCCTTCCTTATTATTCTCATGGCTGACATAAGACGGAACTCCACAGCCTTTACGGAAATCCCGAGTTTCTCTGCAATCGCAGCATTTTTCATTCCCTTCAATCTGCTCATTTCAAAGGCCTCCCTGACTTTCGGAGTCATATGGTTCATGGATTTTCTCAAGGCATCTCCCAAATCATCATAATATACAACGCCTGTAGTCTGCAATTCCAGAGCCTCCAGGGAGAGAGACCTGTTTCTCCCCATTATATAACTTGAATACTTGTCTTTTACCGATGAACGGGTATAATGGTTTATAAGAAGATTTCTAGAAACCGATATCAGATACGGAAGAGCAGTTCTGGACATGTCTATCTTGTCCATATTCTCCCATAATTTTACAAATGCATCCTGAGTTATGTTTTTGGCAAGTTCCCTGTCCTTGCAATAAACATATAGATAAGAGACCACCCTTTCGAAGTTGTCATTGAAACATTTCTCAAAAAACGTTTTTTTATCTTGCATACAGATTATGGAACTCTATTTCAAAGGCAAAGGTAGAAAATCACGGCAAAATATATGCTTAAATAAAGTATTTTATAGAAAAACAGTCCGGAACATGTATATAACACAAATGTTCCAGACTGTTATAATCAGTTGAAAGACAGACTACTTATTTTCTATCTCCTTTTTAAGCCTTTCAGTAAGCAGAGGGACAATCTTCTTGACATCCCCTACTATGCCGACATCGGCCACCTTGAATATAGGAGCAAACTTGTCCTTGTTTATGGCGACGATGAATTCTGATTCCTCCATACCGGCAAGATGCTGGATAGCTCCGGAAATACCCATTGCGAAATACAGATCAGGCCTTACTGTCTTTCCTGTCTGGCCGACCTGACGGTCATGGGCTATCACACCTGCATCAACCATTGCCCTTGAAGCAGAAACCTCGGCACCGAGGACGGATGCAAGGTCATAAAGCATATCGAAACCGTTCTGGGTTCCTACGCCTCTTCCTCCTGAAACAAGTATCTTTGCTTCTGAAATATCTATCATTCCCTTGTCTTCCTTTACATCTTCAATAAGCTTTACTTTGAATTTGGATTCGTTGAATTCAGGCTTCATTTCCGTAACGGTACCTTTCCTTGAAGGATCCCGCTGGATTTTCTGCATCACACCAGGACGTACGGTTGACATCTGGGGCCTGTGATCGCTGCATGCGATGGTTGCCATAAGATTGCCGCCGAATGCTGGACGGGTCATGAGCAGTTCTTTCTCTTCGGAGATTTCAAGCTTGGTACAGTCTGCAGTAAGACCTGTATTCAGCCTTGCGGAAAGGCGCGGAGCAAGGTCACGACCTATTGTTGTTGCTCCGAAAAGTACAATACTCGGCCTGTAAGTCATTATGGCCTGATATATTACCTGAGAATACTGCTCTGTAATATAATGTTTGAGCTGAGGGTGGTCTATGCATATAACCTCATCCGCACCGAACTCTATCAGGGTCTGTGCCTGTGATGTGATTTCATGACCTGGAAAAAGGGCTACGACCTTTTCACCGAGAGCTGCGGCAAGTTCGGTTGCCTTGCCCAGAAGTTCGAGTGCAACAGATTGAATAACACCATCTCTCTGCTCCACGAACACATATACGTTTTTATATAAAGTCTTATCCATTGCTGCTACCTTTAAATTATGAATTTTTCTTTCAGTTTGCTTATTATGAGGTTTACTGCTTCTTCTGGTTCTATCTCATGCACCTCTCCGGCACTCTTTAGTCCTTTTGCAAAAGCTTTCTTGACTTTTGTAGGCGAACCTTTAAGGCCGAGCTTTTCCTCTTCGACTGAGATTCTGTCTGCAGTCCAGATTTCAACTTCCCTGTCAAATACATCCACGATACCGCCTACTGACATGTAACGTGGTTTTACGGCAGAAGCAAGGACTGTGAAAAGACACGGAGATTCTACCTCAAGTATCTGATATCCGTCTTCCGTTTCCTTCTTTACCCTGAAAGTTTTCTTTCCATCAAATTTTACATCGGCAACGTATGATATCTGAGGTATGTCAAGATGCTCTGCTATCTGAGGGCCGACCTGTGCGGTATCCCCGTCTATTGCCTGTCGTCCAGCCACGATTAAATCCCATTCCAGACATCTTAGTGCTCCTGCAATGGCATTCGATGTAGCCAATGTATCTGCACCGGCAAATTTTCTGTCTGTCAGCAGAATCGCCCTGTCTGCTCCCATGGCCATGGCTTCCCTGAGGATGGCATCGGCCTGAGGAGGCCCCATTGTTATCACTGTGACTTCAGCACCGAACTCGTCCTTGAGGCGGAGAGCCACTTCGAGGCCTCCCTTGTCGTCCGGATTCATAATGCTTGGAACGCCGTCCCTTATAAGTGTCCCGGTCACCGGATTGATTTTGATTTCAGTAGTATCCGGAACCTGTTTTATACAAACCAGTATTTTCATATTAAACGATTTCAATTAGTTGTGATTATCTGAACATTTTTGCTGAAATTACCATTCTCTGAACTTCTGAAGTACCTTCATATATTTCAGTAATCTTGGCGTCTCTCATCATCCTTTCTACAGGGTATTCCCTAGTATATCCGTAACCGCCGTGGAACTGTACGGCTTTTGTTGTGACTTCCATTGCCGTTTCAGCTGCAAAAAGCTTGCACATCGCCGCATCAGCAGAATAAGGAATGCCTTTGTCTTTCTTGAACGCAGCCGAGCGTACCAACAGTCTTGAGGCCTCTACCTTTGTATAGAGGTCAGCCATCTGGAACTGCGTATTCTGGAATGAAGACAGAGATTTGCCGAACTGTTTCCTTTCCTTGGTATATTTTATTGTCTCATCCATGGCTCCCTGTGCTATTCCAAGTGCCTGTGAAGCGATACCGATACGGCCTCCGTCAAGAGTTTTCATGGCAATCGCAAAACCTCCGCCTATCTTGCCGAGAAGATTCTCCTTAGGTATACGGCAGTTCTCGAATATCAGTTCACATGTAGCTGAACCCCTGATACCGAGTTTCATCTCTTTCTTTCCGATAGTGAATCCCGGAGTATCCTTTTCAACTATGAAAGCCGAAATACCTTTTGTTCCGAGAGATTTGTCGGTCATTGCAAATATTACATAAACATGTGCATAACCGGCATTCGTAATGAATATCTTGTTTCCGTTCAGGACCCATTCGTCACCGTCCGCTACAGCGGTAGTCTGTTGTGCCGAAGCATCCGTTCCCGCATTCGGTTCGGTAAGTCCGAACGCTCCTATCCACTCGCCGGATGCAAGCTTAGGGACATATTTGTTCTTCTGCTCTTCAGTACCGTGTTCGAGAATCGGGGCTACGCAAAGGGATGTATGTGCAGAAACTATAACTCCTGTTGTTGCACATACACGCGAAAGTTCTTCAACGGCAATCGAATACATGATGTTGTCACCGCCTGCACCGCCATACTGTTTCGGAACCGGAATTCCCATGATACCCAGTTTTCCCATCTTTTCGACGGTTTCAATCGGGAATCTTTCCTGTTCGTCGATTTCTGCAGCAAGAGGCTTTACCTCCTTTTCCGCAAATTCACGGATCATCTGCCTGAACAGATCCTGTGTTTTGTTCAATTCAAAATTCATATTCTATCGTAATATTTATCT
This sequence comes from uncultured Bacteroidales bacterium, assembly GCA_949296645.1. GTDB lineage: Bacteria > Bacteroidota > Bacteroidia > Bacteroidales > UBA932 > CALUPD01. The sequence continues at coordinate 10,193 of CASFPH010000014.1, forward strand.
GTTAATACTTATAAAAACCTTCGCCGGTCTTTCTTCCGAGCAGATTCGCACGCACCATTTTTCTCAAAAGAGGATGAGGTCTGTACTTGTCGTCTCCGTATTCCTTGTGAAGTACTTCCATTATCGCAAGGCATACATCAAGACCTATAAGGTCACCCAAAGCCAAAGGTCCCATCGGATGATTGGCGCCTAATTTCATGGCTTCGTCTATCTCGTCCCTCGTTGCGACACCGTCCGCAAGAATTCCGATACCCTCGTTTACAAGAGGAATAAGTATTCTGTTTACCACAAATCCTGGAGCCTCGTTTACCTTGACAGGAACTTTTCCTACTGATTTGGCAAGCTCGCATATACGTTCACATACCTCATCCGATGTTTTCTGTCCCTTTATCACTTCTACAAGTTTCATCACTGTTGCAGGATTGAAAAAGTGCATTCCGATCACTTTGTCTGGTCTTTCAGTTGCAGATGCGATTTCAGTAATTGACAAAGAGGAAGTATTGGAAGCAAGAACGGTTTCAGGCTTGCAAAGTTTGTCCAGCATGGCAAACAGTTCCTTCTTGAGTTCCATAGTCTCTACAGCCGCCTCGATTACAAGGTCACAGTCGGCACACGCCGCATAATCCGTAGTAACGGTTATATTTGCCAAAGTGGTATTTTTGAATTCCTCGGTTATTTTTCCTTTCTCTACAAGTTTCGAGAGGGATTTTGAAATTCTAGCAATGGCCTTTTCATTGCTTGCTTCGCTTCTGCTCTTCATTATTACAGGTATGTTAGCCTGTGCAAAAGCCTGTACTATTCCGGATCCCATTGTACCGGTACCGATAACACATACTTTCATGGTTGGATATTTTTTGTTGTTGCTTTTCGTTTTTGTTTTGTTGTTTATTGTCCTGGTATTGTCTGCTTTACTTTACCTGTTTTTGAATTCCGGAGCACGCTTGTCCAGAAAGGCTGACATTCCCTCTTTCTGGTCCCCGGTAGCAAAACACTTCGCAAACCATTTGTTCTCCAGTTCTATTGCCCCTTCGGAGTCAAGATCATAATTTTCATTCAGACATTTCTTCGCGTAGGATACGGCAAGCGGTGCGCTTGTGAGAATTTCCTCCGCAATTGAATAAGCGGTTTCCATCAGAGCTTCAGGTTCGGTAACCCTGCTTACAAGCCCTATACGGAAAGCCTCTTCAGCCTTTATGCGGCGCCCGGTAAATATAAGTTCCTTCGCATATGCCTGACCTGCAATCTTGCTGAGTCTGTATGTTCCGGAAAATCCCGGTATTATGCCGAGGTTCACTTCAGGCTGCCCGAAACTTGCCTTTGCCGAAGCGATACGGATATCGCACGACATTGCCAGTTCGCAGCCTCCACCGAGGGCGAAGCCGTTGACTGCCGCAATTACAGGTATATCAAGCAATTCTATTTTTCTGAATACCCTTGCCCCGTGCTTTCCGAAAGCAAGACCACCTTTTTCGTCAAGACCGGCCATTTCGGATATGTCGGCACCTGCAACAAAAGCCTTTCCTTCTCCGGTTATGACAAGTACACGGGCAGATGAAGCAGAGACAGAATCCACAAAATCCTCCAGTTCGGAGAGTATTTCGGAATTCAAGGCATTCAGAGTTGCAGGAGAGGAAACAGTAAGAGTCAATATACCCCTCCCGTCATTCTGGACTTTCAAGAATCTGTATTCCATATCGGTATCCGTTCTAGAACATCGGTTTGAGATCCGGTGATATTATAAGGGTGGCTCCCGTAGCTGCCTGCACCTGCTCAACGGTAAATTCAGGATTTATTTCCACTAACTCGATACCGGCTGGAGTTATATCCATCACACCCATTTCAGTTATTATCTTGTTTACCTGACCTGCCGCTGTGAGTGGAAGACGGCATTCCTTTAGTATCTTGTGGTTTCCTTTTGCCGTATGTTCCATTGTGAGGATAACTTTTGCAGCACCTACGATAAGATCCATGGCCCCTCCCATACCAGGAGTCTTCTTGCCTGGAATCATCCAGTTGGCAAGATTACCTTTTTCATCGACTTCCAGTGCACCAAGGAAAGTCACATTCACATGACCTCCGCGGATTATAGTAAAAGATTCCTCTGAGCCGAATACCGAAGCACCAGGCAGTGCGGTTATGTATCCGCCGCCTGCATTGGCATAATCCGGATCTTCTTCTCCAGGAGCAGGAGCAGGACCCATTCCCAGCAATCCGTTTTCAGACTGAAGTGTAACATCCATGCCTTCCGGCAAATATGAAGGAATGGCCGTTGGAAGACCTATTCCAAGATTTACGACATCACCGTCATTGATTTCCAGAGCTGCCCTTCTGGCAATTATCTCTCTTATCTGATTCTTATCCATAATATTGATTTTATTTGGTTAAAGAGGTCATTCCTCTTGAAACAAGTTCCTGTACTATATATGATGCCACATCATCCGCATATGAATTCATACCGAAACCGGCATCGTATCCGAGCTCTTTCGCCAGCTCATGCGTTATACGCGGTCCTCCGCACACGAGTATCATCTTGTCCCTCAAGCCTTCGGCTTCCATCATTTCAACAAGTTCCGTAAGGTTCTGTATATGGATATCCTTCTGTGTCACAGTCTGCGACACAAGAAGAGCATCGGCCTTGAGTTCTATTGCCTTTGCCAGGAACTCCTCATTCGGAACCTGGCTTCCGAGATTATACGCATCTATCATCTCATACCTTTCGAGACCATAGTGCCCGGCATATCCTTTCATGTTCATTATGGCATCTATACCGACAGTATGTGCATCCGTTCCAGTGCTCGCACCGACCACTACTATCTTGCGTCCGATGTTCGTCCTTATGAACTCGTCTGTCTCGTGCATGTCCATCACACTGGTTTCGACCTTAGGAACATGTATACCGGAATAGTCCACTGTATGAGTACAGCTGCCGTAACAATTCAAAAAGGTAAATCCAGGAGTAAGTTCCTTGAAAAACACCACCTGAGGGTTTTCAAGCCCCATTTTCCTGATAAGCTGTCTGGCAGCCTCGACTGCCTCGTCGCCAGCAGGCACAGGCAGTGTGAAACTCAACTGCACCTTGCCGTCATTCATTGTATCTCCGTATGGTTTGACTTTTGTCAGGTCAAGGGTTTTGTCGAAATCCTTGTCCTCCATTGAATATAATCCGCCGCTCATTTTATTTTACTCCTTTCATTAGTTTTACAAACGGATTCATATAGTTTGAACCCTTTCCGCATACACCGTCAAGACCCTTTCCTCCGTTCTTCGGTCTTTTTACATCTCCGAAAATTCCTTTTTCAAGAGCCGAGAACAAACCTTCCTCATTCAGTTTTTCCAAAAGAGAAGTTGCATCGTCAAGCACTTTCTTTGCCCTGTTCCTTATGATTCCGTTTTCCTTGAATTCAACCTCGTCACCGATGCTTCTCATATTGTTGAATATGTATTTGGCATTCTCAATGGAAAGGAAACGGTCTGACATGAACGGAGTGTGTATTGCTTCCGTAGGCATTCCAAGAAGCTGGATACCCTGATTCGTCCAGATACCTATCATATTGAACAGGGCGTCCTGAATATGGCCTCTGAATATGTTACCTGTCATGAATTTGGTAGGAGGCATATACTTGAGCGGAGCATTCGGAAATATCTCCCTTGTCATCTGCGCCTGTGCGAGTTCATAAAGGAAACCGTTTTCAAGCATCGGATCCATTTCGAACGCATGTCCGAGTCCCATCTGTTCTTCCGGAAGTCCCGCCAGGAGAGCGAGCTGCTCATTGATAATATCGGAAGCAAGAACGGTATGTGCCTGTTCATAAGCATCTGCCGTAGTCAGATAGTTGTCCTCTCCGGTATTGATTATGACACCTGCAAAACCGTTGATTATCCTTGAGAAATACTGGTCTATCAGTGTTCTCTGCATGTTTATATCCCTGAAAAGAATTCCGTACAATGCATCGTTGAGCATCACGTCAAGTCCTTCAAAAGCTCCCATTATCGCAATTTCAGGCATACATAGCCCTGAACAGTAGTTGCAGAGACGTATATATCGTCCTACTTCTTCTCCTACCTTGTCGAGAGCAGATCTCATTATCCTGAAATTCTCCTGTGTGGCGAAAGTACCTCCAAATCCCTCTGTTGTCGCCCCATATGGCACATAGTCAAGCAGACTCTGCCCCGTTGTCCTGATTACAGCTATTATATCAGCCCCCTGCCTTGCAGCAGCTTCAGCCTGAACAACATCCTCATAGATGTTTCCTGTAGCCACTATCACATAAAGATAAGGCTTGGGCCCTTCTCCGATAGTCCTGAGATATTCTTCACGACGCTGTCTTCTTGCACGTATGCGGCTTAAACTTTCTTCTATTACCGGTTTAAGAGCAGCTTCCCGCTTTTCGAGATCAAAGACTTCTATTCTGGTTATGTCAAGAGTTCCGTCAGCAACACGCTGTGCAATCTCCTGAGGGGTAAGCCCCGTCTGAATCATTGCATTTGCGAGGTAAAACAGAACACCCTCGCCAAGAACCCCCTTAGTTTTCAATTCATCCACAAGTACATTAGGCAGCGGGACCTGATTTTCATCAACCCCGTCTATTCCCATGAGCCTGCAAAGAGTCCTTTCCACAGCTACAGTAGTGTAGGACTCCACGAAAGTCTGTACGCCGTCGGCTATATTCCTGGCCAACTTTCTGGCATACGCGACCTTACCGAAATCTAAACCCAATTTACTTTGCATCTCTTTATAAAAATTAAAAAATCATACTAATTTAATAAAAGTCCGGCAATATTTATCCATTCTGTATCTATACTCAGGGATTTCGCTATATCCAATGCTTCCATAGGCACATCCGAGGATGTGGATTCTTCCAGTCTGTAATCCATTCTGCCGTCTCTATAACCTTTAACCCTGTATCTCCGGCACCTGTCATTCTTTATATTATAATGTGTAGTAAGCAGCACCGATGATCCTGAATCCCTAAGTCTTGTCACCAGAGCTTCGACAAGAGCAGTCCCTTCTACCGGATTAGTTGTTCTGGCAGGCTCATCTATTACTGCAAGTACCGGCCCATATTTATCTGTTTTTTTGATTATTAAGTCAATACTCTTCATTTCTGCCGCAAATGATGACAAACCGTCAGAATCATTCTGTTCATCACCAATGGAAAGCAGAATATCATTCTTTATGTCGACTTCGGCTTCAAATGCCGGTATACCGAAACCGTACTGGAACAGAATCTGGTTAAGCGCCACGGTCTTTATTGCAACCGTCTTTCCCCCCATGTTCGCCCCTATTACGGAAACTGTTTCCCTGCCGAATTTTACATCCACAGGTACATACACCTTTCCTTTTTCAACAAGCACTGATCTTACCTTTGGATTGAACATACCCTTATATACAGTCATACATCTGTCGGAAACCCTCGGAAAACACAGACCGAGCGTTCTTATCTGCCTTGCCTTTGCAATGAAAACATCGATGTCCGCAAGTTCATGCAGTGATTTGGATAACACGTCCGAATTAACTGATAATGACTTGCATAAGTTTTTCCTTACAGAATCTTCAATCAACAGGACTTCGGCAAAGGCACGATCATGTTCCTCTCCTTCATCCAAAGATGAAAGTCGTTTTCTTGCAGCCCTGAGTTCCTCCGAATACGAATCATATATATAGAATGAAAGGGCCCTGTTTCCGGACGGGTCCAATATGGCAAGGACTGTTTCCGAAGAAGGAAGGGAATTATATGGAAAATCCTTGAGAAGAAGCCGTACTTCCTCATTAAGGATAGCAAGCGACTTTATCTCGAAAAGTTCCACATCGTCAAGAACAGTACCTGAAGCCAGACGTGAAATGGTATTCCTTATATCTCTGATTCCTGATAGTTTGACAGAAACATCATGCAATACTCCTGATGCAGGATCAAGAGCAAGATAAGCCCCGAGTATCCTGTAATATGCTTCAATTTCCACAGCGTCGGTCATAATTCTTTTTTCCGACATGAAACGCTTGGAAAAAGTAGACGAGGTATCCAGGGTATCAAACATGTATCTGATACCGCAAGGCATATCCAGGTAATATTTAAATTCTTTCAAATCCATCATATTCTTCTCAGATCACAAACCGTGACATCTGTTTTCTCCCTTAACATACCGACAAGCCTGTCGGAATCAAGCACGAAACCTGCAGGCGAAACAGGATTCACGCACACTGCAAGCAGTTCTGTTCTGTTCATTACCCCGATTCCGTTTCCGGCACGCATAAATGAAGCAAAAGCCTGTCTGGAAACGAAAAATCTTGTAAAATCCCTGACAACCAGCATTCCTCCTTTCATCACTCCCCTGAGTTTGTTCAAAAATCGCTCGGTCACAGCTCCTGAAACATACAGATATTCCACATCAGTAAAATCCGTCTTTTCCAATGCGTCGACCGAAAATGACGATGGCATTTCGAGCATTCGGACCTGCCCTCCGGCAGACATTGTCCAGATACCTCCTTCACAATTCCTGAATCCGGAATACACATGATCAGGTACTTTAGGTAAAGATGTCAGATTTACTGTAAATAAGGTCTTTGAGACAAGGGTATCAATATTTGCTGACAAGGCGGCGCCGGTTGTCAGAATCATGGCTTCGCTTATTGCCGGAGAAGCAGAACTCAATCTTGACAAAGCTCCGTCTATAATTTTCAGAGACACACCGTATCTGTCAAGTGATTTGTTCCACCTTTCGAGGCCGGCTGCCGAAGACGGACCCGAAATCAGGACCTTTCCTCCGCATACGACTTCAGCCGTAACAATCCTTCCCATCGAAGTATTCTCGAAACCTACGTCCAGCACTTCAGAAACAAGCATCCTTGATCTGTAAAACCTTTCTGCTGTTCCGAAAATCATTCCTTTTTTCAGATATATTTCCGGCTTGGCCGTTTCTGTCACCTGGTCCACCCTTTCACCGTCTATACCGATTGACGTAACGGATACCTTAAGCGGAGACGGAAGACGACCGAGGATATAATTGAGCGCCTCGGTCTTCCCCGTATTTTTTTCCATACCTACTATTGATAGGCTTTTGCATTTCAGTATCCTGTCAATAAACGGCATACGTATTCTATTTGCTGTGTCCGGACCTCTGGTGCCTCATGAGCACTTCAGGTTCTATAGCCATACGCTGTCCCCGGAGGAGTGAAGATACACCCTCTACAGGTTCATTGGCCTTGCAGTCTTCGCATTCGCAATGGTTGACATAGTCCAAAGGTTCAGTATATGTAGTAATTACGCCTTCGAAATTTCTCAATACGACCTTGCCTGGAGCCTGTGAAATGACATAGTTAGGCATTACAGGGGTTTTTCCGCCTCCACCTGGTGCATCCACGACGAACGTAGGCACTGCATATCCGGAAGTATGTCCGCGTAAACCTTCGATTATCTCAATGCCCTTTGAAACAGGAGTTCTGAAATGTTCGAGTCCCATTGATAGGTCGCACTGATATATGTAATAAGGTCTTACCCTCATCATTACGAGCTTGTGTACAAGTCTCTTCATTACATTTACACAATCATTTACACCACGGAGGAGAACCGACTGGTTTCCGAGCGGGATTCCGGCGTCAGCAAGTTTTTCACATGCGGCCTTTGCCTCCGGAGTCACTTCATTAGGATGATTGAAGTGCGTGTTCAGCCATATCGGGTGATATTTCTTCAGCATATTGACAAGATCGTCCGTAATACGCTGAGGGCATACTACCGGAGTTCTTGAACCGATTCTGATAATTTCGACATGAGGTATGGCGCGTAGCCTGGAAATTATATATTCGAGACGGCTGTCACTTACCATCAGGGCATCCCCGCCTGACAGGAGCACGTCCCTTACCTGCGGAGTTTTTGCGATATACTCTATTGCACGCTCTATTCTGTCACTAGGTGACTCATCATCCTTCTGTCCGGCGAATCTTCTTCTTGTACAGTGTCTGCAATACATTGAACACATATCGGTTATAAGAAGCAAAACCCTGTCCGGATATCTGTGTGTAAGTCCAGGAACTGGAGAATCCTCGTCTTCATGCAGGGGATCGAGCAAATCGGCATCTGCCTTGTGCGTTTCCTGTATTGTAGGAACGGCCTGCTTCCTTATCGGACAATGAGGATTATCGGGATCTATAAGTGAAAGATAATAAGGCGTAATCGCCATTCTCAGCGTCTTGAGGGACTCACGCACGCCTTCTTCTTCCTCTTCGGTAAGTTTTATATATTTTTTAAGCTGGTCGAGAGTCTCTATTCTGTTTCTCACCTGCCATTTCCAGTCGTTCCACTGCTCATCGGAAACTTCAGGAAACAATATTTTTCTTCTGTCTGTCATAATCTGTCTGTTTACACGTAAATCTGTTCGAAAAGTTCACGGATTGCCTTTGATTCGCGGAGGATATTCAACGTAAGATCGGCATGCCCCTTGGCATATCCGTTACCGACAATAAGGTTTATGTCCTTACCTACCCCTTCGGCCCCGAGTGCTGCCTTGGTGAAACTTGTAGCCATTGAAAAGAAATATACGCAACCCTGTCCCTTTGTAATCAGGATCGATGTCATTTCAGTCGAAGGTACATTTACATTATTGATAGTGACGTCACATCCTCTTCCTCCGGTTATTGTCATCACCTGCCTGTATACGTCCATGACATTTGTGGCATCGGCCACTATGACATGGGTGGCAAGCCCGAGTTTTCTGATTCTGGCAGCATTTTCTTCTGAATATTCCACCACTATGACCTTACCGTAAGGACCTACGTTCTTCATTGCCTGATAACTGCACAGGACTCCGGATTTTCCGCCACCTCCTATTATACACACGATATCCCCTTCAGTGACAAGTCTGTCAACCTGTGCAGGGGCACCGGCCACATCGAGAGCCGCCAGGGAAAGTTTCTCGGGTATATCGTCCGGAAGAACCGCATACAGGCCACTTTCAAACAGAATAGCCTGTGCGACGACATCAACCTGATCCGAATCCGGTACCAGATTGACAATTTTTTCTATTTTGAGAGGTGTAAGGGACAACGACACAAGCGTCGCTATCTTGTCTCCAGGCCTTACCTTGTTGTTATGAGGGAATTTCGGACCCATTTCCCTTACGGTACCTATGAGCATCCCGCCGGAACCCGTCACAGGATTCTGCATCTTGCCCCTTTCTGATACTATGGAAAGGATCATTTCCTTCATTTTTTCAGCATCATCTCCGCATGCCTTGCGTATCTGGGTATAACTGGCCGAATCTATGTTTAGCGTATGGACATCTATCAACATTTCGTTGTCGTAGATTTCCATGTCGTTGTCCAGTTTTAAAGCCGGCTGGGGCAATGTCCCTGCCGGCGACAGCACTCTGTGAGTGCCGAATCTGCATCCGTGCTTATGCATGACTATGCATATAGTTCGGTAAAGACTTTTCTCAGTTTTTCGCTTTCCCTCAGGATCTGAAGGGTGATTTCAGCATGTCCTTTGGTATATCCGTTACCTACAATCATTGTAACGTCGCTGCCTACGCCTTCAGCTCCGAGTGCAGCCTTCGTGAAACTTGTAGCCATAGAGAAGAAATAAACCACCCCGTCATTTTTAGTACAAAGGATGGATGTCATCTCCGTATCCTGGATATTCACATTGTTTATGGTAATGTCGCACATCTTGCCATCTGTAAGTTCCTCGATCTTTTCAAGAACCGGAACAGGCTGTGTAGCATCTGCAGAGAAAACATAATCGCAGAATCCGAGTTCCTGAAGTCTCTTTGTACTTCTTTCGCTATGGCAGAGACCGATTACCTTTCCTGTAACACCTGCACGTTTCTTTGCCTCATAGCAGCAGAGCATGCCTGACTTTCCGCCTGCACCTATGATAAGTACCGTATCTCCAGGTTTAACAAGTTTAGCGGTCTGAGCAGGAGCACCAGCCACGTCAAGAGCAGAAAGCGCGAGGTTTTCAGGAATATCTGAAGGAATCTTCGCATAAATTCCACTTTCAAACAATATGGCCTTTCCGTCAATATCAACCTGGTCTATGTCAGGACGGATGTCCTTGATTTTATCTATCCTGAGCGGAGTAAGCGACAGTGAAACAAGTGTTGCAATCTTGTCACCCACTTTCAGGTCAGTCTTTCCTATCAGGGCGTCGCCTATCTTTTCAACGGTTCCCAAAAGCATTCCGCCTGAACCTGTAACCGGATTTCTGTGTTTTCCCTGCTTTGCGACTATGTCAAGCATTATTTCCGCTATTTTGGCCTTGTCACCGCCTGCCTGCTGCTCTATCTGGGTAAAACTTGCAGAATCGATATTGAGTGTCTGTACATCTATGAGAATCTCGTTGTCATAGATTTCATCCATATTGTTGTCAATCTTGTTTGCCGGCTGTGGCAGTACACCTTTCGGTTCGATTACTCTGTGTAAACCGTATTTGTTCCCGTGTTTCATATTTGTAAATAATTATTTAGTTATTGTCATTATTTATTGTTTCAATTTTTCCCTATTTTTTCAATCCGAGAATTCTTCTCGCATCTTCAGGAGTAGCTATCTCACGGCCCATTTCTCTGGCCATTCTTACGACTTTTTCAACAAGTTCTCCGTTTGATTTGGCAAGGACTCCCTTGGAGAGATATACATTATCCTCGAATCCCACACGCACATGTCCGCCGTCAATGATAGCAGCCATTGCAAGAGGGAATTCATATCTGCCCACACCTGCCACCGTATAAGTAGCGTCTGCAGGAATGCTGCCTCTCAGGAATACGAAGTCCCTGAGTTCTCCGCTTATTCCACCATTGACTCCCATGACGAAATCGAAATGCATTGGAGACTTTATGTGACCTTTCTTGTGCAGTCTCAATGCCATATCTATCATACTCTTGTCAAACACTTCAAGTTCTGGTTTGATTCCGCGCTCTATCATTCTGTCCCCGAAATACTTGATTGTATTTTCAGTATTCTCGAATATGTCGTCTCCACCGAAATTCAATGTACCGCAGTCCAGTGTAGCCATTTCAGGAAGAAGTTCGGTAGGCTGCAGTCTTTCGTCATTCGACATTCCGACAGCTCCTCCTGTCGAAGGCTGTATGATAACATCAGGACATACTGCCCTGATGGCATCTATCACTTCCTTGAATCTAGCCTTGCTCTGTGTAGGGGTTCCGTCATCTTCCCTGACGTGCAGGTGTATGATGCTTGCTCCGGCATCATATGCCGATTTGGCCTCCCTCGCACACTCTTCGACAGTATAAGGTACGGCTGGATTATGCTCTTTCAGCACTTCGGCACCGCAGATCGCGGCTGTAATTATAAGTTTTTCCATCTTGCGTTTCCGATTTACAGATTCAACATTATTTTCTCTGGCATGATTTGGGAGTGACACAGGTTCCGCTCGCACGGCATACCACTACAGGCTCTTCAAGCACATCGGCTGCAGAAGGAGAAATGTCCGGTCTTGGAGCAATCACCTTTCTGGCTTCGAAAACCATCTTCCTTGAAGTATTTCCTATATTCACTATCTCACCCGTGGCTTCGATATAGTCACCCGCATATACTGGAGCCATGAATTCCACATTGTCATATGCCTTGAAAAGACCTTCGTCCCCATCCTGCCTTATAAGCAGTTCCGTAGCCACATCACCGAAAAGCTGCAGCATTTTGGCTCCGTCAACAAGATTTCCGCCGTAATGTGCATCATGAGAACTCATTCTCATTCTTATAATAACCTTATTATCCATAGCAAATTCTATATTTGTATAAACTTCTATCTTGTATATATATAATCCACGAAAATACCCGGCGTATGTACATGCTCGGGCTGTATATCTCCTGTTTCAACAAGTTTTTCGGCTTCAACTATCACCACATCGGCTGCAGTTGCCATCACGGAATTGAAATTGCGTGTGGTACCCCTGTAAAAAAGATTGCCCTTCTTGTCGGCAACGGAAGCGCCTATTATCGCAAGATCCGCGGAAAGCGGTTTTTCCAGGATATATTCCTTTCCGTCAATTTCCATCACCTGTTTTCCTTCCTGAACTACGGTTCCTATACCTGTCGGAGTGAGAACACCGCCAAGACCGGCACCTTTAGCCCTTATTCTTTCAGCCAAAGTACCCTGTGGAGAAAACTCTATCTCAAGTTCACCGGCATTCATCTGCTCGATAGAAAGAGGATTGGCTCCGATGTACGAACATATCACCTTCTTGACCTGCCTGTTGGCAATCAGCTTGCCGTGAGTCTTGTCAGGGAATGTCGTATCATTGCAGATTAAGGTCAGATCCCTGACTCCTGATTCTGCAATTGCATCCATTATATCTTTTGGACCTCCGGCAGAAAGGAATCCGCCTACCATGATTGTCATGCCGTCCTTAACTAAAGTGACGGCATCCTTTAAAGTGATAATTTTAGCCATTGTATTACTTTTAATTTCATTTTATCCGTTTTCATGCCATAAAATACAAAATTTTAAACGGAAATCATCATTTTGCAAATATAATAAAATAGTTCGAATCATAAAAGAAGGCAAAACGCTTTTCTCACTTCATATTTTGTATATTTGCATTTGATAATACAGACCGCATCTGTAAAACAATAACTTTACCTGATTGTTATTAATGTGTAAAAATAAAAATATCGTCATGACAGGATTTTTTTTGAACGCAGGCCAGCTGGCCGCCACCGCAAATGCCGACACAATGAAGATTGCCGAAAATGCCAAGGACACTCTTGCCACCGGTCCTGAAAAACTTGCGGCAGGAATAGAAAAACTATCATCACTGTCTTTTGAAGACATAATCACGCAGCTGTTGGACAACGCTGTAAAATTCGGGCTGCATATACTTGCCGCCATCGTAATATATGTTATCGGAGCCTGGATTATAAAAAGGATAAACAAAATGACGCGTTCGGTATTCACGAGAAGGAAAATCGACCCGTCACTTGCCTCCTTCCTTAATAGTTTCATCAGCATATCGCTGACAGTCATACTTATCATCATAACGATAAGTGCATTGGGAGTAAACACTACTTCGTTCGCCGCACTGCTTGCTGCATCCGGAGTAGCCATAGGTATGGCAATGAGCGGTACGCTGCAGAATTTTGCAGGAGGCGTAATGCTGCTGCTGTTCAAACCGTTCAAAGTAGGAGACTTTATCGATGCACAGTCCTATTCCGGTACTGTCAAGGCCATAAACATCACTACTACAAGCATCACGACACCCGACAACAAACTGATAATAATTCCGAACGGAAACCTTGTAAACGGTATAATAAACAATTATTCCAGCATGGGTATCAGAAGATGCGACTGGAAGATCGGCATATCATACGGAGATGACACGGATGTAGCAAAAAAGACGATACTAGACTTACTGGATTCCGACCCGAGAGTACTTAAGGAACCGGCAAAACCGTTTGCAGCCGTAAATTCCCTTGACGACAGCGCCGTAACACTCGTAGCCAGAGCATGGGTCAAGTCAGAAGACTATTGGGGACTGTTCTACGATATCAACGAGAAAATATACAAGGAAATTCCTAAGGCCGGACTTTCGTTCCCGTTCCCTCAGATGGACGTACATGTCAAGAACGAGCAATAACAAAACTTACTTATTACTTACACCCGCAGGGATTTTCCGGAATTTATGGCTACCGGAAAATTCCTGCGAGCGTATAAGGGAGGGATTTTTACTACTTTTTTACATTGATACAAGGAATACGACAGCTATACTTCGAAGCCCATGGATTCCTTGTTTATTATCGGATTTGCATATATGGAAAGGAATATTTCCTCCATTTCAGTCCCGTCGCCTTCTGTATCGGCAAGCTTAAACTTCATATAGCTTTCAAATGACGCTCTTTCAGCCTCGGTATATCTGTCCGAGAACCTGCTTCCGCCTTTCAACATATCGTAAGCTATATAATTGTTTTTCCACAGTCTGTATGAAGAGACGATCCTGCTGTCTATTATGGATGCAAGCGCCTTGAATTTCTCATTCTTGTCCATGCCTGCAAGAGGTTCAAGATCCGCCCTTTCCACCGTTTTGTTGAATTCTATATGTATGCCGCCTTTAAACTGCATTACACCGGTAAGAATACTGTTAAGATCTTCGTTCTTTGCCTTTACGTACTTGCGGCGTCTTGATATGTAAAGTTCTATTGTCTTCAAAAGATCGCACGGTTCATATTCGTATGATATGGAGACCGGAAGTATTGACAGAGACTCGAAATCAGACACAAAATCGCCGCTTCCGCTCATATCGAACATCTTGAGCAGTCCCTGTTCCGTCTGGTCGTATCCGTCCTTGGTTCTTCCGTTCCTCTGTGCAATCCATACCGAACTTATACCGTTTGCAACCTGATGTCTTATATAGCTTGAAAGAACTATCGATGTAGAATACACCTCCCTTGGAGAAGAACTCCTTATCACCTTTATCATCTTGTTGCTTCTTGCAAGATCCTCGATAAACGGAGATGTTATGAGATTGTCCCCTACCGCTATTTCGGTAGTAGGAATATGGTTGGTAAAAAGTATTATCTGGACTATTGCCGAATCAAGCGTTATATCCCTGTGGTTTGACACGATAAGATGCGGTTTCGATATGTTTTCCAGACCGTTATACGTAAAACTCCTTGCCGTATCGGAAAGTATCTTGTTGACAATCACGGCCATGACCTTCTCCTGGAACGAATCCACGGTTTTGCATTCTAGCAGAAGATTCTTGAAATAGGATCCGTCCTTGCCTGGAAACAGATATGATGAAATTTTACGTAGATTCTCATTGTCTGCAATTCTGGCCAATGCGGAAGAAACCTCATTATCTATGTAAGGCCTTATATTCTCGAACGATTCGTTTATCTTCTCTAAATCCATGATCGGTTATCTGCGTTAGTATTCTGCAAATTTAGTCAATATATCTGCTTGAACAAAAAATAAAACGAAGAGAAGATATTACCGGAGCTGTTACGAAAGAAGTTGCAAACAACATTATCCCGAGAGAACCTATTGTCAGTGCGGTTATGAATATATAGTAGAAGCTTATTGCAAAGAGAAGCATGAAAAACATGCAGGCGTAAAACCATATCCTTTTTCCTGTAAAACAGAACAGCACAAGAGCAAGAGAATAAAAAAACAGTGGAAGAAGAAAAAAGAAATTTTCCCTAAACACCAGAAACATGGCAAATGCCATGACAGACAGCATGAAAAGTACCGGATTCACCATTTCATGTCCCCGTCTTTCCCTGAAAAGATACACATATGATAATATCTGCAAGATCACAGCCAGCACTATGAACAGATTGTCATATGAGACATATTTCAGGGAGAGCGGTTCATAATCCAATCCGTTTGCCAAGGCAAGCAGATACGCCGCAAGTGTTCCCGCAACTGCACTGCCGACAGCAAAACAGAGAAGTTTGGCAGAAAGTATCCAGAAATTTTTCCACCCGGCATAAAGTCTCGAATATGCAACAAACGCCCACAAAGCCAGAAGCATAACGACCGCATTCGCCACAATCCAGCCTCTCTCCGTAAAACGGAACATTCCGGCAACCGGTAACGTAAAGTAAACCATATCCTTTTCCGATCTGAAAAAACGCACATCGGAATAAATGTCGTCAGTAAGGAACTTTCTCATCACAGGATACAGCTGAGAGCCGTAATGTCCGATTGACCTCAAAGATATGTTTTCATATCTGTCCTTGTCGGTATGATAATACTTCAGATTGTCTATCACGGATATATTCAAACCAGGGATATCATCCTTTACAACCGAGAAGTCCGTAAAATTCGGCATACGCTCATAAACTGAAGCCGTAAGCGAATAGGCATACGGACACGACGCCTCCGAATACAGATCCAAAAGCCTGTCGTTTCCGCGCGATGTTTCGAACAGAAGCGCTGGACCTTTCACACCTCTCGCTTCCACATTACACAAAAACGCCACCTTGTCGAATATGCCTCTGTCCTTTTCCCATGCCATACGCATTCCAGTCAGATCGGTTTCTTCCGCATCGGTAAAAAGCACCTTTAAACCATTCTTCCATTCATCTGAAAACATGAGAGATGTTCTAACCAACTCAAGTATTACACCAAGTCCATATCCGTCATCTGCCGCTCCCCGGGAATAAACGGTATCACCTTTCACATCCTGTGCAAAACGGGAATCATAGTGGGCAACAAACATTAAATAGGACTCCGGCTCTACGCCATCAGGTTCTAAAACGGCATAAACATCGGATACAGAAGTGAGCCCGGCAACCTTGTCTGGAACGGAATCATAACGCAATACGGAAACTTCAGCTCCGTATTTTTCCAGTCTTGAGACAAGATACTCCTTCACACGCTCCCTCGCCTCAGGATGCTCCATGGAATGCGGTTCCATGGAAACGGTTTTAAGCGTGACAGCAACACTGTCTGCCGAAAAACCCCCGTCGGGACGGAAAGGCGACGAATAATACAGTGAACCAAATGTAAAATATATTGTTATGCATAATAACAGTACGGAATACACTGCTTTTTTATAATATCCTTTCATATATAGATGCAATTTCCAGATAATTTTTGTAAATTTATACAATTTGGATTTAAAACAAACAATAAACCATGATTGAAAACAGTACAAGGCTTTCACTGTTTGCAGAAGAACTCCGAAAAACTCCGATAGGATGGTCAATACTGGACGTTTCTACTGTAAAAAGGATACATTGTGAAGACAAGCCTGTCTTCATGCATATTGGCTCATACGGTAATACCATGTCCAGAAACAATGCGCTCGAAACTTTCACTCATGGACCTGTATGCAATATTCTGAACAGATATTTTATTCCTGTGGCAGCCGATATGGAAGACAACCCGGAAGTATTGCTTCTTGCATGCGACATACTGAAAATGAACGGAACAGCGCAAAGCCCCGGCATGAGCATATTCTTTCTTCCTGATATGAGACCGTTCGCAGCCATACCCGAATGCGGTAAAGAAGAAATGCTGTCATTCCTTGAAAATGTAGTTTTCCTGTACATAAACAAAAGAAACGCCCTTGAAGAAGCGGCATCAGCATTGACAGCCGCACTGATGAAAACAGGCATAATCATAAAAAAGGAACCCCCGCAAAACATAAGCTTCTCTCTGCTTAAACGGTATACTGACGGATGGAAGAGCTTTTTCAGAAACTATAAAGGGTATTTTGACGACCTTAAACCATTTGGACTCAGGGCAGGAGCCCTGCTTTACCTCATTGAGTACTTCAAGTCAACAAACGACAGGGATACAATAGACTTCGTCAGATACATAATGGACAATGTCCTGTACTCTCCGATGTATGACCCCATAGAAGGAGGATTCTTCAACAGAAGCGAGGATTTTTCCTGCAAATACCCGCTTTTCGAAAAAAGCATACTTGACAACATGATGTATGCAAGGGTTTTATACGAATTATATAAAGTAACTGGTAAGGAAGAATACCATGCGTTTTCTATAAAGACACGCGACTTCATCATCGAAGAACTCAGTACCGGAGACGGTTTTTTCATAAACGGCACCACTCTGTCAGGATATGACCGGTACAACAGTTATTACCACATAAGCATGGAGGAACTACGGGAAGAATTCGGAAAGGACTGGAAAAGTGTGGCAGAAACATTATGCATGAAAACGGACATCGGCAACAATATTCCGCAGCTTCCGAGAAACAGCCGCAAATCCGTCACGATGTGCAAAGACACCTTGAAACGGCTGAAAAAAATACGCAAAACACATGACGGACTTATCAGGGACAACAGGATATCGACTACATACAACTGCATAATGGCCATGTTCATGCCAGATATGCCTGAATCCGCAGAAAAGATACTGCGTCACATCGACATACAATTCCATGATGAAAAAACTGGATATTCCTTGTTCAGATACATGAATACCAGAAACCCGTATTATGCAGGCGACCTGTCGGACTATATAAATCTGCTCAGGGCCTTCATTTCACTATACAGAAATTCACCAGACAGATTCGGAGGATATCTGGACAAGGCGGAAAAACTATGCGGCGACATCATCGGAAATTTCTACTGCCGCGAAAACGGAATGTTCAAAAAAAGCCGCATATCGTGCGAAAAACAAATCCCTGTACTCGGACGTGAATCCAATACTGACGGCATAAGGCCGAGTGCAAACTCCATAATGTGCTCGGCGCTTATCTCTCTGTTTGAAATTACGGGAAAAATAAAATACTATGACACGGCCATACAGATGATATACAATATAATGCCTCACCTTGACGGTACAGGTCCCCTAATGGCCAACTGGGCAAGACAAATACTGCGCCTGCTATCTTTCCCTGAAAAGAACGGAACTGTCACCATAGCTTAAGAATCTGAAACCGTGCGACATGGCATAATCATAGATTCTTTTCCAGTTGTCGCCTACAAATGCGCCTATCAGAAGCAGCAAAGTGCTTTGAGGCTGGTGGAAGTTGGTAATAAGAATATCAACGACCTTTGGCCTGTAGACCGGAACTATGATTATTCTAGTCCTTGAAGTAAATGAACCCATATTATTGGATTCCATATAGTTATATATGGCACTCAACGATTCTTTCAGCGAATAGCCGTAATCTTTTTCATAAGGTGCCCATTGCTCTACCTCTCTTATGCACCCATGCTCGATAATACCGGCACCTATATAATACAGTGATTCAAGCGTCCTGGTACTGGTGGTTCCTACAGAAACTACCGGAAGTCCTTCATCTACAGCCCTTATAAGATTGGCTATCAGACTCCTCCTTACCACTATGGCTTCACTGTGCATTCTGTGGTCATCCACATATTCACTCTTCACCGGAAGGAAAGTTCCCGCACCAACATGCAGGCATACCTCATCCATCAAAATCCCCTTTTTCCTTATATCATCAAGCACTTTCCCGGTAAAATGAAGGCCGGCGGTAGGAGCAGCCACAGAACCGTTATACTTTGCATAGAGCGTCTGATAACGTTCCAGGTCTAGCGCTTCAGTCTCCCTGTTAAGATATGGAGGTATCGGAAGGTTTCCGCATATTGACAGGACTTCGGAAAAAGACACTCCTGTATTCCATGAGAACTTTACCAGGAATTCCCCGTCTTTTCGTTCGATCATCTCCGCACGCAGTGCAAGTGAGTCCGCAACTGGATCAGAAGTATGATTGTCGAAGAATATCGCGCCGTCTTTCCATTTCTTCGCATTACCTACGGCACATTTCCATACACAATGTTCCTTTACGGCAAAAGCCTCGCTGTATTCGGCTGGAGAAAAAGGCTCAAGACAAAAAACCTCGATCAGAGCCCCGCTGGGTTTTCTGAAAAAAAGTCTGGCAGGAACAACCTTCGTATCATTGAATATCATTATGGCCTTATCCGGCAACAACTCCGCGAGATTTGAAAATACGGAGTCCGATATGTTTCCATTCCTGTATATTAAAATTCTGGACGCATCCCGCTTTTCAAGAGGATATTTGGCAATTCTATCATCTGGAAGATCATATGAATAATCTTCAATTTTAATTTTAAGCTCCACAATCAATTATTTTCTGCAAAGCTATACAAAATATAGGTCAGATGAAAATAACGCGTAATTCACGTTTTGTTTACAAATGCAATTTACAAATAATTCCATCCTCTTTTAGCGTTTTGTAACGTTTTTGTCCATAATTGTATATTCCGTATTTTCTATTTACAATCTATGCATAACTTTTTTCTATAGAAGATTTATGCTAAATATAATATATGAATAATCAGATATTTACATATAGGTTATTAAAGTTTTGCATATGATGTGTACCGGATTTTCAGGCCTTATTGTCAGCAATAAGCTGCAAAATTCAATATATTTACAAATTAAATTATGCAATATCAGATATTTATCTCATGTCATATTATGTTTTACTGTCGATAAGTCGGGTTTTATAATACATTGTTTATCAGAAATCTACATATGAAGTATAAATTTGTATATTTTACGTGTCAATTTGTAAATTACATTTGTATCAAAATTTATGCTTACTTTTGTATACTTGTAAATTTACAATTATGAACGACCGTTTACAGCAATTTTTGACCTTGGAGAACCTCACTCCCTCCTCTTTTGCCGACCGTCTCGGTATCCAGCGGTCACGGATTTCCCATGTTCTCAGCGGAAGGAACAAACCGAGTTACGACTTCATCGAAAGATTCATGAAAAGATTTCCGAATGTAAATCTGGAATGGCTGATCACAGGCAAGGGTAAGGTCTACAAAGACTTTTCCGACGAAACCGGAGCCGGCACAATTATAAAAAACGACTTTCAATTTTCTGACAATAAAGAAAATACCCACCCTATGACTATATCTGAACCCGTCGAGAATGAATTATTTGAAAGTAAAGCGGAGAGCAGCACGGAAAAACGCGATATAGTCAGGATAACGGTATTCTATTCTGACGGAAGTTTTGAAGAATTCTATAAATAATTCTATAAATAGTGTTACATTTGCCGCAATTATTAAACGGTAGTATACGACATGTATAAAATATTGCGTCCAATTATTTTCTTTCTGATGTCTCCTGAACAGGCGCACGATCTTATAATCAATCTGCTTAAACTGACAAGATACATTCCTTTCTGCGGCAGAATAATGAAAAGCGTCTTTTCAGTACAGGACAAAAGGCTCGAACGCGAAGTATTCGGCATAAAATTCAAGAATCCTGTAGGTCTGGCAGCAGGTTTTGACAAAAACGGGGAAGTTTACAATGAACTCGGAAACCTCGGATTCGGATTTGTGGAAATAGGCTCCCTCACACCGGAAGCGCAGAACGGCAATCCAAAACCGCGATGCTTCCGTCTGCCGTGGGATCAGGCCATAATAAACAGAATGGGTATCAACAACAAAGGCGTAAAATATGCCGTTTCCCAAATCAAGAAAAGAAGACCGGATGTCATAATCGGAGGCAACATCAGCAAAAACAGCACCACATCAAACGAAAATGCCCCTTCAGATTACGAGAGATCGTTTGCCATACTTTATGATTTCGTCGATTTCTTTGTAATAAACGTATCGTGCCCCAACGTAAAGGATCTATGCAAATTACAGGATATTAACTCATTGTCCGAAATAATAGACAGGGTTCTGATGCTCAGGAAATATTACGACGAATACCGTCCAATCCTGCTTAAGATATCACCTGACCTTGGACAGAATGCAGTAGACGAAGCTATAGAATTGATCCAGATTTCCGGTCTGGATGGAATCGTGGTATGCAACACTACTCGTTCAAGGGAAAACCTTCTCTCCGACAAGCAGTATGTAGAAAACATAGGCAACGGAGGTCTTAGCGGAGCACCGCTTTATGGAAAATCGCTGGAACTGGTAAAATACGTTCATGACAAGACAGAAGGCCAGGTTCCGATAATAGCCGTAGGAGGAATCATGACACCAGCCCAGGCAAAAGAAATGCTTGATGCAGGAGCCTCTCTCGTAGAAATATACAGCGGAATGATATATAACGGCCCTGGGTTCGCTAAAAAAATACTCAAACACCTTATAAAATGAAAACTGCTTCAATCTGTACCATCGGAGATGAAATCCTGATCGGGCAGATAATAGATACAAATACGGCGGCAATAGCCCGAGAATTGAATCTTGCAGGTATCAAAGTCGCATTTACGTTGTCCATATCCGACAATGGAAACGAAATTGAAGAAAAACTTGCGGAATGTCTTGAAAAAACCGATATCGTAATAGTAACAGGCGGCCTCGGTCCGACGAAGGATGATATCACAAAAAGCGTACTGAAAAAGCTCAGCGGTTCAGAACGGTATGTTGAAAACGCAGAACAACTGCATGTAATAAGGGAAATTCTCGGAAGGAGAAACATAGAGATTTCCGACATAAACCGCGCACAGTCTCTCGTACCTGACAAATGCGGTATAATAGTTAATGAAAACGGAACAGCCCCGTGTCTGTTTTTCAGAAAGGAAGGCAGCATCCTTTTTTCCCTGCCTGGAGTACCATACGAGGCAATAGCGGCTATTCCAAAAGTAATCAGCATAATACGCCAGGAATACAATATTGAATCGATCTGCCACAGGACCATAAATACTTTCGGTATAGCAGAATCGGTACTTGCAAAGAAAATCGAAAAATGGGAAGATTCCCTGCCTGAAGGATTCAAGCTGGCATATCTTCCGAATCTGATATACGGAGTAAAGCTGAGACTCTCTCACTATGGAGGAGATAACCCGCAATACTTAAAAACAATTGAAAAACTGTTCGGAGAAATAGAGCCGCTGCTGGGAGACGCAATATACGGATATGAAGAAGACACACTGCAGTCCGTTATCGGAAAACTTCTTTCAGCAGAGGTAAAGACACTGTCAGTGGCAGAATCATGTACCGGAGGTACGATATCCTCACTGATAACATCAGTACCTGGATGTTCCGTATATTATAAGGGCTCGGTAACATCATACAGCAACCTGGTAAAAACCGGAGTGCTTGGCGTAAGACAGGAAACAATCGACAAATACGGTGCGGTAAGCAGGGAATGTGTCGAGGAAATGGCACAAGGAGTACGTAAACTTATGAAAACGGATTTTTCGGTCGCTACTTCCGGAATAGCAGGCCCTGGAGGAGGCACCGAAGACAAGCCTGTCGGTCTTGTGTGGATCGCTGTCTCTTCTGAAAACGGAACAGTTTCAGGAAATTTCATATTCGGTTCTCAAAGGAAACAGAACATCGAAAGGTTCGCAGCAAATGCGCTCAATATGCTGAGACTGGAAATCATACGAACACAAAAAAAGTGATATTGAATGCATATCACTTTTTTATCCCAAAAATTATCTACATAAAACCAAAAACCGGATGTACAGTTTCACAACTACATCCGGTTTTTATATTTTCAAACTCCGTGCCAAAATAAAACATGCTTTATTTTTGAACAATTTCCATTTGAATCCTTACAGATTCTTCATGTATAAGCCTCATTACTTTTATTATGAAATCATGATTAAGATTCAAGGACTCACCTAACGCAATCCTTTCCCTGATGACGGTCTCATACCTTTCAGACTGGAACACGGAAATCGAATTATCCTTCTTGTAACTGCCTATCAAGCCGGAAATATCCATTCTTTTCGACAACAAAGAAAGTATCTGTCCGTCAATCATGTCTATATCTTTCCTGTATCCGGATATCACATCGTCACTGGCATCATTGAGCAACGGCTTCAATCCGGCCAGAATTTTCAGCAGATCATCAGGATGCAACTGCTGGGATGCATCGCTTAATGCCTTCCCCGGATTGCAATGACTTTCTATCATCAAGCCGTCAAAACCGAGTTTTACGGCAAATGAAGCAAGAGATGCTATATTCTCCCTTTTTCCACCCATATGGCTCGGATCACATATAAGCGGCACATCTCCGATCCGCCTTCTGAACTCAAGGG
Organism: uncultured Bacteroidales bacterium; assembly: GCA_949296645.1. GTDB lineage: Bacteria > Bacteroidota > Bacteroidia > Bacteroidales > UBA932 > CALUPD01. The sequence continues at coordinate 33,626 of CASFPH010000014.1, forward strand.
GAATACTCCAGTAAGGCATATTCCTGTAAATTCCATTGTCAAAAGAAGAAAAGCCGCGGTGTATTGCACCGGTCTCAACTATTCCGCACCGTTTAAGCCTTTCCACAGCTCCTATCCATAATTCAAGATCAGGATTCACCGGATTCTTGACAAAAACAGGTATATGAACCCCTCTCAAGGATTCTGCGATTTCCTGGACTGCAAAAGGATTTACGGACGTTCTGGCTCCTATCCACAGAATATCAACACCATATTTCAAAGCCTTTTCAACATGTTCAGGTATCGCTACTTCCGTCGCGACAGGAAAACCGTAAAGTTGCTTAACCGATGCCAGCCATGGAAGAGCCTTGTCGCCTGCCCCTTCGAATGACCCGGGCTTTGTTCTCGGTTTCCATATTCCAGCCCTGAATATATCGGTTCCGCATCTCTTAAGCATGGACGCTGTCTCAAGGAGCTGACTCTCGGACTCTGCGCTGCACGGCCCCGCTATGACAAGCGGTCTGTCCGTGACAGTTCTGTATCTTTCAGTAAATAGATCCGCCATTACCCGAAAAGATAATTTCTGTTGTTCTCAATAAGTCTCCAGAAAGCCTCTTCACCGAAACGGCTTCTCAGATTTATGGAAAACCATCTCTCGTTACGCTTAAGATGAGCCATATAAAAATCTGAACCAAAGAGTATTTTGTCTTTAAGAGAATAATTCTTCTCTACCATCTTCTCACCATGGGAATAGACATGAAACAATGCCATCAGATCTTCATCTCCGCTTGTATACGAAATATCCGCAAATGCACCTTTATAACGTTTCATCATATTCACTACCTTCAGAAACCAATTTTTGTAATCAGCCAGACTTTTCTGATAAGTAGAAGACTTCTCTATTATATTGCCGGTATCGCCGCATATATAGCTGCTCGTGGAAGGCAGGTTTCCCTGCTTATAGAATTCCATACAATCCTTTTCACCTCCGAAATGCGCGAAGCATATCTTCAACTCGGGAAAGGTTTCGAAAATCAGCTCATAGTTGTCAGGAGCCGAAAATGTATCGGCCCATTCCTTTCTTGTCATATAATCAGGCTTCCTGGATCCATCCGCAGCCGTATCACCTCTGAAATACACGCTTCCAGCCCTGCTGCAATGCGTCATTATCGGAATCCTGTTTTTTTCAGCCCATCCGTAAAGTTCCATGAGGCGGTCATCATACGGAAAGAAACCCAGAGCAGGATATATCTTGATTCCTGCAAACCCTCTTTTTTCAATATATTCCCTTGCAAGACGAAGCATGTCGGGTCTTCTCGGATCAGCGCAGAAAAAAGGATATATCCTGTCCTTCCATTTTGGAGAAGCCTTTAGCAAGGCAAGTTCCTCCAGCTGGTCAAGATATGTAAAACCCTTATGCATCCCGCCCGCACCCATATATTCGAAATCCATCGAATGAATTACAAATTCAGACCCGCTCGGATAATACGCATTCAACTCATTCAGAATATCTTCCTGTGTCTCACCTGAACCTCTGCTTAAAAACAGTTCCGCCCTGTCTGAGACCAGATATCCCACCAGTCCTGGCAACCAGTCCAGAACCGCCGTCACCAATGACTGCAAGGGGACAAATTCAGCCGGTACATGGTTGAAAGTGAAGATGTGGGTATGGATATTGATTATCTTGTTCATATATTCGTAATTATTATCACCATCCGAACGGATGACGTGAAAGTCCGTATGCAGCAAAAGGATGGTAATCGCCCTTAAGGCCTACAGGTTCCGCATTACGGATCCCGTAGACTATGTTTATGCATGCTCTGGCATCTTCAAGAGCGAAACCGTTACCCTTTAATATTTCTTCGTAACTTCTGGTATGCAGTTCAGTGAATCCTTCGCTGAATTCAAGTTCCTTCCCGTCGATTACAATTGCGCGGTATGTACGTTTTCCAGCCAGTTTCTGCTCTTCAGGAAGGTGTTCGCTGTTTATGCTGAGAAAATACCTGATTCTTGCCTTCTTGCATCTCAGAAAACCGGCAACGCGGTCAAAACTTGATACATGTACCACACTTTCCGTCACTTCGCCGAAAATCCACTGCAGCATGTCATAGAAATGAACTCCGATGTTCGTTGCAACTCCGCCGCTTTTATGAATGTCACCTTTCCATGACGCGTAATACCAGTTACCTCTTGAAGTAATATAGGTAAGGTCTATATCATACACTTTATCAGAACTTTCTGAATCGACTTTCTTTTTCAGTTCTACTATGGTATCATGGAGTCGCAGTTGCAGAATGTTGTTTATCCTGTGTCCTGTTTCGGATTCTATTTTTGCAAGCGCATCGACATTCCATGGATTGAGTACAAGCGGTTTCTCGCAGATAACATCTGCTCCGAGCCTGAGCCCGTATCTTATATGGGCATCATGGAGATAGTTGGGAGTACAGATTGAAAGATAATCGATACCGTTCCCCTCGGAAACCATTTTGGAACAGCTTCTGTCAAAAAGTTCCTGTTCCGTAAAGAATTTCGCATCAGGGAAATAACTGTCCATTATACCTACGCTGTCGAATTTGTCATAAGCGGCGACAAGTACGTTTCCGGTATCCTTTATCGCCTTCAGGTGTCTTGGAGCTATATATCCGGCAGCTCCTATCAATGCAAATCTTTTCATTTTCCAAAAAACTCACGGACGTTTTCCGCAATATATTCAATAATACCGTCCGACATTTCAGTGTGGATAGGTATTGACAAAACACTTTCGGACAATACACACGAATTATCCAAAGCTGTTCTCAAAACAGCTGTTTTTTCAAAAGCCTTCTGTTTGTGCAACGGCAGAGGATAGTATATCATAGAAGGTATTCCTTTCGACTCAAGAAATACTCTGAGCCTTTCACGTACAGCAGGACCTTCCTTTACGACCAGTGTATATTGATGGAAAACATGGTCGGAATAAGGAGCCCTATACGGTATACGTACCTCATCCAAAGATTCAAATGCCTTATCATAAAACTCTGCAGCTTTACGTCTTGCAGAAATGGCCTCATCTATATGAGACAACTTCACCCTTAAGATTGCCGCCTGAATCGAATCCAGTCTGGAATTGCATCCTGTAATATCATGATGATACTTTATACGCTGACCATGATTGGCAATCATCCTTATTCTCGAAGCCAATGAATCGTCATCTGTAAAAAGAGCCCCTCCATCACCGTAGCATCCCAATATTTTGGACGGGAAAAACGATGTACAGCCGATATTGCCCATGGTTCCTGTCATATGTGACGTACCGTCCGAAAAATGACATAAAGCACCGAAAGACTGAGCATTATCTTCTATCACATAAAGTCCCTTATCAGATGCGAAAGACAGAATCCTCTCCATGTCGGCACTTTGCCCGAAAAGATGGACCGGTATTACCGCACGGCATCTGTCCGACCAAGCCTCCTCCATGGAAGCACAAGAGATATTGAAAGTGTCACGGTCCACATCCACCAGCACGGGTACCAGCCCCAGCAAGGCTATCACTTCAGCGGAAGCCACATAGGTAAATGCCGGAACGAGTATTTCATCTCCTTTTTCAAGTCCAAGGGACATCAACGCAATCTGAAGGGCATCGGTTCCGTTAGCACAGGTTACTACATGTCCTGAACCCGTATATTTTTCAAGTCCGGCGGTAAAAGCGGAAACTTCCGGTCCGTTTATAAAGGATGTACTCTCTATCACACCGCTGATTGCGGCATCTATTTCGGATTTCAGCCTGCAATACTGACCTTTAAGGTCCACCATCTGTATCTTGCCATGAAAACTTTTCATATCTTTCTTACGGAATTCCCGTCAAAATAATATTTTTCACCAGTTTCAGGACACGATGCCATTCCTTCGGTATCGAATTCCAGCCTTTGTCCGTTCTCCGAAATCCATCCTGTCTGTCTTGCCGGATTTCCGACAACCAGAGCATAAGGCGGAACATCTTTTGTAACCACGGCTCCGGCTCCGACAAAGGCATATTTTCCTATATTGTTTCCGCACACTATGGTTGCATTGGCTCCTATGGAAGCCCCTTCTCCGACCATTGTCTTCAGAAAACTGTCTTTTCTGTTCACGGCACTCCTCGGATTTATGACATTTGTGAATACACATGACGGTCCGAGAAACACGTCGTCACCGCATACGACCCCGGTATAAATCGAAACATTGTTCTGAACCTTTACATTGTTTCCAAGTACAACTTCAGGAGAAACAACAACATTCTGGCCTATATTGCAGTCATTGCCTATTCTCGAACCTGACATTATATGGGAGAAATGCCAGATTTTCGTACCTTTTCCTATTGTACACCCGTCATCTACAACGGCAGTCTCATGTACGAAATAATCCTTTTTTTCCATATCAGTCTGAATTTTATCTTGATTGATCTTCTCTCAATTTTATTGTCTCAGCCGCGTAATGCGCCATACAATCATTCAAAGCATCCTTCCAATGCCTCGGGCTGCGGCCTGCAACACTGCTTATCAGCCGCTTGTCCAACACCGAATATGCAGGCCTCTCCGTCTTTGAGGGATAATCGCACGTCATGCACGGAACCACTGAACATCCGTTTCCGAAAATCCGGTTTATTTCCCAGGCAAAGTCATACCAGCTCGACACCCCTTCATTTGAAAAGTGGAATATCCTCTGCCCGCTTCCGAACATTGCTTCCGAATACCTTACTATACAATCGGCCAGATCACAGGCATAAGTCGGTGTACCGACCTGGTCAATCACAACACGGACTAAATCGCGTTCGGACGTAAGGCGCATCATCGTCCTGAAAAAATTGGAACCGTATTCCGAATAAAGCCACGAAGTCCTCATTATGACATATTCTGCCCCGCTCTTCTCCAGAAGCCGTTCTCCCTGCATCTTGCTTCTGCCATAAACCCCGAGCGGAGCAACTGCATCAGATTCAAGGTACGGGGTATTCTTTTTCCCGTCAAACACATAATCCGTAGATATATGGACAAGCCTTATGCCGTAAAGTGCACATATTCTTCCCAACAATCCTACTGCCACCGCATTGACCATAAAAGCCTTTTCTTCATCTTCTTCAGCCCTGTCCACCGCCGTATATGCGGCACAATTTACTATCACTTCAGGTGAGAATTCCTCAATCATGCCCAAGACAGAAGCTCTGTCCGTAATATCGACCTCTGAAGAGGTAAAGAAACGGTATTTCCCTTCAGGCCCATCATGCACACTTGCGTCACTGCAGACTGACAGATCATGCACCGTCCGCCGCAATGCGGAACCCAATTGGCCTGAAGCCCCGAGAACAGCCGTTTTCCTGTAAATGCTCATATCAGAAATACGTAACTGTTTCAGAAAAGAACGGTGCCGCCATATCCTTCATGGAAATAATCACCTTGTCCGCAGGAACTCCCCAATCTATATTTATCACCGGATCGTTCCAGCGGATAGACCCTTCATGTTCTGGAGAATAGTATTCATCACACTTATATGCACAAACCGCCTTTTCGCTCAGGACAGCAAATCCATGGGCAAACCCCTTCGGTATGAAAAACTGCAGTTTGTTGTCCGAACTCAATTCCACCTTGAAATATTTTCCGAACGTTGGGGAACCCTTTCTCAAGTCTACGGCTACATCTTCAATACGGCCTTCAAGAACCCTGATCAGCTTGGCCTGAGAAAACGGAGGCTTCTGAAAATGCAGTCCCCTGACAACACCATAGGATGATTTGGATTCATTATCCTGTACAAAATTCACTTTCCCCACTGCTGATTCAAAGTCCCTTCCGTTGAATGATTCGAAAAAATACCCTCGGCTGTCTTCAAACACCTTCGGTTTTATGACAGCCAACCCTTCTATATACGGTCTGAATATCTCCATACTATGCTTATATATATCAAGCAAAGGTAACCATAAATGACGAATTTGTAAAACTATTTATTACAAAGCCTGGAGTATCTTGTTTTTCAACAGTTCGGGATATTCAGGATTGTCTTCGAGAAATCCATATACTTCATTTTCGGCAGCATCGGACTTGTGTCCTCCGAGCAGGGATGAAACCCATCCTTTCGGGAAAAAGATATCGCCTGTACGCTGGATTTCCTCCAGCAGTTCCAAACCTGGTCTTATATATTTGACAGCGTAGTCCGATCTTACATAATCATTAAGAAGGGACAGCGCAGACTGCACCCATGGTTCAGGCCTTCTTGCAGACTCTTCTGCAAAGGACATGAACAGGGAATCCGCAGCTGCATTGCCACCGGTCACGGCCCTTGAGACAAAATCGTACTCCCTCAATCTGTCAGTGCCGGAAATTCTCTCCCTTTGTTTACCGACAATGCAGGATGCCTTTTCCGGGTACCTCAAAGCCAGCTTATAGGAAAGACTTTTATAGTCATTATCATTAAGTCTTACGTTTCCCACAGAAGAATGAGAGTTCCACATTCCGTAAAGGAATGAAAGAGCATCATCAGAATATGCACATGAAATATAGTTTCTTAAAGCCGACAGAGCAAACTCGCTGCCTTTGTTTTCACGTACAAGAGACATATAACCTTCTTCCAGGAAAACATTGAAGGAAAGCAGTTCTTCAGCCGATACCAGACCGTGTCCCTCCTTTTCCCTCATTATCGACAATGCGCTTCCTACGATTCCGGACATTGTATTGAACACCTTGATATCACCCTCCTCTTTCATATATCCGAACATTGAAGAAACGATAGCCTTCAAATCCATAGTACTGTCCAAAGGCGCCTCAAGCATGGTTTCCCTCAGATTTACAAGAGCAGACCTCCTTGAAACAGCATCTTTCAGAAAATCCAGATTTTCAAGCACGAATCTGACTGATACCGAATCGAGTTCAAAATATCCGTATGCATTTCCGTCCATATTCGGAAGAATGCACAGAGGCTTTGCACCTTCAGCAAATTTTGAAGATATATATAAGGTAGTATCATTCTCAAGATCGAATGAAAAACGCCTGAAAACATAATTGCTGTAAAAGACATCGAACTTCACTGTCTGCGGCCAAACGGTATTGTTTTTCTGCGGGAGCTGCACTATCCTGAAACCGTTTGAAAGCAGGTCGGTCTTTATATGAGGGCGTCCAGGAGTAGAAACCCATACCCTGCTCCATTCCTTCAGATCTTTTCCTTCTTTTGAATATGCAGCCAGAATGTCTATCAGCTCGTTCCAGTCCGAATTGGCATAGGCAAACCTGCCCAGATATTCCCTGATACCCTTTCTGAATGCATCCTCACCCAATTGGGCAGCAAGCATATTCATAACTACAGGACTTTTCTGGTATACGATCTGGCCATAAACCAGACCTGCATACTTGAGATTAGGAAGATTCTGCTTTATGGATGTAGTACCTTCCGTTCTGTCTTCAGCATAGGCGGCAACGGCAAAATCCAGATTGTCCGGTTTATATTCCATAATGGAGGAAGTTATCCTGTCAGCAAAGAAATTCGCAAAAACTTCCTTGGTCCATACATCGTCGAACCATTTCATCGTAACATAATCGCCGAACCACATGTGTGCGGTCTCATGAGCTATGAGCTGCAGTCTGCCTCTCTTCTGGGATTCTGTAGGATTGTCCGGAAGAATCATTCTTTTGTCATTGTAGAGTGTAGCCCCGGTATGTTCCATTCCGCCGTACTGGAAACCAGGCATGATGACAAGGTCGTATTTGGCGAAAGGATATTCGATTCCGGTATAATCTTCAAGCCAGGAAAGCGAATATTCAACTATATCCGCTATATCCTTGAGCTGGGCAAGTTCCTTTTTGTCTTCCAGTCTATGATAAACATGTATAGAATCGACGGAAGACGCGTCAAGCACGAACTTCTCCGACTTGAACTCACCGGCAACGAAGGAAAACAGATAGGTGCTCAACGGTTCGGTACCTCCGAATTCGATAATCCTGCGTCCGTCCGACAGTTCTTCACCTTTAACCGGAGAATTGGAAAGAGCCGTCCAGTTTTCAGGGATATCGAGAGTCAGATGGTATTCCGCCTTCATGTCAGGCTGGTCAAAACATGGAAACAGCGTTCTGGCCCTGTCAGGGACAAGTAATGTGTAAAGATAGTCCCCGTTATGGTTCAATGAAGATTTACCGGCGTCAAAACCGATTGAAACCGTATTCTTACCTTCTTTCAGGCAGGAAGCAGGTATTACGATATGTTCATTCTCGAAACTAAATTCCGCATCTTTACCGTTCACGGCTACGGAGTGCAGGGATTCACTGCTTTCCTTGAAATCGATTACCAGATCTTTTTCCCCGCTGCAGACGAAGGATATCTCTTCTGAAGATGGAAATGCCGCTCCCCTGTCTTCGGACAAAGCGAACCTTAGCCGGTAAACCACATCCGAAATATCCGACTTTCTGTCAATGGCAAGTTTTCTGCCGACACCGTCCTCCAATTCAGTTTTTTTACCGCACGCACAGAAGATTCCGCATGTAAACGCCAGCGAAACCAAAATGAGAATATAATTTCTTTTCATATTAAAACGATGAATTTATTAGCATTATAAATTATTGTAAAGTTACTAAAAAATATGCAACATAAAATTTCAGGTTTTTTGTTGTATATTTTAAAAATGACAATAATTTTGCAAAAAATTATAAAAGTAACTCACACGGATTAACATTTTAAAGTCAAACCAACTTACTTACATTACAGCAAATGAAAAACAAGTACATCGATCTGATTGAACAGACTTTTGAATTTCCACAAGATGAATTTTCCGTTGAAGAAGGAGAACTCAAGTTTCACGACATTCCGATGATGGATTTGATTGAACAGTACGGTACGCCACTCAAAATAACTTATCTGCCCAAGATTTCATCCCAGATCCAGAGGGCGAAGAGAATGTTCAATGTAGCAATGGCAAAAGTAGACTATAAAGGCGCATACCATTATTGCTACTGTACCAAAAGTTCACATTTTTCATTTGTTCTTGAAGAGGCGCTGAAAAACGACATACATATAGAGACATCTTCGGCATTCGACCTGAACCTGATAGAATCCCTGTACAATCAAGGTACAGTAGACAAGAACCTGTACATAATATGCAACGGATTCAAGAAACAGTCGTACATAGAGAACATTGCCGGCTTCATAAACAGCGGATGGCACAACACCATACCGGTACTCGACAACATGAGGGAATTCGACGATCTCGACGCACTTGTAAAAGAACCTACGAGAATCGGCATAAGGATAGCATCCGAAGAAGAACCGAAATTCGAGTTCTACACATCCAGACTTGGCATACGCTACAGCGACATAGTTCCTTTCTATGAAGAGAAGGTGAAGAACAGCAAGAAATTCAGCCTCAAGATGCTGCACTTCTTCATAAATACCGGAATAAGGGACAATGCTTACTACTGGAACGAACTTTCCAAGTGTGTGGACGTTTACTGTAATCTCCGCGAGATATGTCCGGAACTCGACTCTCTCAACATAGGAGGAGGCTTCCCTATAAAGAACTCGCTTGCATATGATTTCGACTACGAATACATGGCGGAAGAGGTAATAGCCCACATTAAAAGGATCTGCGAAGGCAGAGGAGTTCCTGAACCCAACATATTCACCGAATTCGGAAGTTTCACTGTAGGAGAAAGCGGAGCCACAATCTACCAGATACTCGACATAAAACAACAGAACGACAGAGAAAGATGGTACATGATAGACAGCTCGTTCATGACTACGCTGCCGGATACATGGGGAATAAAGCAGAGATTCATACTCCTGCCGATAAATAAATGGAACTCTGAATACCAGAGAGTCTTTCTCGGCGGGCTGACCTGCGACAGTCAGGACTACTACAATGCCGAAGCACATGCCAATGCCATATTTCTTCCTATAATAAAGGACAGGAACGACCCTTTATACATAGGATTCTTCCATACAGGGGCATATCAGGAATCCATATCCGGATACGGAGGAATACAGCACTGTCTTCAGCCTGCTCCCAAACACATCATCGTAGACGTGGATGAAAACGGAGAGTATACCACAAAACTGTTCAGCAAGGAACAGACATACAAATCCATGCTGAAGATATTGGGATACTGATAGAAAACAATCGATGACACTGTCTAAAAACGAAATAAGACTCATACGGTCCCTCTCTTCAAAAAAATACAGGGAAAAAGAGGGACTTTTCATTGTCGAAGGCGAAAAGCTCGTGGATGAGGCAACAAGATCGGGATTCACCATCGAAAAGACTATTTTCCGCAATGACATAGGCGATGCTGAAATGGCAAAAATCAGCCTGCTTTCCACACCGTCCCCGGTAATGGCAATACTCCGCATACCGGAACATATGAAGAAAACGAATACCGCAAATAATGGAGACATAAGGGGAGACATAAGGACAGACAGGCTTTCCATCGCACTTGACGGGGTAAGGGATCCCGGGAACATGGGTACAATAATAAGACTCTCTGACTGGTTCGGTATAGACGCCCTGTATCTGTCAGAAGACTGTGTCGATATCTTCAATCCCAAGGTCATACAGGCCACAATGGGTGCTATATTCAGAGTAAGGATGATTTATACCGACTTGAAACAATTATGTTCCAGATACGCTTCTGCAGGCTCGCCGGTATACGGGACATTTCTTGACGGGGAGAACATATATAAAGGGGAACTTTCTGAAAACGGTCTTATAATAATGGGTAACGAAGGGGACGGAATCAGTCCAGAAATAGCCGGACTTGTGGACAGGCGTCTTTTCATTCCCCCATATCCGGAAAACTCTACCGGTTCGGAATCCCTGAACGTGGCCACGGCAACAGCCGTAATATGTTCGGAATTCAGACGCAGAATATAAGAGCTGCAATTCTTTTTGCTTAATTGGTGCAAACTGCTTATCTTTGTTCAATTTATAAAACAAAGAAAAATCGATGCAACCACAAAAAAAAGCGACCCTTTATCTGGAAAACGGCCTTGAATTTCAGGGCTATTCTTTTGGATATGAAAGACCTGCCGACGGAGAAGTTGTATTCAGCACATCAATGGTGGGCTATCCCGAAAGTCTTACGGACCCGTCGTACTCAGGTCAGATTCTATGTGTAACCTACCCTATCATCGGCAACTACGGAGTTCCGGAAAATTCATGCACGAATTTGATATCGTCTTTTTACGAATCCGAAAAGATATGGGTAAGGGCTCTTGTCATTTCGGATTATTCTTTCAATTACAGTCACTGGAATGCAAAAAAGAGCCTTGACGAATGGCTGAAGGAAAACAGAATTCCAGGAATATACGGTATCGATACGAGGGAACTCACCAAAGTCCTGAGAGAAAGCGGATCGATGCTGGGCGCGATAGTTCCGGAAGGGTTCACGAAACCTGAAAGGATAGACGACCCGAATCAGGAAAATCAGGTCGCGGTAGTAAGTTGCAAGGAAATAATCAAATACGGATCTGGGGACAAGAAAGTGGTGCTTGTGGATTGCGGAGTTAAGCATAATATATTAAGATGTCTTGTAAACCGCGGTGTGGAAGTAACCAGGGTCCCATGGGACTATGACTTCAACACTCTGGAATACGACGGTCTCTTCATTTCAAACGGTCCAGGCAACCCGGAATTGTGCGGCGCTGCAGTAGAACATATCAAAAAAGCCATGGAAGGCGATAAACCGATATTCGGCATATGCATGGGCAACCAGCTTCTTTCAAAAGCCGGAGGAGCAAAGACATTCAAGCTGAAATATGGACACAGGAGTCATAACCAGCCTGTAAGGATGGTAGGCACCAACAAATGTTTCATAACTTCACAGAATCACGGATTTGCAGTCGACGGAGACACCCTCGGCCCAGAATGGGAACCGCTTTTCATAAACATGAACGACGGTACAAACGAAGGCATAAGACACAAGACAAAACCGTTTTTCTCGGCACAGTTCCATCCAGAAGCGTCAAGCGGCCCGACAGACACCGAATTCCTGTTCGACGAATTCATCAAACTTCTTTAATAACTTTTTTAGCACTTATATAAAAAATGAACAGCAATATATACGACGGCATACATAAAGTTCTGCTATTAGGTTCAGGAGCACTGAAAATAGGAGAAGCAGGTGAATTCGACTACTCCGGATCTCAGGCACTGAAGGCCATGAAGGAAGAAGGAATAGAAACGATACTCATAAACCCGAACATTGCAACCGTCCAGACATCGGAAGGTGTTGCAGACAAAATCTATTTCCTTCCGGTTACGCCGCATTTTGTTGAAGAAGTAATCAAAAAGGAAAAACCTGACGGTATTCTCCTCGCATTCGGAGGCCAGACCGCGCTCAACTGTGGTGTCGCCCTCTACAAGGCAGGCATTCTGGACAAATATAATCTCAGAGTACTTGGGACTCCTATCCAGGCCATAATAGACACGGAAGACAGGGAACTTTTTGTCAAGAAGCTGGATGAAATAGGCGTAAAGACTATCAAGAGCCATGCCGTAGAAAACATATCCGATGCTCTTGCAGCAGCAGAAGAATTGGGATACCCTGTAATAATCAGGGCAGCTTATGCACTCGGAGGTCTTGGAAGCGGATTCTGTGAAAACAGAACGGAACTTGAAACCCTTGCCGAAAAGGCATTCTCGTACTCACCCCAGGTTCTTGTGGAAAAATCCTTAAAGGGCTGGAAAGAAATCGAATACGAAGTCGTCAGGGACAGATTCGACAACTGCATCACCGTATGTAACATGGAAAATTTCGATCCTCTCGGAATTCATACCGGTGAAAGTATTGTCGTCGCTCCGTCACAGACCCTGACAAACAGGGAATACCATCTGCTCAGGGAACTTGCCATAAAAATAGTAAGACATATAGGCATCGTAGGTGAATGCAATGTGCAGTACGCATTCGACACGAAATCGGAAGAATACAGAGTCATAGAGGTCAATGCAAGATTAAGCCGTTCTTCCGCCCTTGCATCAAAGGCAACAGGCTATCCACTTGCTTTTGTGGCTGCGAAACTCGGACTTGGATACGGTCTGTTCGACCTGAAGAATTCAGTGACAAGGACAACCCCGGCATTTTTCGAACCGGCCCTCGATTATATTGTATGCAAGATTCCACGCTGGGATCTGTCGAAATTCCATGGAGTATCGAGGGAAATCGGCAGCAGCATGAAAAGTGTCGGAGAAGTCATGGCAATAGGCCGCAGTTTCGAGGAAGCCATCCAGAAAGGATTGAGGATGATAGGCCAGGGAGCACATGGCTTTGTGGCAAACAAGGAAATAAATGTTCCTGACATTGACAAGGCACTGCGCGAACCTACCGACAACAGGATATTCGTCATATCCAAGGCTCTCAGAAAAGGATACACCGTAGACCAGATCCACGAACTGACCAAAATAGACAAATGGTTCCTTGAAAAACTTCACAATATAGTAAGTACAGCCGACGAGCTCGAACAGTACGGCACATGCGAGGAACTGCCTGACGAACTTCTCAGACTTGCAAAATCAAGAGGTTTCTCCGACTTCCAGATAGGAAGACTCCTGTTCAAGGACCGGATAGATGTAGACGAAGCGAAGGATATTGTAAGGAATTACAGGAAATCCAAAGGAATAGTTCCGGTTGTCAAACAGATAGACACTCTTGCAGCGGAATTCCCTGCACAGACGAATTATCTATACCTGACATACAACGGTACGACGAACGATGTCACGTACATGGGAGACCGCAAGTCCATAATAGTCCTCGGTTCCGGAGCATATCGTATAGGAAGTTCGGTGGAGTTCGACTGGTGCAGTGTAAACGCCCTGCAGACAATCAGAAAATCAGGATGGAGAGGAGTAATGATAAACTACAATCCTGAAACCGTATCTACAGACTACGACATGTGCGACAGACTCTATTTCGACGAACTCACGTTCGAAAGAGTCATGGACATATACGAACTTGAAAATCCACACGGGGTTATCGTTTCCGTGGGAGGACAGATTCCTAATAATCTGGCTCTCAAGCTCGACAGCGCCGGAGTAAATCTGCTCGGGACATCCGCCACTTCCATAGACAACGCGGAAGACAGGCACAAGTTCTCATCAATGCTCGACAAGCTTGAAATAGACCAGCCGAGATGGAGGGAACTTACCACAATGAACGACGTCTACGACTTCGTGGACCAGGTAGGTTTCCCGGTACTCGTACGCCCTTCATATGTGCTTTCGGGAGCCGCAATGAATGTATGCTCCAATAAGGTTGAACTGGAACAGTTCCTGCAGCTTGCCGCAAACGTCTCGAAAAAACATCCGGTAGTGGTAAGCGAATTCATCCAGCACGCAAAGGAAATAGAATTCGACGCAGTGGCAGACAGGGGCAACGTGATAGCCTATGCGATTTCTGAACATATAGAATTCGCTGGTGTACATTCCGGTGACGCTACAATACAGTTCCCGCCGCAGAAACTGTATGTGGAGACTGCAAGAAGAATAAAGAAAATAGCAAGGAAAATAGCTGAAGCGCTCAGTATTTCAGGTCCTTTCAACATCCAGTTCCTGGCCAAGGAGAACGACATCAAGGTTATAGAATGTAACCTCAGGGCATCGAGAAGTTTTCCTTTCGTATCGAAAGTTCTCAAGATAAATTTCATAGAACTTGCCACCAGGATAATGACGGGAGAAGAAGTGACACCTCCGAACAAAAGCGCATTCGACCTCGACTATGTAGGCGTGAAGGCATCGCAATTCTCGTTCTCAAGGCTTCAGAAAGCTGACCCTGTACTCGGAGTAGACATGGCCTCGACAGGAGAAGTGGGATGTATAGGAGACGACAGCAACGAAGCGATTCTGAAATCCATGCTTTCAGTGGGTTACACCATCCCGAAAAAGAACGTTCTCCTGTCTACCGGAGATGCAAAACAGAAAGCGGAAATGCTCTCTACCTGCAGGATGCTTGTCGGAAAAGGGTACAACCTCTACGCAACTGACGGCACATACAGATTCCTCGTTGAGAACAATGTTCCGGCCACAAGAGTGTTCTGGCCAAGCGAAGCCGGAGAAACTCAGGCCCTGACAATGTTACAGGACAGGAAGATAGATCTCGTCATCAATATACCGAAGAATCTGACTCAGATCGAGCTGGACAACGGATATAAGGTAAGGCGTGCAGCCGTGGATTTCAATATACCGATAATAACCAACACACGTCTGGCATCGGCGTTCATAAATGCATTCTGCACCATACCTGTAGAGAACATACAGATAAAGAGCTGGGATGAATACAAATAGAGGATGATAGAAAAACATCCGTTAAAGCCGTTTCTTCCCGAGAATGCTTCGATACTGATGTTGGGAAGTTTTCCGCCTCCGCAGGCAAGGTGGTCGATGGACTTTTTCTATCCGAATTTCACGAACGACATGTGGCGCATATTCGGATCCGTATTTTTCGGAAATCCGGAATATTTCATCACCTCAGGCGACAGAGAAAAAAGAAGAATATTCGACAAAGACAGGATATCGGCTTTCTGCAGTGAAAAGGGGATTGCATTGTATGATTCGGCTTCGGAAGTAATAAGACAGAAGGAAAACGCTTCGGACAAATACCTTCAGGTCGTAAGGGAAACCGACATAAGTACGCTTCTGGAAATGCTTCCGAAGTGCAGGACAATAGTTGCAACCGGAGACAAAGCTGCTGAAATAATATCACGACAGATCGGATGCAGTAAACCTTCACCGGGAGAAAAAGTCGTGGCTGACTTCTGCGGACGCAGATTGCATTTCTACAGGATGCCGTCTTCTTCAAGGGCCTACCCCCTTCCTTTGACTGCAAAAGCGGAAATATACCGCAGAATGTTTTCAGAAGAAATATAAAAAACGTGCCGTATCAAAATCAAAAGTTATGATACGGCACGTTGAATTATCTATCAGTTGAACCTGTAAGCCGCCTTCCTCAAATCCGATGCTGATTTGAACGGCTTGTTAGGTTTCAGATACTTTTCAAGGAATTTGTATACGGTAAACCTTATGTCGGTAGCTTCTTTAGTGTCCACCCGGTCAAAAGCATGTCCTCCGGCCCCGTTTTCAAAAATCTTGTACTCGAACTTCTTTCCATCCGCCTTAAGACCCTTTATGAGATGTTCCACTTCCAGAACGTCCACATCATCATCATTTGTAGTGGAATATACCAGCAAAGGTGTCTTGAGTTTATGCGTAT
Organism: uncultured Bacteroidales bacterium; assembly: GCA_949296645.1. Classification (GTDB taxonomy): domain Bacteria; phylum Bacteroidota; class Bacteroidia; order Bacteroidales; family UBA932; genus CALUPD01. Next base: position 49,789 of record CASFPH010000014.1, read on the forward strand.
TCCATGCCGGAGAACGTTTCTTGTATTCCTTCACATTTTCGGAAACGGTAGCTCCGAGATGATAGTTTGCAGAGAAAAGATCCCTGTAACTGTCAGTCGCGATGCCCATTCTTGATATGAGATCAGAGACAGGCACACCGGCATAACCGCACTTGTACGCATCCGGATATTCGAAGAGATTCATAAGGGTTATCATACCGCCATGGCTCCATCCCATGATCCCTACCCTGTCCTTGTCAACTATGGAATAATTCTCTATCATATAATCGCGGCCTGCCTTTACATCGGCATTTTCAAGTCCACCGTAATCTATGGCACGATATGTACCGGAACCGTAACCCGTGCTGCCCCTGTACTCGGTAGCCACGACTATATATTCCTGGGCTATCAGCTCACGGATTATATGAGCATAATAGGTGGACATGTCGGCGTGTACTCCGCTGTGAGGAAATACGATAAGAGGATACTTCTTACCAGGATCCACTGATTTGGGAATAAACACGTAATTCCAGAACTTATACGGATTGTTGTAACCCCTCGATGTAGGACTTCCCTGCCTGGCCTTCGGTTCACCGGTAATATAAACCTTGTCTACATAAGCAATATCACCTACTTTCTCATACCAGAGCACGTCGTCTATCTTCTTCATCAGCATATCATAGGTATGCTGCATATCGCTGTTGTAATTTTTAAGTGAAGAAAGCTCCTTCATGATCTGGTCATAATTCTGCGCCTGAAGCGGGCACAGTACCGCTGCCGACAAGAAAGCCGCAGCAAATAATGTGAATAAGTTTTTCATAATATGATTCGGTTAAATAACGATTTTTACAAATTTTCCAATATCAATCCCAGCCATCATTCTGTTGCTTGGCTATCACAGGATTCGAGTTTATTTCATTCTGAGGTATAGGAAAGATGAATCTTCTGTCATCCGAAGGAATTTCAGCAATGGTGAACAGTTCATTCCTTACCGAACCCGAAGCTGCCACATAGTCTGAAGACACCACGTTTCCGATATCTATCTTGGCCGGTATGCCTGATTTACCGGAAGAAACCGTGACTGCAAAAACAGGATCCGTACTCAACCTGTGTATATCGTACCATCTTTTTCCTTCACACAACAATTCGATACGTCTTTCATTCAGCACCGACTGCACAAGAGCCACGCCGTCGGCGAACGACGATTTGACATATCTCTTCGCCTCGTCTTTTACGGCACGGTTCCTTACCCTGTTCAGAAGCGAAACCGACAGATCTGTAACACCGTTGACCCTGGCTTCAGCCTCCGCATAATTGAGAAGTACTTCAGCATATCTTATTATAGGAGCCCAGTCATCCATATCGACAAAATTAGGATATTTTAAGTAAAAATAATAGGATAAACCGCAGAATAAAGCGAATTTGAGTATTCTCGCTGACAGTCAGAGAGTTTGGCTTCAAGTGGCACAGAACGGCATAAGGTCGGGAAAACGGATTTAGGAAGATTGCAGCAGCAGATGCACTTCCAAACCATTACCCGACACAAAATTCACATTTAACGCTAACAGGCTCTATTTCTGCGTTCTGCGTAGGTTTACATTCTGCCTTTACAACTCCCATAAACTAATTTTGCACCAAACAAAAAGAATGATTATGCGGAGCACTTTCAAGACGGTCTTCTATGTAAACGGAAGCAAGGAGAAGAACGGAATTGTCCCCATCATGGGACGGGTTACAATCAACGGGACTATCGCACAGTTCAGTTGCAAACAGCGAATCTCAAAGGAACTTTGGGATGCCAAAGGCAACAGGGCGAAAGGAAAGAGCCGTGAGGCGGTGGCGGTGAACTATGCCCTTGACAACATCAAGGCGCAGATAACGAAGCACTACCAGCGGCTTTCCGACCGTGAGGCGTTTGTCACGGCTGAAATGGTGCGCAATGCCTATCAAGGCATCGGTACGGAGTATGAGACATTGTTGCGTGCTTTTGACAAGGAGAACGAGGCGTTCGCCAAACGGGTGGGCAAGGACCGTTCCAAACGCACGTACCAAAAGTACCTGACCGTCCGCAAATACGTGGCGGAGTTCATAAAGAAGCACTACAAACGGACGGACATGGCGATGAACGAACTGACGGAGGACTTCATCCGTGATTACTGCCTGTACCTACGAAACGAGGTCGGGCTGGCGCAATCGTCCGTGTGGATATACTCCATACCGTTGAAACACATCGTCACCACCGCGCATTACAACGGCAAGATACCAAGAAACCCGTTTGCGATGTACCATGTTGACCCCGACCACAAGGAGCGTGGCTTTCTGACGGAGAACGAAATTCAGGCATTAAGTACAATCAAGCTTGACAATTCCAATTTCGCATTGGCAAGAGACCTGTTCCTGTTCGGTTGCTGGACTGGCATCTCGTTCACGGACATCAGGAACCTGACTACCGACAACATTGTGGAGATAAACGGCACACCTTGGATTGTGTCGAAACGCCAAAAGACAGGCGTACCGTTCCAAATCAAGCTGATGGACATCCCGATGCAGATTATCAAGCGTTACGAGCCGTTCAGTACTGACAAGCGGCTTTTCAATATCGGCTCACTTGACATGATGAACAAGCGCATCAAGGCTGTGGCGAAGAAGTGCGGGATAGAAAAGCCGATTTCATTCCACCTAAGCCGCCATTCCTTCGCAGTCTTGGCTCTCAATTACGGTATGCCGATAGAAAGCGTGAGCAAGATTTTAGGGCATACGAACATAACCACGACGCAGATTTACGCGAAGGTGACGAACACTAAACTTGAAAACGACATATCCGTTTTCGAGAGCAAGGTAAGCGGACGTTTCGTCATATAACGCACAGCCTATAGAACGGACAACAATCACGATGGACGAGTGCGGCAAGGTTGCCGTGCCGTCCGATACCACCAGCGTATGGATGAGTGAAATGGAATTGGTGGAGCTTTTCGATGTAATAGCCCCGACACTCCGTGTCGCCATACGAGCCGTGTACAAGAGCGTGGACTACCTGCAACTGCTCTACCTCTATCCCATTCAGAAGCTACCCATCCTCCTGCTCGTGTCCGAAGAGAGGAACACGGGGAAAAGCACGTTCCTGAACTTCCTGAAAGCCATTTTCCAAAACAACGTGACGTTCAACACCAACGAGGACTTCCGCAGCCAGTTCAACTCCGACTGGGCTGGCAAGCTGCTCATCATGGTGGACGAGGTGTTATTAAACCGCCGTGAGGACAGCGAGCGGCTGAAAAACCTCAGCACCACGCTATCCTACAAGGTGGAGGCGAAAGGCAAAGACCGTGACGAGATAGGCTTCTTCGCCAAGTTCGTGCTTTGTTCCAACAACGAGCACCTGCCCGTCATCATTCAAGATTATCCCGTTACAGAATGACGATACAGACTTCCTGCAAAAGCTGAAAGCGGAAATACCCGCTTTCCTCTATTTCCTGCAAAACAGGCAGCTATCCACCGGGAAAGAAAGCCGAATGTGGTTCAACCCGAAGCTGCTGGAGACGGAAGCCCTGCGGAAGATTATCCGAAGCAACCGTAATAGGCTGGAGATAGAGATGGCGGAACTGCTGCTTGACATCATGGCAAAGATGAATGTGGAGTCTGTCTCATTCTGTCTGAATGATATTGTCCCGTTGCTCGTCTGCTCGCAAGTCAAGGTGGAGAAGTCGCAGGTGCGGAAAGTGGTTCAGGAAGTATGGAAGCTGACTTCCGCACCGAACTCGCTTTCCTACACCGCCTATGAGATTGCTCCCCACCGTGACTGCCAC
>CASFPH010000015.1 GCA_949296645.1 uncultured Bacteroidales bacterium
ACCCCGTACCTTCATTTCAGGTACCCCGTTTTTCGTTTGGGATTGCAAAGGTACACATTTTTTTATCCCATCCAAATTTTTTTATCCCTTTTTTTGAAAAAATTTTAAAAAAAATATATGAGCCGTATATATCAGACTGTAATTACGGCAGTTGCATGTTTATAATTCATCATATACAAATTCAAAATCATCCACATACATGACACTGTTTCTGCTGCCTGCATAATAATCTCCGTACCTTGAAGCGGAGCATACTATCACTGCATGCGTAGGTACCACAGAGGTATTATTGTAAGTTAACTTTATCGTAAATTCCTTCCACTCTGAAACAGTCTTATCAAATACCAGCTCGCCATAAGCTATCACAGCTGAAGATTTAGGGTTGAAAAAAGTATTTCTGTCCCTTGTATCTATACATATAGGTACCTCATTCGTTCCAAGCATTGTTTCGCCAGGTTCTTCTTCTTTGCATACCCCGTATTCCTCAGGTGTCCATGTGCCGAGAGCGATATATATTATACCTACATCACTGTCTCCTTTTGATATTGGTATATCAGGAGGAAGATTTTCCGGAACATCCGTTACCTCACCGCAATTATACTTTGCCCAAACTTTAAGAGCTACAGGTCTTTCAGCATATGGTCTGCCGAACCCGACAATACCGTCAGTTCCTCTTGTTCCTATAAATCTGCCAAGAAACAGATTTCCTGCCGCAAATTTTCCAACTCCGAATAATCCCACCATTTTCGATTCCAGTTTTGCCGAATAATTTCCGGAAGAACCGGGACGTATATCTTCGGATTTGTCCGTCAATATAATTCTCGCGATGGATGCACCAGGATTACCTGTACCCCAAAGCGCATCAGCAGACGAAACACCGGGAAATACGGTATTACCGTCCTTACTCCATTCTTCAAATCCGAAATTAGGCAACTGAATTTCTTTTCCGGTAGTAAGAATAACCGTTTCAGATATGTCATCACCAGATAGCGCCTGGACTTCATAAACCGTTTCAGGTTCAAGTCCGGAAATCATGCTTCTGAATGATCCGCCTTCCACTGTTATCTTCTCTTCAGGCACATCGGTCCATGCCTCTACTCCCTGTTTTCTGTATTTTATGCCGAAACCTTTTCCAGGAACACCCTGGGCATATACCCATATTATACGCGTCCATGCATCGGCACCAGAAATCTGGACCTTGATATCAGTAGGTTCAAGATAGAGACTCCATCTCTCCGAAAAATCATGATATTTTATATCGACAGTCCTGTATGTTTCAAAGGATGTTATTTCTTCCGGTGAAGGATTCATTTCAGTAATACCTTCAGGGCCGAGTTTAAGCTTTGTAATCTTCACATTGTTCATGTCGAAACCTTCTTTCGGTACCTTCGCCACTACCTTGAATGAATCTTCAAAAAACTGCGACTCCCCGATTTGACCTTCGACATGAAATTCCCTGCTTATTTTCTGCTCAGCCTTGATTGTCCATTCGTAATCATCATACAGGGACAATGTAACTTCAAGATTTGCCCGCAAGTCGAAATCACCGGGGATTTCCAGGGAAATATCCGACTTTTCTGTCACGGAAATATTCTCTATCCTCACTCTGCTGATGTCAGTAGTTTCATCCAGATGAAGCGTAACCGTTCTGTCCGCGGTATTTATATCCTGGGCAGTACACGTAAAACCAGTTCCGTCAACACCCAATATTTCCAGTTCCACGACAGGATACGGAATATCGTTTTTAATGCATGAAAACGCGGAAACAGTCAAAGTGACATATAAAAGTATTCTATAAACCTTTCTGCCCATCATATCATAAATGAATATTGACACCTATCTTTATATCCAGCAGATTCAATTTCCAGTTCATTTTTGAAGCTGTCCGGCTACCGGTTATATTACCTTCCGCATCCTTTTGCACTATTCTTGTAAAATCGAAACCGCCAAGTCCGAATGAAAGATTCGTACTTACATTCGGGAAAATGTATACCGAAACGCCGGTACTGAACCCTATCCCTGCAGACAATACATTGTTGTACTTGTCCTTTATTTCCTCTCCGGGTTTGTAATAAAACCTTGAAATTCCTGTTTTCAGCATCAGTTCTAGTTCTGCGAAAAGTCCGAAATGCCCGTTTGGATCAACTCCTGCATAGGACCTGAGATAGGTTCCCAAAGTACTCATCCGGCTTTCAAAACCTATATCCGACAAAGACAAGTTGATATCTCCCCCGGAACCGGGATTTATGGAAATATTTCCAAGATGTCCGTCCATCCTTGTATATCCGAAACGGGCTCCCACGCAAAGATTGTCCTTGATAAAATATCCGATGGAAGGATTGAGCGTAAATGCCGTTCCCTTTGCATTGAAATTGTCCAGAAGAAGCATAAAATTTGTATCATCACTGGTCAGGGTTGCATAGGAAACGGAAAAACCTATGGCTGTCTCTCCTCTATATACAAAACAGATATCATCAGCTATACGTTCGATACGGCGTGCCGTAGGAAGGAACCGTTTCCTTTCATTCTGAAAAGCTACGGTATCCGATACAGGCGAAGATTCTACGGCTGCAGAAAGATTTTCCTGGCCGAAGAAAGCCGATAACAGGACAATTATATATAACGCTTTTTTCATATTGCAAACCTATAAATAGAATGCCATGCCCAGGCCAATGGATAATAAATTCACCTTGAAACTCATTATACTTGAGGACCTGTTGCCAACAGTAACCTGATTATGTACCTGTTTCACATGTTCATACGAAAGTCCGAGCACCCCGACATTAAGTTCCAGGGCCATATCGTTGGTCACAAAAGCGACAACTCCAGGTGTAAGATTCAGGGATATCAGTTCTCCGGTCTCGAATGTGCCCTTTACCGGCATGTTGGCAGCAAACTTTGCCTGTGATCCGCCGGCCATAAGTATAGCCTCGGTATATAAGGCAAAACGCTTGCTTTCCCCGAAAGGTATATACTGTCTGAGAAACACACCAGCCTTGTATTTATGTTTAAGTGCATAATAAGAATCCACGTTCAGGTTTATACCGGCATCACCGTCCCCGAAACTGATACCTCCATCGTCGAGACGCAGAAATGTTCTTGAATATACGAATCTTGTTCCTATCACCATATTGTTCCTTAAAGCATATCCCAGAATAGGGGATGTCTTTACCGTATGGCCCTCAGAATCGATTCCTTCAGCCACCAGTATGGAATAATCCTTATTTTCATGTGTGGAAAAGGATGTATTCAGTCCTATTACCCACTGACCCTTGGGTACAAAAGTATTGGACATCTTTATCAGGCCTCTGACATCCTTGGAGGGCCTGACCTTCAGATTATCCCTGTTTCCGGTAACCTGGCCACTGACCGCATGCGGAAATACAAGAAACGATGATATGAGTATCAGCAGATATCTTAATTTCATCAATACACAAATTCTATATCATCCAAAAACATAAGGCTTCCGACTTCTCCTTCGAAATAGTCACCCCTGTAACTTGCAGATGCAGTTACAATCAGGACATTAGGTTTTTCAGACATATATTGCTCCCTGTAATCTATAGGAATCTCCACCATGGTCCACTCACCTACGACTGTTTCAAGCATCAGGTCGCCGTACGCAAGAACATGTCCCTGCAACGTCGCAGGGTTTGTCTTGTCGACATAAATAAACTCGTCATCGGGAGAGAATGTAGTCTTGTCCGGAGAATTCGTATTTACAATATGGCAACGGTCACCGTTCGTCATGTTCACCAGACATACGAAGATTCGTCCCTTGTCGCTGCCGGCAGGAGTATACTTGTACCATACCCTTAGAGCCTTCGGTCTGGCATTGAACTCAAATTCCCGGCCCATATTCACATAACCTCCCATTCCGTCAACGGCTCCGAATGAACCGACAAAAATATTTCCTGCAGCAAGTTTGCCAATCCCCATAATACTTGGTTTCTTGGTTTCAAGTCTTGCTGAATATTTTCCTGTCGAACCTGGTCTTATATCTTCCGATTCAGATGTCAGGTTATAGTCTCCAATGGATGTAGCACCAGGGTTACCTGTTCCCCAGAATTCCGTTCCATTCTCGGCATATGGATAAGAAGCATTTCCTTGCCTGTGCCACTCTTCGAACCCGGCATTCGGCAACTGTACCCCGGAAGGTATTCCGCACGTTACCTTATTACCTTCTTCCAATCCGTCTACCACAAGCTGGATTTCATAATCCACACCAAGTTCCAAGCCCGAATCAGAAAGGCTGTAGGTAACGCCATCATCTCCCGCAACAGGAGTTTTCTCCGTCCAGATATCCGTACCCTGTTCTCTGTACTTTATGACAACACTGGAATGATCCGGTTTGGTTACCACCGCATTCAACGGTATTCCGAACCACATGTCCTCTGTCATCACGGATAAAGCCCCGGGTACTGCGATACGCACATCAGCCTTGCCTTCTACCATGTCCGTGTCTGTCATAAAAAACTCCAGTTCCTTTATTCCCCCTGACAATGAAGCGAAAAATTCCGGATTGATTGATATGAGGCCATTGCTCTGATCGGTAACTTCATATGATATTCCATTAAGTGAATTGCCGACAGATGGTTCCCCAGCCTTGAGAACCTCGTATGTCTGTCCGTCCATCATGAACCTGACGTCTCCGAGAGGGTTTATGGAACTTACTTTAAATACAACAGGCTCCTTATAAAACGGTACTATGCCACCGATATCGAATCCATCACCTGAAAGTGTCGGCTGTGGAGAAAATATGAAATTATCATCATAGGAGCTTTCATACTCCCTTACCTGAACACTCACGGAAAGGAAACCGTCCGCATCTTTTGAATATTTATACGTAAGAGTATATTGCATTCCAGGTTCCGGTGATTCTATCACTCCGGTACTGGCACCCTTTGCATCTATATCAGGATCGCTGCTGGATCCGAAAAAACCCCAGGACATATTTTCCGTATTTTCCTGAAGAAGGAAATATCCTGTTCCGTCCTCGGTAAATTTCAGCGTCGGAACACTGCCGCTCTCCGCATTACTCTTTGAAAACTCGTCCGACAGGCTGACATACGCAGAATATCCGCTATCAAAAGCAACAGCGACAGAAGGATCAAAGACAACTTTTACGATTGCGTTGATTATATTGCATTTTACAGATACAGTTTTCTCCTTGTTTGCTTCCAGCGTAAAAGATGTTTCCCCATAATAGCTTTTGCGGTCAAATGTAGCCTCGTCTCCGGTCCCCATTTCCACGGTTATCTTGTATTCTCCGGCCACAAGAAACAGGTCGGAAGGCATCTCGGACACGGGTCTGTATTTTCTTATAAGGGTTTCCGTAACACTGTCATCTGTATCACGGTCCAGCTTATATATTCTTAGAGTACTGAACTGAAGAGGATCATATTCCTGTGTTGATCGCGTGGCATCAGGAAGCGAGATAAGCACCTTCAAGGCGCCATGCGAATCATCAGGATATTCTGTTCCACCGCATTCCGTCTTCGAACATCCCAAAAGCAGAACAAGCCCCGACAGCCAAACTATATTTATGAATTTCAAACAAAACCTTTTCATTTTCCAAATTTTAGATTTCACCACTTCAATTGGCCTTTACTACATTCAGTTGTATGGTTTTCACGGTAACGCCTGTCTCATCGGTTACTGACAACTTGAAATCACAGTTGCCTTCCTTGTTGAGCATCGACAGAAGGCTCATGAACGACGTTATGTCGAATTTGACAGATTTGCTGCCAGTAATCTCCGATCCGACAGGGAAACCGAATCCACTCAGTTTTTCCCCGAACTCTCCCGGATTTATAAGATCCAGGTGGTCGGACAATCCTACACCGGACAGATCTCCCGGAGTAAGTACATTCTCACTTATGATATCGACTGTAAATCCTGTAAAGGTATTCTGCGTACTTACCTCAATAGCTATCTCTACCTCATTATGATTATAGCGCTCATTGAAATCGTATTCCTTTGAGCCGTTCTGACTTTTCCATACTATTTCAGGTGCAGTAACTACAATCTCCCCTTCCTGAACCTTGACAGTCATGGTAGTATAAGAGGTCATGTAACGGTCATCCCTCGAAATGATCTTTACGGTATGCGTACCCTTGAAAGCAAAAAGAGAGGTCATTCCCATATCCGTTACAGTTATTGACAGGACTCCGGTTCCCGCATCCTCATTAATAAGCACATATGGTGAAAGCGAATTCTGCAGTGGCCACAAACCCACCTTTGCATTCGCATACCCTGCCGACTTTAGTGCGGAAATGAACTCAATATTATCCGAATCAAATACCAGATCCACGGATTTTACTATGGCCGCCGTATATGGAGTTACTGAAAGTCTGAGGTTATCCTTCCATTTTCCAAGCTCGTCATCATACATCGAACCTGCAATCACATACCCGTTGTTTATATCACCACCGACCAATGATACCACTGGTGAGTTCTTGTCGGAAATATCTTCATCCGGAATGGCTTCCTCAGTCGCCACATACATGGACATCACATCGACATCCACTTTCTCATCATAAGCCCAGTTTTCCACTGTTATGCTGAACTGTACATTACCCTGATTCGCATTAGCTATACCGATTGATATCTTACGCCACTGGCCTGCCTTGCAACCTGCTATCTCCTTCTCCCATTTGACAGGCACATATTCCGGCTGCATATCAGCAGAAGCCTTATTGTATCTGCCCACAAGAAGGATTTTCATCGTATTCGACTCTTCTACCGCCTTAAAATAACCAGGAGTACCCTGTTCAGAAACATTCCTGTCATAGAGCAGTGAATGCTCACCTACCGACAACGTTACCGACAGTTTCTCAAACCCACCTTCCTCGCATTCGGCATCTGACATGAAAAGAGACTGCAAATCAGGAGTCAGCACTACTGTTGCCTTTATATTGCCCAATGTACACACAAGATCGTCAACCGCCGTCTCCGTTTTTTTGACTACAGTCTTTGTCACGCTCCCGAAATAGACAGGTCTGTTCCACTCGGCATAGAATTCTCCCTCCATATATTCCTTATAGTCCGGTGATTCTGCTGAAACCACATATGACCCGGGAGTCAGAGGAATCCTGCTGTTTTCTTCAAGTTTAAGATCGGAATATGAATATTCAAGTTCATCCCCTGTCTTGATACTGCGTATCCTGACTTTATAATCATCCGAAGCTTCCTTCAGATCTCCGGAAGAAGCTTTTGTCACAAGTCTTTCAGAATCGACGCCGCTGCTTGTTCCAGTCGATATTTCTTCCGCAGTACTTGTAACCTTGAGACTGAAGGCATCCAGAACCAGATACCCCTGCTCATCTTGTTCCCCGCCATGCCCGGTATTGTAAGGCACTCGTTCACTTTTACACCCCTGCATCAGAACAAGCAAGGCTGTCATTAATATCAAAGCCGTATTCTTCATATTTTCCATATTTTTCATGTTATGCATCCGGATTCAATTCTACCGGTATCTCCTTTATAGAAACAGGAGTATCGTCAACAGTTATTTGAATTGTCCCCTGGGATACGGATTCCGCATTTATATTTATTGTCTGCCATACTCCGGATTTGGAAACACATATTTCCGTAGATGGAAAATTCACTTCAACACCGTTTGTCTTCGTTGCCTTTCCGCTCAGATAAAGTTTTACGCCGGAAGGTATGAAATACGGTTCGGTTTCCGTAATAGGCTCTGCAACCGTACCTGAATATGTACATGGGTTACCGGATTCGGTCACTATGTCAAAACTATAGTCTGCATAGTAATTCCTGAACCACTCGGAAAAATTCAGGGAATATACTGAATTCGACAAAGTAAGGACAACCGATTCCTCTGATGTTTTTTGAGCCACCACAGTAAAAGTTTTTTCAGCCCTGAAACATGCTGCATCATTTCCTTCAGCATCCTGATTTCCATGGGAAAACACAGCAGTGTACTCTCCTGCTTCCATCATCGGCTGATCATAGTCGGTCATGCTGACGTAACTTCCGACTATTCCTTCCGAATTTGATATTTCAAGACTTATCTCTTCCGTACCTGGTATGACTTCTTTAGGAAGAGTCCTGGTAGGAAGCGCTTTGGTCAATTCCACGTCAGGATTCACCCCGCACCTGAAATTTACATAACCTCCCGCCTCCGGTTTCTCCATTCCGGTATTACATCCGGCAAGAAACAGCAGGGAGAATAACAATGTTAACGGTTTTCTTATTTTCATAATTTTATTTGCTTTCTTATTATTTTTTTATCGAAACCTTGATATCGTCTATATAAACATAAACCGTTTTGGCAGTCAGTGCAGACCACCAATTGGGATCATGCACTCTAAATGAAGTTCTCCATGAAAGCCTGTTTTCATTTGTAACACCTGAAACTTCCAACGATTTCGTTGATGATACATTTGCATAGCTTCCCTCCGTTCCGGCATCTTCCGCCTGAACCAGCAATCTTTCTATTGTGCTGGTATATTCTATAGCCTCTTTCCGCGAATCTATACCGAATTCATACATGGAATAAAGTATTTTACAATTGGAAAGTGTACCATCCGCTTTTGTCCCAGAAAACCGATACGACACCATTACATTAACGGTAGAACCATCCTTTATATTTCCCAGTACAGGAGTATCTAACCTTCCTCTCCGGTTGTCTCCACCGTCAGGATCCTGCAAGACAGCAGATGCCAGATATGCATGCATCCTAGCCGAACCTTCCGACGAAATCGAATAATTCGAACCGGACCAGCCCGAAAGCCCGTAAGCATCCAGCATTTCCGTAGTATTAGATCCATCTCGGTCCGATACACCTGAAAAATCCTCGTAAAAGAGGTACGGAACCGTGAGGTCTTTCGGGGAAGTTTCCTCAGAGGGAAATGTATCCAGCATCAGTTTTTCCGAAACAATTGCATTTTCCGATTCATATTCAAAAATAAAATCACCGCTTTTGAGGGCTGCCGTATTGTCCGTTCCGTCATAAGAAGCGTAATATGGAAGAGCATAGACTCCTTCGGAAGAAACTTCATAGTCCATCGTATCCGTACCGTTTCTGAAACGTGCACCTTCGGGAGCCGTGATTTTCATTCTGTATACTTCCTCACCGAGATTGTTGCCCGAAATGCGGAAATACATCCATGAAACTGGCAATTCATTCGGAATCGTAAGGTTTACAGGAGTAATTCTTCCTTCAAGAAAATTTTTTTTCATATTTACGGAAACTGTTTCCGATTGATACCCGTTGGCGTCATAAGCCGTAAATCTCACCTCACCGTCAATACTGCATGGGGCAAGGAATAACCACACATACGAGCCGTCCGGAGAATCTTCCTCCGACTCGGAAAAAGAACTGGACAGTATTGCATTTACCACATTGCTTCCTTCAGAAAGTATTGCCGGAAGTTCCGGATCAGACATATCTACTGTCAGTTTTCCTACAACCGGTTGAGGGAACTCCACTCTGATACGTCTTATGTCAGCACCCCACTTGTTACGTCCTGCAGGAACCTGAATACGCATTATGTGGCATTTGTGTACAAACTCAAAAGAAGGTACATATCCGTCACTCAAAGATCCGCCTGAAAGAACAGGTCTGGCCATCATAACGGAAGAATTCGGATATTTGGCATCATATGATCCGGACTGTTCCACCGGAAGTGTAAAACACGCCGTTTTACCGGATACCGATTCCGGCAAAGGATATAACGCATAATAATCATATGATGATCCTGACAGGGGCTGATTCAAGGTTGCTGAGAAAGTCGTCTTGCCCCCATAGGTTGTAAAATAGTTAAAAACAGTATTGTTCGATACGTCAGGCACGGACGACTCATTGTAATACAACCCGATTCTATCCGTCTCGCACCAGTAGACCTTGTCAAGAGAACTGCCTCCTATGACCGTTCTTGTCACAGGGTCTCCTTCCAACGTATCAGACACCGAAATATAGACTTGGTCTGCAGGCTGAATGAAGTCTGAAGCGCCGTTTTTGGAACACGAAACAATCAGACCGCAAAGTATAAATATACAAAATACATACGGAACTGTAATATAGAGATTTAGTACCTTAAATACTTTAATGTTCATCTGCCGTGCATTTATTTCAAACGGCAAATATAAAATTTTTTTCAGAAAAAATGGCCTGAAACTAAATTTCAGACCATCTCTGCAAAGACTGTATCAGCCGTTTATCTGATCAAGAATCTGCTGGATATCGTCCTGACATCCTCCACAACCGGTTCCTGCTCCGGTAGCTTCCCCGACCTCTTCTACAGTCTTCAATCCTTTTTCCCTGATTGCCTTCTCAATTTCACCTCTGGTAACCTGATGGCAGTTGCAAATGATTTCGTCCATGATACAATAACTGTTTAATAATTGTGTTTAAGTTTATATACAACACAAATATAGAAAAAAAAGTTTACTGATTTTCATAAAAAAGGCCGGCATTTCTGCCGGCCCCCTGTTTTATTTCATGTCGGATATTAGATAGTACCCTGTTCAAGCATTGCCTGAGCAACTTTCATGAAACCTGCGATATTTGCACCTTTGACATAGTCGACATGACCGTCAGGCTGAGTACCGTACTTAACACAAGCACTGTGGATGCTTTCCATGATATAGTGAAGTTTTTCATCAACTTCAGCACCTGACCATCCGAGGTGAATTGCGTTCTGAGTCATTTCAAGACCTGAAGTAGCAACACCACCCGCGTTTACAGCCTTACCAGGAGCGAAGAGAATGCCGGCATCCTGGAAAGTCTTGATAGCTTCCGGAGTACATCCCATGTTTGAAACTTCACAGCAGCACCATGTACCGTTAGCAAGAAGTTCTTTTGCATCATCACCGTTCAGTTCATTCTGGAATGCACAAGGAAGAGCGATATCACATTTTACGCTCCATGCTTTCTTACCTGCAGTGAATTTTGCCGCACCAGGGAACTGGGTTGCCATATCTTCCACTTTATTTCTGTTTGAAGCACGCATAACGAGCATGTAATCGATCATTTCCTTGGTAATACCGCCAGGTATTTCGCAAACTCCGTCAGGACCTGATATAGCGATAACCTTTGCTCCGAGTTCAGTAGCCTTAAGGGCAGCACCCCATGCTACGTTACCGAAACCTGAAAGGGCAACAGTACATCCTTTGATATCCTTGCCTGCTTTATGAAGAACATGCTGGGTGAAATAAAGTGCACCGTAACCTGTTGCTTCAGGACGGAGGATAGAACCTCCCCAAGTAGCTCCTTTACCTGTGAGGACACCTACGTTGTATCTGCGTGCAAGCTTAGTGTACATTCCATAAAGGAAACCTATTTCACGTCCGCCTACTCCAACATCACCTGCAGGAACGTCCTGATCAGGACCTATGCAGTTCCACAATTCGAGCATGAACGCCTGGCAGAAACGCATGATTTCAGCGTCTGACTTTCCAACAGGATCGAAGTCAGAACCACCTTTACCACCACCCATAGGGAGGGTTGTCAATGCATTTTTGAAAGTCTGTTCGAAACCGAGGAATTTCAACATTGAAGGAGTAACGGCCTTGTGGAAACGGAGACCTCCCTTGTAAGGTCCTATCGCGCTGTTGAACTGAACACGGTAGCCGAGGTTTGTCTGAACTTCACCCTTGTCGTCAACCCAGGAAACACGGAAAGTAAAAATTCTGTCCGGTTCAACGATTCTTTCAACGATCTTGGCTTTCTCAAACTCAGGATGCTGATTGTAAACTTCTTCAATAGATTCAAGCACTTCGCGTACTGCCTGAAGATACTCTTTTTCATGGCCATATTTTCTTTCAAGATTGGCCATTATTTCAGAAACTTTCATAAAATATTTTTTTTAGAATGTGTTTTAAAATAATATGTAAAAGTAATAATAATTATTTTACTTCCCAAGTAGAACCGCTCTTAAGAAGATCATCCATGCAATGTATTTTCGCATTCTGTGTAACTTCAAGAACCTGATCCCTTACATTGTCATCATATGTCTTGTCCTTTACATCCCTTATAACTCCCAATGCTACAGGATAATCAGGATATTTCATATCAACAAGCATACTGTGTATTCCGAAATTGTCGGTATGGGCATCGTGAACCAGGATATCTTTCTCGGTAATTCCGTTTTCACCGATCTTGACAACTTTAAGATTCATTCCGTCAAGGATAAGACCCTTGTCCCTGTTCTTTCCGAAAATCATCGGCTCACCATGTCTGAGTATAATGGTTCTGTCTTCACGTACACTCTTGTCCGTAATGTCAAGATGGGCACCGTCATTAAAAATAACACAGTTTACAAGCATTTCGGTAACGGAAGTCCCGTCATGCTTTGCAGAAGCCACCATTATCTCCTGATTAAGCTTGATTTCACTGTCTATACTTCTTGCAAAGAATGTCCCCCTTGCTCCGAGAACCAGAGAACCCGGATTGAACGGATGTTCCACAGTTCCGTAAGGTGATGTTTTGGTAATTATACCCAGTTTCGAAGTAGGAGAATACTGTCCTTTTGTAAGACCGTATATCCTGTTGTTGAAGAATATTATGTTGATATCGATATTCCTTCTTATTGCATGAATGAAATGGTTTCCTCCGATTGCCAGCGAGTCTCCGTCACCAGTCATCATCCATACCGTAAGATTGGGATTCGCAACCTTGATACCAGTGGAAAGAGCAGCAGCCCTGCCATGGATACCGTGGAATCCGAAAGTATTCATATAGTACGGGAACCTGGAAGAACAGCCGATACCTGAAACAAAAACGAAACGTTCCCTGTCATAACCCAGTTCTTCACAGACCTGTGGCATAGCCCTCTGAATTGATGCCAATACTGCATGGTCTCCGCAACCAGGACACCATTTTACTTCCTGATCGCTTTTAAAATCTTGTGGTGTGTATCTCATGATTACTAATATTCAAAATGTTAAAAACGGGAATTAGAAAATTGCTTTGACAGCATTGACAATATCGACTACGATGAAAGGCTGTCCCTGCACCTTGTTGTACTGCAGATACTTGAAGTCTGGATGCTGAGCTCTCAGATAATTGGCAAACTGGCCCGAGTTCAATTCGCAGACAATAATCTTCTTGAATTTGGAGAATACTTCAGCTGTATTCTTAGGAAGAGGGAAGATATAGTCGAAATGAGCCAGTCCTACATTGTAGCCCTGATCCTTGAGTTCCTTCATTGCTGTATACATATGTCCGAAAGTACCGCCCCAGCTTACCATCAGCACATCTCCTTCCTGGTCACCGAGAATCTTCTGTTCAGGAAGGAAGTTTGCCAGACGGCGTACCTTTTCAGCTCTTCTTGCAACCATCTCTTCATGAACCAGAGGATCTGAAGAAACTGCACCTGCCGGATTCTTTTCCAGTCCGCCGACTCTGTGTTCCAGACCGAGCGTTCCGGGAAGAGCCCATTTTCTTGCATACCTCACTTCATCCCTCTCGAACGGTTTGAATTTACCTTCGCATTCAGTAATGATAGGAGGATTGATTTCAGGATAATCCTTCATTGCCGGAATCTTCCATGGTTCGGTTCCGTTGGCTATGAATCCTTCGGTAAGGAGAAGCACAGGCATCATATGCTCCATTGCGAATTTACCTGCATAGAAAGCAGCATCAAAACAATGTGAAGGAGAGTGTGCCGCTATTACCGCTATAGGACATTCACCGTTTCTGCCGTAAAGCGCCTGATTGAGGTCTGTCTGTTCGGTTTTTGTAGGAATACCTGTTGAAGGGCCGCTTCTCTGCACGTCTACGATAACAAGAGGTAATTCAGTTATCGTTGCCAGACCGAGAGCTTCGGATTTCAATGAAAGACCTGGACCTGAAGTGGTGGTAACTGCAAAATTGCCGGCATATGCCGCACCTATCGCCGTACATATTCCTGAAATTTCATCCTCGCACTGGAGAGTTTTGGCTCCGAGATACTTGTGTATCGCCAGTTCCTCAAGGATATTCGTAGCAGGTGTGATAGGATAGGAACCGCAGAACAAAGGTCTTCCGGATTTTTCTGATGCAGCAAGAAGTCCCCATGCAGTAGCCTGGTTTCCACTGATATTTCTGTAAAGTCCAGGTTCTGCCTTTGCAGGCTTGATTGTATATGTATTAGGTATTGCATGAATGTTGGAAGCATAGTTTGCACCATCTCTCAATACCTTTATGTTGGTATCTATCAACTGAGGTTTCTTCTTGAACTTTTTCTGAAGATACTGCTCGGTATACTCCATAGGTCTGTTGAACATGAAATAGCACATACCGAGTACAAACATGTTCTTGCTCCTTATGATAGCCTTGTTATCCAGTCCACTGTCCTTGAGACTTTCCTTTGTTAGCGTAGTTATAGGGGAGCAAATTATGTTCCTGTCTTCTATTTTCAGTTCGGTGAAAGGATCATTTGTCTTGAAACCGGCCTTTTCCAAACCTTTTTCATCGAATGTATCCGTATCGATAATAATTGTTGCAGTAGGTTTAGCCCATTTTGCATTTGATTTCAAAGCCGCAGGATTCATGGCAACAAGCACATCGCAATAGTCGCCCGGCGTTCTTACTTCTCCGCTACCTATGTGAACCTGAAAACCTGATACTCCGGAAACCGTCCCTTGAGGAGCCCTGATCTCTGCAGGATAGTCCGGGAATGTGGAAATTTCATTTCCGAAAAGAGCGGAAGCATCTGCAAAGAGAGTTCCGGTCAACTGCATTCCATCTCCTGAATCACCTGTAAAACGAATAACTATTTCGTTGGTGTCAATGACTTTGTGTTGCATAAAAACTTAAATATTTATTGTTTAGTAAATTTGACTCTTAAACATCAATGCAAATGTATGTATTATTATCCATTCTTACACATTTTTTCATGAAATTGTTCAGAGATAATACAAAAAAGAAATAAAAGGACTTATTTATTATAATTTATTACAAAAATCCAAATAAAAGTAATATTCGTTAATTAAAAAAAATGGATGGCGTTCAGCCATCCATTTCCCCTATGAAAATTTCATCGATACCTATTCTGCCTGTGGCAACTGTGTAGGGGCAACTTTTTCTGCCGGTATCCCGAGTTCGCTCTTTACAAGCGGCATAATATCCAGACTTTTTTCCGTATCCACATACGGTACGGCGCCTGCCGAAAGATCGAACACATAGATAAGGCCCTGTGCCTTTGCAATCTTGTTTATTGCATCCTGAGCCTTTCTAACAACAGGAGCAAAAAGCATCTGCTGCATGGCACTGAATTCCTGCTGCGCGTTCTGCTGGAATTCCATTATTCTGCTTTCTATTGTCTGCAATTCCTTTGTCTTCGATTCAAGCACTACAGCAGTCCATGTGGCACGTTTCTGCTCATATTCTGATATTTTAGTCTGGTACTCGTTCTGCATTCCAACGAGTGTTTCTTCCAGTGTCTTGGAATATGTATCCAGTTTTACCATGGCGGAATCCCTGTCAGGCATAAGTTCAATAAGAGACTGTGTGTTGACATGTCCGAATTTCAAGTCCTGAGCGCTGACAGTTGTCACCATAAAGGCTGCCACGGCAACCAAAATCAATTTTGCTTTATTCATCATGTTATAAGTTAGTTTAATTATTTCAGTCTTTCTATGATTTTTGCACTAAGATCGTCATTATCATTCTTATAGACGACACCGGAATTCGATGCAATGTCTATTATCAGGGAATATCCGTTTTCTCTGGCAAAGTTTTCAAGTTCCGTCTGTATTCTGAGATTTATCGGGTCCATCAGTTTCTTGCTCTCCTTTGCCAGAAGCCCATCCTGCCCGAAATACGAGTTCTGGCGTTCTTTCATATTCCTTTCCTTAAGTATTATCTCGTTTTCCCTGGCCTGTCTCATGGACTCCGAAAGATACGACTTCTGAGACTGGTAAGAATTGTACATTTTCTCCAACTCGGCAAGTTCGGAATCTATTTCCTGTTTATACCTGTCACCCATTTCCTTTATCTGTTCCTGTGCCTGATTGTATTCGGGAAGAGCCTTGAGAACAGTCTCCATATTTATATAGCCCACCTTTTGTGCCGAAAGCGAGAATGCTCCAATGAAAAGAGCGGACAAAAGTAAAAATATCCTTTTCATATCCTTAAAATTTAATGATTAGAATTGCTGACCTATCAGGAAGTGGAAATTGCTTCCTCCCTTGGTTCCATTGGCATCAGGATCAAATCCGTAGCCCCAGTCTATACCGAGCATACCGACTATAGGCAGCATCACCCTGAGACCGACTCCTGCAGAACGCTTTATTGTAAACGGATTGAAATCCCTTATGTCCGACCATGCATTACCGCCTTCCAGAAAAACGAGGGCATATATTGTGGACTGCGGCTGAAGCACCACCGGATACCTGAGTTCAACGGTAAACTTGTCATATACGTTTCCTGCATATGCATCATCAATAATAGGAGTAAGCGAGTAGTTGGAATAACCTCTCAAACCGATGATTTCGGAACCGTATGTATTGTAACCCGACATGCCGTCACCTCCGACATTGAAGCCCTCGAACGGAGAATACCCGAGATCCCTGTTGTAAAATCCGAGATAACCGAACTGAGCCCTCGTCATCAGCACCAGATCTCCGACAAGTTTAGTATACAAGGTTCCCTTGAATGTCCATTTGTGATACTCAATCCATCTGTATCTTTCCTCGTCAGACATGTTCTTGTAATCCGTATTCTTATCCCTGAAAAGCGAATAAGGCGGGGTAACCTGAAGTCCGATGGTGAAATCAGACCCCTGTCTCGGATAAATAGGCTGGTCCGTAGAATTTCTGTTCAACGAAATTTTCCAACTGAAATTATGGGACAATCCCGTATTGAAAAGGAAGTTATAGTTCCAGTTGTTCAGTTTGTAGGACTGCCAGCTCAATTCATTGTACAACACGAAGAAGTTGTCCGGCCATTTAAGTCTTGTACCGAGTCCTATGGAAGCTCCGTAAACTTCCATATAATCTTCATTGTTCAGATATATCCAGTACGAATCCGTCTGACGTGTAAAATATAATCCGACATTGAATGAAGTCGGTTTTTTACCGAAAAGCCAAGGTTCGCTGAAACTTGCGGAAAGCGCAGTATAATAGGTACCGTTGGTCTGGAATCTGAAAGCAAGCTGCTGGGCATCGCCAAGCGGTACAGGCTTCCAGGCATTTTTCTTGAACAGTCTCTTTATAGAAAAGTTGTTGAAACTTACTCCGACAGTTCCGACAAATGTATTTCCACCCCATCCGCCGGAAAGCTCGAACTGGCTGTTCGGTTTCTCCTCTACATTGTACACCATATCTACGGTATTTGACACAGGGTTAGGTATCATGTTCCATCCCTTTCCCTGAGTCATCGCCACCTCGGGATCAAAATGCCCCATTGACGAAATTTCCCTGAGAGAACGCTCCAGATCGGTCTGGCTGAAAAGATAACCAGGTTTTGTAAACAAGGCCCTTCTCACTACCTTCTCGTTGGTAATCGTATTCCCGTTTATGACTATATTGTTGAATGTAGCCGGCTTGCCTTCCACTATTCGAATCTCCACATCTACGGAATCGCCCTCAATATTGGTTTCCACAGGGACCACGTTGAAGAAAAGATAACCAGCATCCCTGTAAACCTGGGAGAGCGATATCTCATTCGGCTTGTTTCCGCCAAAAAGTCTGTTTTCCATCGTCACGACATCATATACATCCCCTTTGTTTATCATCAGAAGCCTGTTCAAATCTTCAGCGGCATATATGGAGTTCCCTGTCCATGTTATGTTTCTGAAATAATATTTTTTGCCCTGATCTATTACGAAATGTATTCCCAGACGACCTTCCTCTATATAATATATGGAGTCACTGACGATTCTGGCATCCCTGAATCCCTTCTCCTGAAATGCCTGAAGAAGCAGTATTTTATCATTGTCATACTCTGATTCGTTGAATTTCTTGCTGTTGAAGAAATTCTGGATTCTCATGTCCTTGGTTTTCTTCATCGCCGCAACAAGCTTGTTGTCCGAAACGTCATTGTTTCCTTCGAAAGTTATCTGCTTGATCTTGACCTTCGGTCCCCTGTTCACATTGAATGTTACCTGAACGGCATTCTTTATCACTGTATCCGTAACATGGGTCACATCGACTTCGCAGTTCAGAAAACCCTTTTCCTTATAATATCTTTTTATAATATCAGAAGATGATTTCACTATATAGTCGGACAGTTCACGTCCTCTTTTGAGTTTGAGACGTTCGTCCAGATCGGAACGCTCGGATGACTTTACTCCCTTGAAGTTCCATCTTGATACTCTGGGACGTTCCTGAAGTGCCAGTGTCAGCCACACTGTATCCTTGGCTGCGGAAAGCGAATCAGCATATATCGCCACATCCGAAAAGAAACGCTGCAGCCATATCCTGTTCACTATGGACGACATTGCATCGCTGGGCAAGGTTACCTCATCTCCAGGCTGTAATCCCGTGAGGGATATAAGCTGCTCCTGACTAAGATATTTCGTACCCGTAACCGAAATGCCTCCCAACGTATATGTTTTAGGAGAATTGTAATCTATCTGTACGGAAGAACGACCCGCTTCCTGTGCATATGCCCCTGAAACGGCGCACAATGCCAACAACAATACTAATTTGAATCTAAATAGCCTCATCTTTTGATTATGTGAACTGCAAATATACTCTTTTATTTGACTTTATATGTCTTTTGGTATCATTTATTGAGCTGTTCCGTCGTTTTCCCGTATCTACGTTCCCGCTTTTCATATTCACTGACAGCATTTTGCAAATGTTCTTTGCGAAAATCAGGCCACAAAACATCCGTGAAGTAAAACTCCGTATAAGCGCACTGCCAAAGCAGGTAGTTGCTAAGCCTCTGTTCCCCGCTTGTTCTTATCATAAGATCCGGATCCGGAATACCTGCGGTACTCAGATATCCGCTGAAAATATCAGCGGTACATACAGGCGGCACCATACCTTTTTCCCTGTCGGCGGCATAACGGTTCACAGCCTGTACGATATCCCATTTTCCGCTGTAACTCAAGAATATTATAAGCGTAAGTCCTGTATTGTTCATAGTATGCTCCTCGCATTCCCTGATATGCTCGCACACCCTTGACGGGACTTTGGAAAGATCGCCTATTACCCTGAACCTTATATTGTTTTTCATAAAAACAGGTTCTTCCTCTATTACGGATTTTATCATAAGTTCCATCAACCCGTCTATCTCATCCTTCGGGCGGGACCAGTTTTCTTCAGAAAATGCGAAAAGGCTCAGATATCTGATCCCCTTTTCGACAGCGTATTCGCAACACGCCCTTACACTGTCCGCTCCGGCCCTGTGACCGAACAGGCGCTGCATTCCCTGCTGCTTCGCCCAACGTCCGTTACCGTCCATTATTATTGTAACATGCTCAGGTATCATAATTCCTCTTTTAAATTATTACGTCTGTCTTCACCCCACATAAGTTTGGACTGGAGTGCCTTGATAAAACCTTCTTCGTGCAAACATACATAATTAATCGTATACTCCGCCAGCCTTACGGTCATTTCAGTTCCTTCCGGTACGCTGAACGACCTGTTGTCCAGACTTACAGCAATCTTTCCGGACCGTGAAAACACCCTGAGAACACACTGCGAAGTATTGGGCAGGACCAATGGCCTGACATTAAGATTATGCGGTGCTATAGGGGTCAGAAGAAGCACATGCGATTCCGGCATGACAACCGGCCCTCCGGCACTTAACGAATAAGCCGTGGAACCTGTCGGCGTAGATATCAGAAGTCCGTCAGACCAATAGGCAGGCAATGCCTTACCGTCTATTGAAACCTCCACATTGAGCATGGAAGCCTCTGTCCTGTGAACCGAAATTTCATTAAGGGCATATGGATACATTCCTTCCGGAAGAAAAGGACATGAAATGCGAAGCAGACTTCTTTTCTCTATCTTGTAGTTCCCTGAAAAAAGGTCACCGATCCATTCGTTACACGAATCAGGTTCGAACCTTGCTGTCGTCAGGAAACCCAGTCTTCCGAAATTTATTCCTGCTATATGACACGTATAATTTCCCAAGAAGGAAACGGCTTCGAGAAATGTCCCGTCACCTCCTGCAGAGAGGAAAAGCACATTACCTTCAGATGGAAGTTCCTTCCTGCTCCCATATATGACAAGGGCCTGCCTTGACTTTTCGGGCATGGAGTCCAGCAGATATGACAGCCCGGCATAAAGGTATACTTCATTCCCTGCCGAAAGCGACTTTTCTATCAGCCACAACATTCCATTGCGGCACCGATCGTTCATTTTTTTGCCGAAAAGAGCAATTGTCATAATATTTTTACAAATTTTGATGCAAGTTATATAAATTTGCCAAAATATAAATTTACAATTTTATATTTTATGACTAAACTCAGCGTAAACATCAATAAATTCGCAACATTAAGGAATGCACGTGGCGGCAATCTGCCTGATCTGGCAAAGGTAACCAGAGACTGCCAGATCTTCGGCGCGGAAGGTATAACCATACATCCAAGACCTGACCAGAGACATATACGTTATTCAGACGTTCCTGTCATCAAGAGTCTGACAACGACGGAACTCAACATTGAAGGTAATCCTTACCCGCAATTCATAGAACTCGTGCTTGCAAACAGACCGGCACAGGTAACACTGGTTCCCGATGCAGAAGACGCACTCACATCGAATTCCGGATGGGACACTATAAAACACAAATCCTACCTGCAGGAAATCTGCGAAAGATTCAAGGAGGCCGGAATCAGAACATCCATTTTCGTTGACCCGGTTGAAGAAATGGTATTAAATGCAAAGGATACCGGATGCGACAGAGTAGAACTGTATACCGAAGCATACGCAAGGGATTACGACAAGGACAGGGAAAAAGCCATATTGCCATACGTAAGGGCTGCCGAATGTGCAAAGGAGGCGGGACTTGGACTTAATGCGGGACATGACCTGAACCTAAATAATCTCAAATACTTCAAATCCCGCATAGATAACCTGCTTGAAGTATCGATAGGACACGCCTTGATATGCGATGCGATATATCTGGGACTGGAAAATACTATTCAGGCATATTTGAGAGCCATAAAGGATTGAACCGATTCCAAAAAATGCCTATATTTGCAAACTTTCTTCATGGAAAACAATAAGAAATCATAATAACCGATAAAAAAATGAAACAAACATCTCTTATTTTCAATGTCGTGCTATCCATAGCCGTAGTAGTACTTTTTATTCTTCATTTCAACTCCGGCAAGACCAGCAACAATACGGGAAGCAGCAATACTTCAACAGAAGTTGCCGATGTTCCGAGCGGCAGCATAGTCTACATCCAGATAGACTCGCTCATAAATCAATATGACATGTTCAATGACCTCAGATCGGAACTGCAGGTAAAATTCGAAGCCGTACAGGACGATCTGCAGAAGAAAGGACGCAGTTTTGAAAGGGACGCAAAGGATTTTGAGGAAAAACTCAACAAGGGTCTGATCACCAGATCACAGGCTGAACAGATGCAGCAGACACTCGTTTCCCGCCAGCAGGAGCTGCAGAACTACTCTCAGCAGAAACAGATGGAAATGTCGGAAGAAGAAGCCGTACTGTACAACAGGGTAATGGATGCCATAAATACTTTCCTGACAGAATACAACAAGGAAAAAAACTATTCCATGATTCTTACCACTTCCGGTACTACAAACGTTGTAATAAAGGGAGCTGCATCTCTTGATATCACCTGGGATGTACTCAAAGGCCTTAACGACGAATACGTAAGCAAGAAAAGCAAAAAATAGTCTGATTTGAAAATAGCTGTCCTATCCTGCTTTTACCCATACAGAGGCGGTATATCCCAATTCAACGCCGAGTTATACAAGGAACTCGGCAAGGTGCACGATGTACGTGCCTTCAATTTCAGCAGGCAATATCCGGACATACTTTTCCCTGGAAAGACACAATACGTGGAAAAAGAAGACAATGCCGTACCGATACAGTCAGAAGCTGTACTCGATACGGCTAATCCTTTTACATACGCGACAACTGCCAGAAAAATCGCAAAATGGGAACCTGATCTTCTGATAATGAGATATTGGATGTCGTACTTTGCCCCTTCACAGGGTACTGTGGCAAAAAAGGTCAGGTCAATTACCGGAGGCAGGACAAAAGTCATTTCAATAGTGGACAACCTTATACCGCATGAAAAGCGTTTCTTCGATACTGTCTTCACGAAATACTATCTTAAGCACAATGACGGTTTCGTAACATTATGCAATGCGGTAAAAGAAGATCTCCTGAAAGTAAAGCCTGATGCAAAATGTATCGTATCACCTCATCCGCTTTATTCCCAGTTCGGAAACAAACTTGACAGAGAAGATGCACGCAGAAAACTCGGCATACCTGCAAACTCAAGAACAATACTGTTTTTCGGTCTGATAAGGGAATATAAAGGGCTGGACATACTGATCAAGGCATTCTCCGGATTAGGCAATGAATATACGCTTGTAATAGCCGGGGAGCCCTACGGGAGCTTTGAAAAATACGCCGGACTCATAAGCGAATGTAAAAACAGGGACAATATCATTCTCAGGACAGAATATATTCGAGACAACGATGTGGCAGCCTACTTCTCTGCATCTGACGTTGTCGTACTGCCATACAGAAGCGCAACACAAAGCGGTATCACTGCCATATCCTATCACTTCGGCATACCCATGATAACCACTGATACGGGAGGTCTGAAAGAAAGCATTGGAGAACGTGGCACAGGTATTGTTGTTGACAGGGCGGACGTACAGCTCATAAGGAATGCCATAATTTCATTATTTTCAGATTATGAAAACAAAAGTGCCGCATTTGCCAAGGCGATACAGGCTGAAAAGGAAAGACTCTCCTGGAGCAACTTCTGCAACAATCTGATTTCATTTGCAAACAGTTTATAAATATCATCATGATGAAAGCCATTACAAGAACTGAATTCGATTTTCCGAAACTGACAAAGAAATATGAAGGTAAAGTCAGGGATGTCTACACAATAGACGACAAATATCTGGTAATGATCGCGACGGACCGCATATCGGCCTTCGATGTGGTTCTTCCGAAAGGGATACCGTTCAAAGGCCAGGTTCTTAACCAGATAGCATCCAAATTCCTCGATGACACATCGGACATTGTTCCAAACTGGAAAATAGCAACTCCGGACCCTATGGTGACAATAGGTCACAAATGCGACCCGCTGCCTGTAGAAATGATAGTAAGAGGTTACCTTACCGGAAGTTCATGGAGGAGCTACAAGGCTGGAGCAAGGGAAATATGCGGTGTAAGGATTCCAGACGGCATGAAAGAACATCAAAAATTCGAAAAGCCGATAATAACCCCTACGACAAAGGCCGAAATAGGAGAACATGACCAGGATATTTCCAGGGAAGAAATCATAGCTAGAGGTCTTGTTTCCGCCGAGAACTACGCAAAACTTGAAAAATATGCGCTGGCCCTGTTTGAAAGAGGATCTCAGATAGCCGCATCCCGCGGGCTGATACTTGTCGACACGAAATATGAGTTCGGTATCAAGGACGGTGAAATATATCTTATAGATGAAATACATACGCCTGACTCGTCAAGATACTTCTATGCCGAAGGATATCAGGAAAAATTCGACAAGGGAGAACAACAGAAACAGCTGTCCAAGGAATTCGTAAGAGAATGGCTGATGTCGGAAGGATTCAGCGGAAAGGAAGGAGAAAAACTGCCTGAAATGACCGACGAAATAATAGAATCCATATCGGACAGATATATTGAACTGTACGAAAACATTACCGGAGAAAAATTCGTAAAGGCCGAATATGGTGAAAACATATTCGAAAGAATAGAAACCAATGTCAAAAACATGCTTGCAAGACTGATCTGACGTAAGATGAAGAAGATTATCGCAGCAATAATGATAGCAGTATCCTGTCCGTTTGCAAACGGACAGGATTTCGTCCCTGCAAAAGTGGAGATATCTTCTGAAAAAGTGCGTCTCGCCACGGGAGAAGTCTTATATGTCCACAAAGTCCTTAAGGGCCAGACACTCTACTCCATCTCCAAGACATATGGGGTGGATATGAAAAGCATAATCGAAAGGAATCCCGATGCCGAAAAAAATCTCAGGACGGGAGACATACTTTACATACCGATCAAAAAGGAGTCAGCACTGCAAAACAGCAGTCAGACCTCCCGGAATATCGGAAGTATCCAGAACAACGTGCAGGACAATACACGGAGCAACACTGTAAAGGAGGATAACGGCAGCATTTCAGGAGGCATTACGGTAAGGATAAACAGGGAGGACAACATCAAAGAAGCTGAAAAACGATACGCCCGTCATAAAGTCAAATGGTATGAAACCATAGAGGACATTGCAACAAAATACGACACGTCCGTAGAAGCCATTGTGCATCTCAACAAGCTGTCTTCACCGAAAGTAAAGAAGAGAGACATACTTCTCATACCTGACCGTGACTATGAAATAAGAAACGTTTATGAAGTAAAGAGCAATGACCGCATAGTAGGAGCGCTCAAGGAAGAAACAGGAAAGGAAAATGACTCCGGACGTGATGTGATAGCTGCAACCGAAATAAACGCGGCACCCGAAAAATACGATGACAGGAGAAACAGATACAATGAAGACTGGCAGTCCTTCGGAAGCAGTTTCGTATTGAAAAGGAACTACAGCTATGATAGAAGAACACTCTTCAAAATATCAATAATACTGCCTCTGAACGCCGCATACGGAAGAGAAAAGGCAAATGTCAACTATATGGATTTCTACGCAGGCTCTCTTGCCGCCATAAACGAAATGAAGGAAAAAGGCATGAGGCTCAGCATTGAAACCATCGACCTCAGCAATTACGGGAATTCAATAGACAAGGTGATTTCATCTGGAAGACTTGAAAATTCTTCACTTATAATTGGTCCTGTCACGGAAAAGGACCTGTCAGGAATGATATCATATGTCGACAGCCGGGAAATTCCTCTTGTTTCGCCAATGGACCATAACGCAGGAAAACTTGTACCATACTCAGAATACTTCATTCAGGCAGCTCCTGAAAACAACGCTTCAAGATCAAGACTCATGCACAAGCTGTCATCAAGCGAGAACCCGCTTCTGGTAATATATGAAAAGTACAGAAAGAACGGCAATGAAGTGACAGAAATGCTCCGCACCCTTCAGCAGTATGACATAAGATACAAAGAAGTAGGATATGATATACTTGAAGGAAGGACAATAACTTCGGAAATCAAAAATAATCTTGAAAATGATGTCTGCAACGATGTACTTATAATAAGCGAAAATCAGGCCTTCGTTTCGGATGCAATAAGAAATCTGGAACTTGCAAGACTTTCAGGATACGACATAAGGCTGTTCGGCCTGCCAAAGTGGAAAAGCTTTGAAAGCATAGACGTAAATCTGTACCACCAGATGAGACTCCACCTGTATGTTCCTTACAATGTGGATTACAGTGATGACAGGGTAAATGGATTTCTGCTTGCGTACAGAGCACTTTTCCATGCTGAACCTACGGCATATGCATTTCAGGGCTATGACATATCATCATATTTTCTGGAACTGATCTTCAGATACGGGAACAAATTCATGCATAGACTTGAACAGTCTCCTGAAAACATGCTTCAAAGTGACATGCAATTCAGAAAGGACGGCTACGACGGAGGATACCGCAACATGTCTTCCAAGGAAATAATCTATGAAAAGGACTACAGCATATCCGAAAATTAGGATATGCTGCAGTCTTCTAATCAAATCAGATATTTACGTTCATACCAGGCCCGTTCTTCAAGTGACAGATCACTTGCCGCCTGCTCGTAAACCATCATATTGTAATCTGTAAGCCATTTCCATTCCACGTCTGAAAAAATACCTCTCAGACCGCTATTTTCCTTAATGAAACCAAGTTCGATCGGAACATGATTAAGGGTATCGAAACGGATAAATTCACCGAATCCCTGCGAATCCGCAGCGATACATGAAACTGTATTCTCTATTCTTATACCGTACTTGCCTGGAACATATACTGCCGGTTCGTTGGAAGTAACCATTCCAGGCAGCAAAGGGGTAGGATTATCCTCGATTCTTATGCTCTGAGGACCTTCATGCACATTAAGATAATGTCCTATTCCGTGCCCTGTACCATGCATGTACATTTTTCCAGTAGTCATGATCGGTCCCCTTGCAAGAATATCCAGTTGTGCTCCCCGCGTACCTTTCGGGAAAACGGCCATCGACAGGTCTACCATTCCCTTAAGAACGAGGGCATAGTCCAGTTTCCATTCATACGGCACATCTCCTAGAAGCAGCGTACGTGTGGTATCAGTAGTCCCGTATATGAACTGCGCCCCGGTATCTATTAACAGAAAACCGTCAGGAAGAACCTGCGATGATGAGTCTTTTTCCGGTTCATAATGAGGAAGTGCAGCATTGGCACCATATGCTACTATAGGGGAGAAACTCTCTCCTACATAATCATGCGAAACTCCGGCCCTGATTTCCTGCAGAATCTCCGAAAGCGCATATTCATCCAAAGTACCTTTTCTGAAATTATCGTCGATATACTTCAGAAAACGAATCCATGCTATCGAATCGTTATGACAGGCTTTTCTGAAACCTTCAAGTTCCACATCATTTTTTACGGCCTTCATCATGGCGACACTGCCTTGCGGAACGGGATCATCAACAACTTCGATACCTTCGGATACAAGCTTATCATACAATGACACGGACATTCTTGACAATGCTGCAACTACTTTACGGAATCTGCCAAGATATGATGCAATCGATTCATAGTTTTCGAGCACTATACCCTGAGAGGCAAGAACACGTTCGTTTTCCGGAGATACACATCCCTTATTCACAAAAAGTACGGTTTTGTCCTCCGTCACCGCACAATATGACATGAAAACAGGATTGTACATGATATCATTACCTCGTGTATTCGTAAGCCATGCAACCTCGTCGCACATTTGGGTAAAATAACATGCATCAGACATATCCGTAGCGGAAGAAAGACTTTCCGACAGCTGCCTCCGCTTTGAAGAAGCAGGGACTCCGGCTATTTCCTCCGGCATAACTGCAACAGGACCGTATTTTACTGCCGGACGGTTTTCAATGAGAGGTCCTATGATATCACCTGTTACCGACAGAACCAATGTCGGCATATCCTTTTTCAGGGAATCCCTTTCCCTCACCGAAAACAAGGCTCCGTCAATTGCAACCGAATCACCGTCACAAAGTTCAGAAGAAATCCATGACGTTATGGAAGGGACACCGGGCATCTTCATTTTCATAAGCTCTATGGAAGAACCGGCCAATTCACGCTCTGCCTGCTCGAAATAACGGGAATCAGTCCATAATGCAGCCTTGGAAAGAGTCACGACCAAGGTCCCTGCAGAACCTGTAAAACCGCTCACCATCGCCCTTAGAGCATAATGTTCCGGGATGTACTCCCCGAAATGGGGATCATTCGAAGGAATGATTATAGCCGACAAGCCTTTCTCTCTGAGACAGGCCCTGATTTTTTCAAGTATTTCCATGGCTCCGTGATATTATAGTCAGATCATCGATGCAGGATCGAGATTGTCCTTCTCTATATCCTTGAAATAATTTACCGTACCTACCTTCAGTTCTACCGTAGCCGCATCATCGCACACTATGATGCCCTTTCTATGCATCTGAAGCACTGATATCGTCCACATGTGGTTCACAGCTCCCTCAACGGCATGATAAAGAGCTCTTGCCTTGCTGTGTCCGTTCACGAGAATAAGCACTTCTTCCGCATCCATCACCGTACCTACACCTACCGTCATCGCAGTCTTCGGTACAAGATTGACATCATTGTTGAAAAATCTGGAATTGGCAATTATGGTATCCGTGGTAAGGGTCTTCACCCTCGTTCTGGACGAAAGCGACGAACCAGGTTCATTGAAAGCTATATGACCGTCAGGTCCTATTCCACCCATGAAAAGATCTATTTTCCCGTAAGATTTTATCTTTTCTTCATAACGTCTGCATTCTTCTTCAGGAGAAGCCGCATTTCCGTTCAGGATATTCACATTCTCCTTCCTTATGTCTATATGGCTGAAAAAATTATTCCACATGAAAGAATGGTAACTTTCAGGATGGTTCTCCGGAAGCCCGATATACTCATCCATGTTGAATGTCACTACATTTTTAAAAGACACCTTGCCTTCCTTGTAGAGCCTTATCAGCTCCCTGTAAGTACCGAGCGGCGTAGAGCCGGTAGGAAGGCCGAGAATGAAAGGCCTGTTTTCAGATGCCGTCACTTCATTGATTCTTTTCACTATATAGGCTGCAGCCCATTCAGACATCCTGTCATAGGAGTTTTCAATAATAAGTCTCATAAATCAAATATTTAAATTATATAATATACTATATACCCATCAGTTCCCTTGCATTAGCCAAAGCGGCATCCCCAAGAACACTTCCGCTCAACATGGAGGCGATTTCCTTTACACGTTCTTCCCCGGAAACCCTCCTGATCCTCGACACTGCAGAACCAGTTTCATCGCAAGACTTGTAAACCACAAAATGTGCATCTCCTTTTGATGCAATCTGCGGAAGATGCGTAATCGCTATTATCTGCATTTTCGACGACAGTTCCGCTATAAGCGCACCCATTTTATCAGCAGCCTTGCCAGAAACTCCGGTATCTATTTCATCGAATATCATGACAGGCATACCGACATATTCTGCCATGACTGATTTCAAGGCAAGCGCAACCCTGCTCATTTCCCCTCCGGATGCCGTTCCTGATATATCCCTCATCTCATGCCCTGCGTTTGCACTGAACATTACCCTGAGTGAATCGGCTCCATAAATATCATATTCCTGCCTTTTTTCAAGTACGTAGCTGATTTTTGCATCCGGCATTTCAAGATTGCGGACCACAGCCGCTATCCTGTCCGAAAGCTTGACTGCCGCTTCAACCCTGCATCTGTACAGGATATCTGCCTGTTCTTCCATTCTGATCTTCAAAGACCGTAACTCAGACAAAAGGGATTCCCTTATATCGTCATAGTCTGCAACAGCAGCCAGTTCCTCTTCCATCTGCCGTTCCAGTCCGATAAGAGACTCAACATCGGAGACTGAGAACTTTCTCATAAGTGAAACAAGCAGCGAAATTCTTTCCTCAACCTGCTGCAACCTTTCGGGAGAAACTTCCATCCTCTCGTTCCTGTCGTTCAACTCGGAAAGTACATCATCCAGATCAATACGGTCTGTGGAAATACGTTCGGCTAGAGAGGAGAAACATGCATCATAGGACGACAACTTGTAAAGCACAGATACGGCATTCTTCAACAATTGTGACAGGGATTCTCCGGAAGGGCAAAAAGAATCGAGAACGGAATTCATCATATCCTTTATATCCTCCGCATTGGAAAGAACCTTGTGCTCTTTTTCAAGTTCTTCCATCTCTCCGGACCTGAGCCCGGCATTTTTAAGAAGATTATATCTGTACGTCTTGTATTCGTACTCCGCTGACGATTCGGAAATCGTTTTTTCCAGATTCGCAAGCTTCCTTACAATCTCTTCATATTTCCCGTAGGAACGCCTGTATTCATCAAGGGAGGTTTCCAGACCAGCATAGCTATCCAGCAGATTTCTCTGAAAACCCATGTCGGACAAAAGCAAATGCTGATGCTGGGCATGAATATCTATAAGTTGCGTGGAAATGGCAGAAAGAGTTTTCACGCTGACCGGTTCATCATTAAGAAACGACCTTGACCTTCCGGAAGGTGAAACCAGACGCCTCAATATTACCGTATCATCCTGCAGTTCATATCCTTCTCCGCGCAGCCATTCCGACAGTTCCGAGCTCTCTATTTTGAATTCAGCTTCGACGACACAGTTTGCCGATTTGTTTTTAAGCACGGTTTCATCCGCCCTGGAGCCCAAAATAAGCGACAAGGCTCCAAGCAATATCGATTTTCCCGCACCGGTTTCACCTGTTATTATAATCAGCCCGTCGGGAAAAACGACATCCAGCCTTTCTATAAGGGCATAATTTTCTATTATCAGTCTCGTGAGCATAAAAGCAGTTTTTCCACATAATCGACAATATCGGATGCCACTTCCTCCTTCCTCTTCAAAACACCTTCAACAACATCTCCGCATGAGGATATTATAGTAACCCTGTTAGTGTCATGTGCAAAACCGGCCCCTTCATCTTTCAATGAATTCAGAACAATCGCATCCAGATTTTTTCTTTTCAGTTTCTGACGCGCATTTTCCAGTTCGTTATCGGTTTCCAAAGCGAAACCGACAGTTATCATTCCCTTTTTCTTGATTTTTCCCAGTTCTGCCGCAATATCCGGATTGGGAACAAGATTCAGAGTCATGTCGGACTGCTTACGTTTAATCTTTGAACTCGCTACGGTCTCAGGTGCATAATCGGCGACTGCAGCACACAGCACGGCAATGTCGGCATTGTCCACATTTGAAATCACCGCATCTTTCATCTGTACCGCCGTTTCCACATTTATTCTCCTGATACGCGGGTTGCCTGGATTCAATGACACGGGACCGGAAACGAGAACGACATCGGCCCCACGCCCGGCAAAAGACTCCGCCAGTGAATATCCCATCTTTCCGGAAGAATAATTCGAAATGAAACGTACAGGATCTATCGGCTCCCTTGTAGGACCGGCAGTAATTATTACCTTACGGCCTGCAAGTGTGGCTTTCCTTTCAAAAAGCTCATCCACCTGATGCAGGATTTCCTCAGGTTCCTCCATTCTGCCTTTTCCGTCTAGACCGCTTGCCAACTCTCCTGAAGCCGGTTCTATTACATGAACACCGCGCTCTCTGAGCAAGGAAAGCGAAGCCTGCGTGGCAGGATGCCTGTACATGTCCAGATCCATGGCCGGTGCGACCGCCACCGGACATTTGGCCGAAAGGTATGTGGTCAGAAGAAGATTGTCTGCAATGCCGCCAGCCATTTTCGACAATGTATTCGCCGAAGCCGGAGCTATAAGATACAGGTCAGCCCAAAGACCGAGACTTACATGACTGTTCCAGTCCCCGTTCTCCGGATTATAGAAATCCACAAGAATAGGGTTCTTTGAAAGGGTAGCCATTGTAAGCGGAGTTATGAAATTCTTGGCCATCTCCGTCATTATGACACGTACCTCCGCACCCTCCTTTATAAAAAGACGAATCAGCATAGCGGACTTGTATGCTGCTATGCTGCCTGTCACAGCCAAAAGGATTCTCTTACCTTTCAACATAAGATTTTACTGGTTGTTATCCTTCGGTTCTATCTTGCGATAATATATCTCATTGTTCTGGAACTCGTCGATTGCTATAAGGGTAGCCTTTGGAAGTTTTTCGTAATATTTTGAAATCTCTATCTGCTCCCTGTTCTCGAAAGTTTCTTCCAGCGTATCCGCATAATTCGAGAATTCCTCAAGTTTCTGACTCAGCTCCTGCTTGATTTCCGCGGCAATCTGGTTTGATCTTTTGGCTATGATAACCACCGACTCATATATATTGCCGGTCGGAGCTGCCAGTTTCGAAAGATCTCTTGTGACAGTATTGTCACCGATATTTCTTTTTAAATTCATATTTAAGACTTTAATTGTTTTCCTTTTTTCTTTTTGCGGACTTTTTATCCTTTGTCAGACTGTCCACATCGATATGTCTGTACTCTTCAGGGACTACATAATCAGAATCAATATGGCTCTGCGCCCTTGAGAACATGACATCAAGAACCTTACGGTAGGACGATTCAGGAAACTCACCTACAAAATCATAGTAAGTGTCGATAAAATCTATATATCTGTCTCCCTGCTTTGACTGAATCGAATTGAATGCATACTTATAGGCCGAAACCGCCGTATAATACTTTATTTCCTCCCTGTACCTGTTTTCGGAATTGTCCTTAAGGACATTTCTCAAGGCATATACGGCAGCCCTGTAGTCTTCGATGGTATAATATATCTTTGCCGATTCGAATGCCTTTCTTTCCAACCTGTCATTCAGTTCATCGAGCATTTTCCTGCACTCCGGAATATACTCGGAATCAGGATTTTCATAAATGTATTCATTTACTGCCGCAATCGCCTTGTTCGTAGGAACCTGATCCAGTTCGTACCTGTAAGTGCTTTCATACAGACATATTATCCTGAGATACTTTGCCCTTGGAGTAAAAGGACTTCTCGGATAGACCTCTATGAAACTGTCGAAATTGCTTTCG
The DNA here is from genome assembly GCA_949296645.1 of uncultured Bacteroidales bacterium. GTDB lineage: Bacteria > Bacteroidota > Bacteroidia > Bacteroidales > UBA932 > CALUPD01. Next base: position 32,241 of record CASFPH010000015.1, read on the forward strand.
GCGGTAAACAAATCTCCATATTCAAAATTGCTTAACGCCTGATAAAACTGCACCGTATCCCCCTGGGGTGTACCGTCGCAGGCAGTTCTCAATGATTCAAACAATTCCGCCGCCTTTCTGTACTTTTTCGCTTCAAAATACTTGAAGGCAGCATCATATTTAGCATCGACATCATAGCCGTTCAGCAGAAGTTCGTACTGGCTGGCGCATGAATATGCGCCGCAAACAGCCAGCAGGAACAAGAATATGTAAGATTTGTATTTCATTTCGTACTATTTGTTTTCAGAAAGGAATTTTTCCACATCCAGAGCGGCCTTGCAACCCGAAGCAGCAGCCGTGATAGCCTGACGGTAACGGGGATCCTGAACATCGCCTGCTGCGAACACACCTTCCACGTTTGTCTTCGAACAGTCAGGTTCAGTTATTATATAACCGTTTTCATCCACGTTGATATAATCCCTGAAAACTTCTGAATTCGGATGATGACCTATTGCAAGGAAAAATCCATGTATGTCTTTCTTTATGAGCTCGCCTGACTTGTGCTCTACTATTACACCTGTAACACCAGAAAGATCTCCTACTATTTCCTTGGTGTTGCATTCCCAGAGAACTTCGATATTAGGAGTATTCATGACTCTGTCCTGCATGGCCTTCGAAGCCCTGAGCACATTTCTTCGTACTATCATGTAAACCTTGTTGCAAAGTCCTGCAAGATATGTCGCTTCCTCACATGCGGTATCCCCGCCGCCTACTACAGCAACATCCTTGCCTCTGTAGAAGAATCCGTCGCAGGTGGCACATGCAGATACGCCCTGTCCCCTGAACTTTTCTTCAGATTCAAGGCCGAGATACTTGGCTGTGGCACCCGTTGATATTATCACCGCATCGGCCAATATGGTCTTCTCATCATCTATAGTCAAAGTGAAAGGTCTTTTGGAGAAATCCACTTTTGTAATCATTCCGGTCCTTACATCTGCGCCGAGCCTTACTGCCTGTGCACGCAGGTCTTCCATAAGCTGCGGGCCGGTGGTACCCTGAGGATATCCAGGAAAGTTTTCGATTTCGGTTGTTGTTGTCAACTGTCCGCCAGGCTGCATGCCCTCATACAGAACAGGTGAAAGGTTTGCTCTTGAAGCATAAATGGCAGCAGTAAAACCTGAAGGACCGCTACCTACGATAAGACATTTTACTCTTTCAGTACTCATATCCCTTTATCCAATATTATTAGTTTACGTATCCTGCAAAGATAATCATAATTTTTCAATTATCCGTTACATTTACTAAATCTCTCTGAAACATAATATAATGCACGCTGAATCCAGACCCACAGGAATGCCATGAACAGTCTCGGAAAAAGCAGAGCATACCATATTCCTCCTACCGAACAGAAGAGAAACATATCCTCCAGATTCGAATGCGACACGGAAATGTGCAGATTCAGCAAATCGGCATCCCTCTTCCCTATTGCACCCCTCTCCGACTCATCGATCATTACAGCCGCACCATATGCCAGTCCGAGGATATTTGCAACAATCCACAGAAATGCAGTCTTCTTCGGTAAACCAAAGAACAACAATAGTGGTGCCAAAAATTTCGCAAGCCGCCTTATTATTCCGAATTCCGCCAGAAGCCGCTGCAGAATATTGAGCATAAATATAAGGACAGTCATCTTTATCACAAGAAAAACAGTCGAAGGTATCCAGGCTGAAAACATTTCCATGAAACTTCCGGACTCCTCGGAAAACAGTCTTTCGGCAATATTGCCTGTCCCGGGCAGGACAAGATTCAAAAAATACCCAAGCAAAAATGCAGTAAGCACCCTTACCGTCACTATTTTCCATACAGGAGAACCTGTCTTTTTCTGAACTGCCGTTTCAGTAATCATATTATGCGAGCACAGAACCATGACCGCAAGAATAGTCATCTCCCTTGAATCAAGCATAAGTGTAGCAGCTATTGCTATAGCCGAATATACATTCACGAAAAAACCTGTCACATAGGCAAGTGCCGCCTCTCCTGGAAGCCCCAGACCATTGAAAACAGGGGAAAGGAAACCGGAAATCACAGGCAGGATACCGAAATATTTCAGAAGAAGCATCCCGAAAGAAACGCCTACGGTCAGTTTGACCAGCCACAACACCACCTTAAGGGTTTTCGGAAGCACCTCCCTGATTGAACGGACAATGCGTTCACCAACTGAGCCACCATTATTCATAAGAAAACAAGAAAAGCTGATTTTGCACAAAAGTACAAAATCAGCCGACATATCATACGGCCAGAAGCCTTTTTTAAAGATTATTCTTCTTAGGTTCGAAATAAGCCTGAGGATGGGTACATGCAGGACATGTCTTCGGAGCCTTCTTGCCCTTGTGTACGTATCCGCAGTTGCGGCACTGCCACTCTATCTCTTCATCCCTTTCGAAGACCTTTTCTTCAAGAACCCTGTTGAGAAGAGTCCTGTATCTTTCTTCATGCGCCTTTTCCGCAACAGACACCATTCTGAACGTAGAAGCGACTGCAGGGAAACCTTCTTCTTCAGCTATTCTTGCAAATTCAGGATACATTTCAGACCATTCTTCGTTTTCTCCGTCTGCAGCAGCCTTGAGATTCTCTGCGGTAGTTCCTATCACACCGGCCGGGAAGGAAGCCGTAACTTCGCACATTCCGCCTTCAAGATACTTGAAGAATTTCTTGGCATGCTCCTTTTCCTGCTCTGCAGTCTCCATGAATATTGCTGAAATCTGCTCGAAGCCTTCCTTCTTGGCCACGCTTGCAAAATACGTATATCTCATTCTTGCCTGAGACTCCCCTGCAAACGAAATCATAAGATTCTTCTCTGTCCTTGTTCCTTTGATACTTTTTTCCATAATAAAATCTCCTGTATTGTTTTTAAATTCTGGTTCCTATAATCTGTATATCAACACCCGTAACCTCGTAACCCTCAAGATTGCGGGACTTGAGATGCTCATCGACTATCCTCACAAGCTCGCCATCCTCATAATCCTCGAACGAATTGTCATCCTTGCAATATATGTGTACGTGCTCATGGGTATTTACATCGAAGTACATCTTGTTGTTGGAACTGTATCTTCTCGCAAGAAGACCGTTCTCGACAAACATTTCCAGGACATTATATATGGTTGCTACGGTAAGAGTCGGATACGTAGTCGAAATATCATTGCCTACCATATCTGCAGAAGCATGTCCGAGCTTCATCATCGAATCATAGACCGCTATTCTCTGAGGGGTGGCCTTTAGTCCTCTAGATCTAAGAATTTCCTTTACAGCCAATGTCCTGTCCTTCATGTCTGAGAGCATATGTCAAATCGTTTTCTGCAAAGTTATTTATAATTATTCTAATCTCCAAATTAATTTATAAAAATTCTAATTTATTTTTACACCATACGCATGCACACCCCGTATGCTACATTTTATAAAACGACATGCCGAAATAGATTCTTATTCCAGTTGCAAAATCATCCTGTCTGCCGACAGGAGCAGTTAGATAATCAGCCTTGAGCACCAGACGCAATTTGTCGCTCAGCCTGTACTCCATTCCCAAAAAAGGAGAAAGCACCATTATCGTATACTTTCTGTAAAGGGACCTGTTCTCAAGAATGAAATCATCATGACCATCATCAAAAAGGAGCAGGTTCTTCACACCTCCGCCACCTGCTGTTGCTCCTGCAAAAACGGAAATTTTGCCGAACTCCCGGACATAGTCGGCAAGCAGGCCGCCCCAACTTACATTATAATGACTTCCGTACTTACCGTGATAAACACTTGAACTGTATCCTTCGCTGCCTACTCTCAGATGTTCCCCGAAATGAAACCTCACGGCACCACCTATACCGACAGGCATTCCAGAAACCCTGGCCGTTCCTCCGTTTCCGACACCGTCTGAATAGGCAAAAGCACTGCCGGACACATATCCAGTATGCAACATCATTCCTCCGGAATAACCCTTGAACGATAATTTCCCCGACTGTGCATTCATAACCTTGAGCGAAATGAATGCAAGCAAAAGCAATAGCAAGATTCTCTTCATATTTTCCGTTTGATACCGCAAATATATGCTTTAACAAAAAAAACGGCAAACATAAAAACATGGAAAACCGTACGAGATCATTTGCCGTGAGAAATAAAAGAGTATATTCGCGGAAAAGAGACAATAAAATAAAACCATATGGCAATAAGAATAGGAAACGGATATGACGTGCACAGGCTCGAGAACGGACTAAGGCTGGTTCTGTGCGGAGTACGGATAGATCACAGCAAGGGATGTGTGGCCCATTCGGACGGAGACGTGGCCATACACGCTCTGTGCGACGCAATACTTGGAGCCCTTGCACTCGGAGACATAGGCAGACATTTTCCCGACACATCCGACGAATTCAAGGGAATAGACAGCACCTTACTTCTGAAAAGGGTATGTGCCATGATGAATGACAAGGGCTACAGAATTGGAAACTGCGACATAACCATAGCAGCACAAAAACCGAAACTGGCTCCGTACATAGAAGAAATGAGAAAAAAACTTGCCGAAACTACAGGTTCGGACATGGGGGACATATCCGTAAAGGCCACTACCACAGAAAAGCTGGGCTTTACAGGAAGAGAAGAAGGCATTGAAGCCTATGCATCAGTTATTCTCGTTGGAAAGGAATAAAAACGCACCCGGAGTTACACCAACCTTGAACGTATCAACCGGACTGGCAGAAGGGGTAAATCTCATGACTGCCGCCTTCTGTACGAAATCAATTGCATCGGAAACATAAACCTCGGATGTTTCAGGATCGACTGCCAGGGCATAAAACAGATTCTCCGAACGTTTCAGGAATATTTCTGGAGATTCATAATTGTCCGCCGCAAAACGCCAGACATCTCCGCTTATATAATAAATGGTATCCCTTGCACCGTTCGATACGAATCCTGAAGCCGAAAGATATCCTCTCTGTGCACCCGGGAGAGAGGCTCCGCTCTCTACAGACGACTCCGCACCGTCCAGGACCCGCCTGTAGATGATTTTATGTGTTTCCGTATCAATAAGCCAGATGGACGGATCCTCACATCCGTAAGGGCTGCCCTCATACCCACCGTCACACAAAACCCACAGTCTGTCATATTTGTCCGTTATTATTGATGAAGGCTGCTTTCCCACTTCTATCATATCAAGCACACTGTCCTGCATAGGATCTATAACCAGAATCACATTGTCATAAGCCCAGCTGTTTGAAAAAATTTTACCGGAGGCCGACACCATCTGCTCGGCGTTATGACTTCCTCCGGAGCCGTCTGTAAGATCTATGCTTCCCTCGATGTTTCCTGAAAGAGGATCGAGGATGAATATCTTTCCGGCATAAAGGTCGGACAGATATGCTCTGCCGTCATCCAGAAAATGCATATACCTAGGAGAACCGAGTCCTTTTATGAATCCCTTTCGCTCGAAAGTATGCAGGTCGATTACATGTATCACTCCGGAATTGTTGACTACGACATAACCTGTACCGTCATTTTGGCATACCGACTGTGCCACATCGCCGAGGGGAATGCCGTTTCTTCTGTAAAAAACCTCATTCTCCACCTTCCGTGCTTCCATATCATAATAGGACATCGTACTGTTGCCGTACATGAAATTGCCCTCGCACAAGACCAGAAGCCCCCTGCTGCCCGTCGCCACTATGTCCTCTCCGGAAACCGGACCGTAGTCATTCATACATGAGCATAATAGCAAGAAAATAAAAATCAACGTTTTACGAAAACCTTTCATTATATGGACTCTTCTTTTGAACAACATGCAAAGGTAAATATATTTTTTTATAGTAACTTCGCCCCTACTAATCACTACAAGCTTATGACACTGATCAAATCAATCTCAGGTATAAGAGGTACTATCGGAGGAGCCATCGGAGATGCACTCACTCCGCTCGACATCGTAAAGTTCACATCTGCCTATGCTTCCCGTCTGAAAGGGAAATATCCGGAAAAACAGAATCTGACGGTTGTTGTCGGAAGAGACGCCAGAATTTCCGGGAAGATGGTTGAATCAATAGTATGCGGAACACTGATGGCATCCGGCATAGACGTCGTGGACTGCGGTCTGGCATCCACACCTACTGTTGAGATGGCTGTAGTATTCGAAAAAGCCGACGGCGGGATAATCATAACGGCTTCACACAATCCGAAACAATGGAATGCTCTAAAACTTCTGAACGAAAAAGGAGAATTCCTTAATGCGGAAGAAGGAGAAAGCCTGCTTAAATGCGCTCAGGAAGAAAGATTCAGTTACAGCGAAGTGGACAGACTCGGTAATATTACCGCAAAGGATTTCACAATGCAGCATATAGACGCCGTACTTTCCCATCCTCTTGTGAATGCAGACAGGATAAAGGCAGCCGGATTCAAGGTCGTACTTGATGCGGTCAATTCAGTAGGCGGAATAATAATGCCTGCTCTTCTTGAAAAACTAGGGGTGGAATGTATAAGATTGAACTGCGAACCCACCGGACTGTTCGCCCACAATCCGGAACCTCTTCCGGGACATCTCACGGAATTGTGCGGCAAGGTCAAGGAAGAAAAAGCCACACTGGGAATATCCGTAGACCCTGATGTTGACAGACTGGCATTCATCTGCGAAGACGGCACACCGTTCGGAGAAGAATATACCCTTGTAAGCGTTGCGGATTATGTACTCAGGAACAATAAAGGGGCAACCGTATCAAACCTCTCATCCTCGAGGGCACTGAGGGACATTACCGAATCTTACGGACAGAAATACTATGCAAGCGCCGTAGGGGAAGTCAATGTGACAACGGAAATGAAAAGGGTAAACGCAGTCATAGGAGGAGAAGGCAACGGTGGCGTAATAGTACCCGACCTGCACTACGGAAGGGATGCCATGATCGGAACGGCACTGTTTCTCAGCAATCTGGCTGAAAAGAAGATGAAAACCAGCGAACTCAGGGATTCATATCCTGCATACTTCATTTCGAAAAACAAGATAGAACTGTCTGACCAGGTAATGATCGACATGATCCTGTCCGAAATAAAATCCAGATATAGCGACAGGAGAATTACGGACATAGACGGAGTGAAGATCGATTTCGACAATGAAAAGAAATGGGTACATCTGAGAAAATCGAATACTGAACCGATCATAAGAATCTACTCCGAGGCAAAGACTGCCGAAGAAGCCGACAGACTGGCAGAAGAGATTATCAGACAGGCAAAATCAATAATAAACGAATAATGTTTTCTTTCAGAACGACAGGACTTCTCGATCAGGAAGACCTTGTATTGAAAAGCGGAAGACTGGGACTGGTATGCAACGACTCAGCATGGTATCCAGACAGAGGAGAATATCTGTACGAGACCCTTTCACGAGAAAGGAGACTCAGTACGGTATTCCATACAGGCAATCCGTTTCCTTGCACTGACGTTTTCGAGCATTCAATATCGGTCAGGGATGCCGGAAGCATCCTTTCCGGAGAATGCCGCGGAGAGATTGAGAACATCGACGCCCTGATTATCGACATTCAGGACACCGGCATAAGATACCATGCCAACACCGAAATACTTTTCGGCATACTGAAGAAAGTTTCGGAATACGGCATGAATATTCCGGTATACATAATTGACAGGATGAATCCTGCAGGCAGACAAGTGGAAGGTACTCCCTTGAAAAAAGCCTTTGAAACAGGTTCCTGCATGGAAGGGCTGCCACACAGACACGGACTCACAGCAGGGGAACTGGCAAACATGTTCCATATCGAAACCGGTGCCGGATTTCCTCTTCATGTCATATCGTACATGGCGCCGGGTTCCAACAGGGAGCTCATGCCTTGGAGCATACCTCCTTCAACTGATTTCCACGGGTTATTCACTTCCGCCATGTACTGCGGGCAATATCTTTGGAAAGCAACCAACGTAAGCTGCGGGGAAGGCACCGGAAGAGACTATGAATATTTCGGTGCACCGTTCATGAAGATACTGCAGGAGTTCAACGGAAAAAACGGAAATAAAGGATGGAATTCTACGGACAACCCACTCTGCGACGACGGGGTATATCTGAGATGGACATGCTTCGTACCTGAATACGGAAGATACTGCGGAGAGAGATGTTTCGGATTCCAGCTTCTTCCGAAGCCTGACGCACCATACCATTCACTGGCACACAATTTGAAGATAATAAGATTCATCCGGGAAAACCTTGCGGATTTCAGATTTCTGGAAGAACAGACAGAAACAGGATACAGACTGATCGATATTCTTGCCGGAGACGAAACGGTTACCGGTTATCTGGAAGGGAATACTGGATGGACGGACATGAGAGAGCACATCAAGTCCGAAGAACAGAAATGGATGCGTAAGGCGAAAAAATACCTGCTTTACGGAGAAAGTCCATGGAGAGTGAAACAATTATAAACAAAACATTAATAAACCTACTTTTTAATTATGTCAAATCCGGTACTTAGTGAAAGGATATTCAAACAAAGCCGCACCGAAAACTACAGCGGCGCAATGACCATAAACGGGACTCTTACAAAAGCCCTGATGATGCTTGTTCTGGCATTTGCCGGAGCCGCATACACATGGAAAATTTTCTATACGGCCATAAATCCGGCATCTGTCATGCCCTGGATGTGGGGAGGAATGATAGGCGGATTCATTACGGCAATGATAATCAGCTTCAAGCCAGCCTCTTCCCCATACCTTGCACCGGTGTACGCACTGTGTGAAGGATTTTTTCTGGGGGCCATTTCGGCTACATTCAACAGCGCATTTGCCGAAACAGCTCCGAACATCGTGGTCAACGCTGTAATGATAACATTTTTGTCCGCATTCGTCATGTTCCTGATATACAGGACAAACATTATCAAGGTAAATGGAACGTTCGCAAGAATAATGACTGTGGCGGTCGGAGCAATAGCCCTGTTCTATTTCATAACACTGATAGCATCGCTCTTCGGTGCAAACCTGAGTTTCATGACAGGCAGTTCGCCGCTAAGCATTGCAATAAGCATAGTAATTGCAGGAGTTGCAGCCTTCAGCCTGCTCATGGACTACAAATTCATTGAAGAAGCATCATATGCAGGAGCTCCCAAATATATGGAATGGTACGGAGCTTTCGGCCTTATGGTTACACTCGTCTGGCTGTATCTGGAAATACTCAAGCTGCTTGCCAAGTTCGCAGGAAACAGGGAATAGGATGAAAACGCTGCAAATGTCATCAAAAATTTTGCTCGAATGAAAATTATTACTACTTTTGCAGCCCCATAATATAAAAATTTAAAGAAATGAAAAAAGGAATACATCCCGAAAACTACCGTCTTGTAGCTTTCAAGGATATGTCAAATGACTTCGTGTTCATCACACGTTCATGTGTAAACACGAAGGAAACCATTGAAATCGACGGTGTGACTTATCCTGTATACAAGATGGAAATTTCCAACACTTCACATCCGTTCTACACAGGTAAGATGAAACTTGTCGACACTGCAGGTCGCGTAGACAAATTCTACAGCAGATACAAGAAAAAAACCAAGTAACGGAAATACAACGGAAAATCATACGGGGATGGCTACAAAGTCATCCCTTTGTCTTATATATGATACACGACGAAATGTATAGAGAAAGAATAAGGAAACTTGCGGAAGAATACAACAATGCCGCATTCTTCACTGAAGACCCTATTATTTTTCCGAAGGAATTTCTGAAAAGGATGAACGAGGGAAAGGCTGTTGTCCAGGATGTGGAAATAGCTGCCGTAATAGCCGCACATCTGGCATGGGGAAGACGCGACATGATAGTGCGTGACTGCAGGCGCGCATTCGATGAAATGTCATGGAAACCCTTTGAATACATAAAATCAAGAGTTTTCAGGAAAGGGAGGGAATCCCTTCACAGGACAGTCACATGGAACGAATTCGGCATGATATGCGGAAATCTGAGGAAACTTTATTGCGACAGGGGATACGGTTCCATCGAGACACTTGATCCAGACCGTTTCAGAACAGAGATATACGGTCAGAAAAGCGATCCCAGGGCAGCGAACAAGAAGATACACATGCTGAGAAGATGGATGGTAAGGAATGACGGCATAGTGGACATGGGCATATGGAAAAGCATATCACCATCCGAACTTGTCATTCCTCTGGACGTACATGTACACAGGAGCGCTCTGGAAATGGGAATCACCAAAAGAAAATCGGCTGACATAGCTACTGCAATGGAGATAACTGCTTATCTGAAGGAAATCTTCCCTGACGACCCATGTCTCGGGGATTTCGCTCTCTTTGCATACGCAGCCGAACAGAAAAAAGAAAAGGAAAGAAACAAGAACAACTTATGACGATATGATGAATTTTCCGTTTGATTACAGAAGAATACTGGAAAAGGCTCTTTCAAAGGGTGGAGACTATGCTGACATTTATCTTGAACATACGATAATAAACGAAATCTCTCTCAGGGATTCGAAAGTGAACAATGCCGGCAACCATATAGACCATGGCGTCGGGATCCGCGTATTGAAAGGGGACAAAACAGGATATGCATATTCGGAAACCCTTGAATACAGGGATTTGGAAAATGCCGCAATTGTAGCGGCTGGCATTGCCGATTCTGCATTCCCGTCAGTAACGTTGCCTGCAAATGTCACCGAACTGAAAGTCAGAAACAGATATCCGGTAATAACGGAATGGGAAGATATATCGGTAAGTAAAAAAATGCATTACCTGGAGATGCTTGACAGGCTCATCTTCGATGCGGACGAAAGGGTCGAAAAAGTACTGGGCAGGATATCGGACTCCATGACGGAGATCATGTTCATAAACTCCCTCGGAGAATTTTTCCATGACAAAAGGCCCATGGCGTCCGTCGTGGCAAGCTGCGTCATGAACATGAACGGCACACGCGAAACCAACTCCTCATCAAGAAGTTTCAGGGCAGGAGGCGAGATTCTGACAGAATCGCTTGTCAGGGAAATTGCAGCAGAATGCACCGGAAGGACTGCATCTCTTTTCGGTGCAATAAGGCCGAAGGGAGGTGAAATGCCGGTGGTCATGGGAGCCGGAGGCTCAGGTATATTGCTTCATGAAGCAATAGGACATGCTTTTGAAGCCGATTTCAACAGGAAGAACAGTTCCATATTCGCCGACAAGATGGGTAAACGGATATGCATGAAAGGAATAAACATCGTGGATGACGGAACAGTAATGCACAACAGGGGTGCCGTCAATTTCGATGACGAAGGTGTTCCAGGGCAAAAGACGTACATGGTTACGGACGGAATACTGACATCGTATCTGCATGACAGAATAAGTGCGAAATATTACGGAGTCAATCCGACCGGCAACGGAAGACGTGAATCATTCAGATACATGCCTATTCCGAGAATGCGGGCTACATATATGGAAAACGGGACATGCACGGAAGAGGATCTGATAAGGGACATAAAATACGGAATCTATGCCGACAATTTCTCAAACGGGCAGGTTCAGATCGGAGCCGGTGATTTCACCTTCTATGTGAAATCCGGAAGACTTATTGAAAACGGCAGACTGACTTCGGTGATAAAGGACATAAACATAATAGGAAACGGTCCGGAGGCGCTTGCCTCAATAGTAGGGGTCGCAAACAATTCAAAACTCGACAACGGTACTTGGACATGCGGAAAGGAACAGTACTGCCCGGTATGCTGCGGGATGCCGTCCGCCCTCGTAAGCTCCCTTACCGTAGGCGGAGCCGAACATGCATGAATACATGAAAACATTGGATGAAACAAACGCCATGAATTACAAGAACATAAAAGACATAGTTGAATCCGCACTTGAATGCACATTGAGACACGGGGCGGAAAATGCCAGGATAACCTATTCAAAAGGCAGCCAGACATCATTTTCGGTCCTTGGTACAGAACTGGACAGACTGCACAGGGCAACAAGTTCTTCCATGTTCATACAGATATTCACCGACGGAAAATACGGGGAATTCTCCACAAACCAGCTGGAAGGAAAAGAAGTCGACTCCTTCATCAGAAGAAGCATTGAAATAACCAGGCTGATAGAAGAAGACAGGGACAGGACACTTCCTCCTGCCGGACTGTATTTCAGGGATGACGGCACAAGACCCGACCTGAAGCAATACGACGCAAAAATAGACACCATATCTGTGGAAGAGAAAAAACAACTTGCCTTCGCACCGGTAAAAGAAATATCGGGAACAGACAAAAGACTTGTATACATGGCCTCGGAATACAACGATTCCGAAGACTACATGTTCATGGCGGATACCCAGGGATTCCGCGGAGAGGCCTTCCAGACTTCCTTTTCATTGAGCTGCGAATGTGCCGTAAAAGGGAAATCGGATGCCAGACCGGAAGCATGGTGGTACGAATCCTCTCTTTTCTACGATGATCTCATGAAGGAGGGATGCGGGAAGAATGCACTGAAAAGGGCGCTGGACAGAATGAATCCCAAAAAGATAAAATCAGGAAAATACTGCACCGTAATCGAAGACCGCGTCGCATCACGCATCGTATCTCCTATCATCTCGGCAATGAACGGTGCTTCAATACACCAGAAAAACTCGTTTCTTATCGACAAAATAGGAGAAGAGGTATTTCCGAAGAACATGAATCTTATAGACCGGCCTTTCGAAATCGGGACTCCCGGAGCAAGATACTTCGACGGGGAAGGCATAGCCACATCGGAAATGGACATAATCAGGAACGGAAGGCTGAATACATACTACATCTCACCGTACTACTCCCGCAAACTTGGAATGGAACCCACAGTAGAAGGACCATCCGTACTCAAATTCGAAAAAAGTTCCGGAATGATGAACGACCATGCTTCGGAAAATGCCGCAAGCATGATAAAAAGCATCGGAAAAGGAATATTCATAACGGGATTCAACGGAGGAAACTGCAATGGTTCCACAGGAGATTTTTCTTTCGGTATAGAAGGATTCTACTTCGAAAACGGGGAAATAATACATCCGATAAAGGAGATGAACCTTACGGGAAATATTCTGACATTCTGGAAAGGACTTAAATACATAGGTAACGATTACAGAAGGGAAAGACGCTGGCATATACCGTCACTTGCATTCGAAAACGCCGAATTCAGCGGTAAATGAAAATATTTTTGCACCTTTGCAGATGCAAATTGATAAAGATTCAATCATTAATCAAATATTTTGTAAAAATGGAAATTTCACAAAACAAAGTAGTGTCACTATCATACACGCTGGTAGTAGACGGTGATGTAATAGAAACAGTTACTGCCGAAAAACCTATGAAATTCATATTCGGAACCGGTTACCTTCTTCCTAAATTCGAAGAATACATTGCAGGAAAAAAAGCTGGCGACAATTTTGAATTCGTTCTTTCAGCTGAAGAAGGATACGGGGAAATAAACAGCGATGCCATAGTCGAACTTCCGAAAAACATTTTCGAAATCGACGGGAAAATAGAGGAAGGACTGCTTACTGAAGGCAACACACTGCCTATGATGGATTCTTCAGGAAACAGGCTCAACGGAACAATAGACGAAGTGAAGGAAGATACAGTCATAATGAATTTCAATCATCCCCTTGCAGGCGAAGAACTTCATTTTTCAGGAAGCGTAGTCGAAATAAGGGAAGCCACGGAAGATGAATTGAGAGACGGTCTTTTCGGAGAAAAGAAAGCACGCCAGGGATGTTCCGGCGACTGCTGTTCATCATGCGGCGGCGGATGCCACTAAAATACAAGGTACGGAAAATACAAGACAAAATCTGCAGCACTGTTACGGCATGAAAACCTTAACGGCGCTGCAGATTGTTCTTTATGGCTGCCGCCGCCCTTATACCGTCTATTGCCGAAGAGACTATTCCGCCTGAATATCCGGCACCTTCACCGCATGGATAAATACCTTGAAGATTCACATGCTCGAGGGTATCCGGGTTCCTCGGTATCCTCACCGGAGAAGATGTACGAGATTCTACACCGAGCAACAGAGCCTCTTCCGTATAATAACCTTTCATCTTTTTATCAAATTCCCTGAATGCTTTCCTCAATCTTGAAGAAACAGTCCGAGGAAGAATCTCATGCAGCGGCAGGGAAACTGCGCCAGGAGAATATGAAGTTGCAGGAAGGGAAGAAGAGCATCGTCCATTCACGAAATCAGTCATTCTCTGCGACGGAGCTGCAAAACGGGAGCCAGGACGGGACAAAACGTTGCGTGATACTGAAACGGCTGAAAATGCGACCCTTTCAACTTTTTTCTGAAATTCGAGCAATGAAAATACACCGTATTTATCGTATTCCGGCACATCTCCAGGATTTACTGTGACTACAATACCGGAATTGGCCCATCTGGAATTTCTCATCGAATTGGACATTCCGTTGAGTACAGTCTCTCCATCCGAAGTAGAGGAAGGGACAAGTATGCCACCCGGACACATGCAGAATGAAAAAACGCCGCCTCCGTCTATCTGGGCCACCAGTGAATATTCGGCTGCCGGAAGTATATTACGGTATTTACCCCTGTACTGTATCATATCAATCAGGGACTGAGGATGCTCGGCCCTTACACCTATTGCAAATCCTTTCGGTTCAAGAGCCCAGTTTCTGCTGCGGAACATTTCATAGATATCCCTTGCCGAATGTCCGGTAGCGAGAATAACGTTTTTTGCCGAAAACGAACTTCCGGACGAAGTTTCAGCTACCCATCTTCCATGATCACGCTCCAGAGAGACAACGCGTGAACTGAAGTGATATTCACCTCCGCATCTGCATATTTCCAGGCGTATATTCTCCACTATGGACGGAAGCCTGTCGCTGCCTATGTGAGGATGAGCGTCAATAAGTATCGAGGGATCAGCACCGAATTTCACGAGCTGGTACAGTACTTCCCGGATATCCCCTCTCTTGTTTGAACGCGTATAAAGTTTTCCGTCGGAAAAAGTACCGGCTCCGCCTTCACCGAAACAGTAATTTGAATCAGGATCCACCCTTCCTTCCTTCGATATTGCAGCCACATCGAACTTTCTGGAATGGACATCCTTTCCCCTTTCCAGAATGACAGGCTTCATACCTTCCTGCAGAAGTCGCAACGCGGCAAACATCCCGGCAGGCCCGCCTCCTATTATGATGACAGGCTCCGAAGAAGATACATCCATATATTCGGGAAGAGTATATTTCATATCATTGACTTCCCCCGATACAAACGCCCTGATTCTGTATCTGATGCATACGGAACCCTTCCTCGCATCTATGGAACGTCTTAAAACCTCACATTCACCGACCATTTGCTCCGGAACACACAGTACCGATGCAGCAGACTTCCTTATCATACCTCCATCCGGAACTGTTCCAGGCTTAACTGAAATCTCGAACTCCTTCATTGCAATGTCTATTCACCGTAATTTGCAGCTCTTGACACCGGAGCTGCATCAAGTCCTGTCCTGAATCCCGCAAGATATTTGTAATACCCCGTAATCGCTATCATGGCAGCATTATCCGTCGTGAACTTGAACTCCGGAATATGGCATATCCATCCTCTCCTTGCACTCTCGTCCGCGATTCTCTGCCTCAGTTCGGAATTTGCCGAAACACCTCCAGAAATAGCGACTTCCCTGATTCCGGTATCCTTTACAGCCTTGACCAGCTTATCAACCAGAATGTCGATAAGCGTTCTCTGGAATGAAGCACATATATCATTCATGTTCGCAGCAATGAAATCAGGTTCTTCCTTGACCATATCCCTCAAAAAATACAGAAGGGAGGTCTTTACGCCGCTGTAACTGTAATCATATCCCTGTATCCTCGGTTTTGCGAATCTGAAACGTTTGGGATTCCCTTCCCCGGCAAGTCTGTCTATTACCGGCCCTCCCGGATAACCCAACCCAAGCACCTTGGCACATTTGTCGAACGCTTCCCCTACTGCATCATCTATCGTTTGTCCCAGAACATGAAATTCGAGATGACTGTCAACCCTTACGATCTGAGTATGTCCTCCTGAAACCAGAAGCGTAAGAAACGGGAAGGATGGCTGTTTCTTCTCCTTGTCGTGTTCCTTGACGAAATGGGAAAGTATATGACCCTGCAGATGATTCACTTCGACAAGAGGTTTTCCTGTCGAAAGCGAAAGACCCTTGGCGAATGATGTTCCTACAAGCAGCGAACCGAGAAGCCCAGGTCCTCTGGTAAAGGCAATGGCATCTATATCTCCGAGTGAAACTCCGGCAGTCTTGAGCGCCTGGTCCACTACAGGCAATATATTCTGCTGATGGGCTCGTGATGCAAGTTCTGGGACCACCCCGCCGTACGCTTCATGAACCTTCTGACTTGCCATTATGTTGGAAAGGAGATATTCATCCCTTATGACAGCCGCAGAAGTGTCGTCACAGGAAGATTCTATACCCAATATTGTACAACTCATAATTATCCCTCATTTATCATTACAGAATGCAAATCTACTGAGTTTTTTTCTAACTTTTGCAAGAAAAGATAACTCGCTTAGAATAAATCAGTTGGTCGGATTGCTTGAAAATTGGGTAATGAGATAGCAACCGTTCGTATTTCTGAGTT
>CASFPH010000016.1 GCA_949296645.1 uncultured Bacteroidales bacterium
AAAAAAAATCGGCTGCAACCTGAAATATTGCAACCGAATATCATTCTGCATTACACAAAAGAAGCCGACCTCAAAAATCCTCTTTTGGGTCGGCCTCTCTTGCCTCTGTAGTATGTATTGAACGGGTCTTCGGCGTATCCGTCTTTCAGAACTTTGAAGGATGATGCGAATGCATCCTTGATTTTGTGTCCCATCCAGTAGACATTGAAAGCATCCTTTGCGTAGCCACATCCGAGACATTCGAATGACGAGCCTGTGGCATCATGTATCTTTTTCCCCATGCAGTAGACATTGAATGCATCTTTTGCATAGCCGTCCTTGAGTATCCTGAAGCTTGAAGCGGTTGCATCAGGTATTTTCTTTCCGTTGAAGAAAACATCGAAAGTCGTTATGTGGTAACCTGAACCTGTTCCAGGCTTGCCGTATTCAGGGCAGTCGCTCCATTCCGGATGTCCGGGATGCTCAGGACGGACAGGATGTGCGGGAGCTGCAGGATGCTTAGGAGTGTGCGGGGGATTCGGATGTCGATGAACATCGTCGTATGCCGCGTATTTTGCATCGACCTTGAAGGATGAAGGGACTACGAATTCAAGTATTTTACCGTATCTGTACACATGATTCCTGTCTTTGGCATAACCGTAACCAAGGTCGCGGAACGTGTCGAAGTCGGCCTCACGCACGTATGTCTTTCCGTAATAGACGTTTTTACGGCTGAATGTGTATTTGAGATACTGTTCCTGTGCGAACAAAGTGACGGAAAAGAACAGCATGGCTGCTGACATCATGCAGTATTTCAGAATGGATTTAAGACCGGTTTTCATGATATTCATATTTATTTTATAGTCATGTTCAATTAATGTTCAGATTCATCTCATTATAATATTAATGAGCAGCAAAAACCGTTCCTCCATGAAATATTGTTTGGATTATGGCATCCAAAATGATTAAGTTTGCACCCGTTTGGACAATAAAATGTATCCCTTATGGATAGGAAGGAAATATATACGGCAATCATCGGAGAACTTGAATCCGGAAAAAGCGTATTGAAGCGGAAATCGGGAGTGTATCTTTTCTTCAAATTGCTTTCTTTTGTGGCTGCGGTAACCTTTACGGTACTTGCATTTGACAGTGGAAATGCAATTTGCATTAAGGCAACTATGTGTATTGCGGCAGCTGCGTTCTCTTTTGCAGTTTACCTCGCATTGTGCGTGGTTGACGGCAGGTGCAGGAAGGGGATTGCAGGACTCGATAGGAAGATCAAGGTCTGTGAAAGAGAGAATGCATATCTGGACGGGGATTTCAGCATGTTCGGGGACGGTCGTGAATATATTGACCCGGGACATGAATATTCTTTTGACCTTGACATTTTCGGTCCGTCTTCTCTGTTCAACCGTATAAACAGGACTGTAACCAGGGAAGGTAGTGACAGACTGGCGGTCAAGCTCCGTACTCTTCCGGAAGATAAGGAGCGTATAAAGGGACTGCAGGATGCGGTGGAGGAACTTGCTTCCATGAACGGCTGGAGAGTAGGGTACATGTCATCCGAACGTATATGTGCCGATTTGGAGCGGCTTTCCCTGATTGAAGGTTCCGACAACTGGAGATGCAGGTTTGCCTGTTCTGCAACGCCATTGATAATGATTTCACTGACGGTTGCGGTCTTTCTGGCTGCCTTGTCCGGCTTTGTATCATGGTACTGGTTTTCTGGACTGTTCCTGCTCAATTTCGTGTTCAGCGTGCTCTTTTCCAAGACCATACTTTCTGCAGGAATGAATGTGGAAAAAATTCATAAGGAGTATTCCGGATATGTGGAACTTCTGAAAGTTATTGAAGCCGCCGATTTCAGGACGGATGACCTGATAAAGATAAAGAACACTTTATTCGGGGAGGATGCAAGCAGTCTGGCGGCGTTCAAGGAGCTGTCCGGCATATTGAACCTGTTTGACCAGAGAGGCAGTGCCGTAATCTATTTCCTGCTGAACGGTACAATTCTTTTCGATATAGTGCTGGCAAGGAAGTTTCTTGCATGGAACAGAAGGTACCTCTCTCATATGAGTATATGGCTTGAAAGTATTGCCGAACTTGACGCGCTTGTAAGTTTCGGTACGTATGCTTTCAACAATCCTGCAAATGTGAGGGCGGAAATACAGGATGTGGGTTCTGATACCATAATTGAAGCAAAGGGTATTTTTCATCCGTTTCTTAACAGGGAAAAGGCGGTACCGAATGATTTTGTGTTGCCTGTACGGAACATAGCGATAGTGACAGGAGCCAATATGGCCGGGAAAAGTACATTCCTCAGAACAATAGGTATCTCTTATGTGCTTGCTGCCAACGGAGTGCCGGTATGTGCGGAAAAATTCTCGTTCTCGGTAGTATCACTTTTTTCGAGCATGCGTACCACCGACAATCTTTCAAGGGACATTTCATATTTCAATGCCGAACTGCTGCGTCTCGGACAGCTGGTCAGGCATGTCAGGTCACACGGATATACGCTTATAATACTGGACGAAATACTCAAGGGAACCAACTCAAAGGACAAGCTGGAGGGTTCGTTCATATTCCTGCACGAAATATCGAAATACAATGTCTCTGCCCTTATCGCAACGCACGACCTGGAGCTTGCAAGACTGGGAGAGGAGCAGAGCGGACTGTATTCTAATTACCGTTTTGAAATAGGTCTGTCGGATGAAATTACATATACCTATAAGATAGAAAAGGGTACGGCACAGAATCTCAATGCATCTTATCTTCTTGCAAACATGCTGAAGACAATCTGATTGTACTATAAATTATGGTATGATTATAATCAGAAGATATCGATGCAGACTATTTCCGAATGCCCCGCAGTGCGGAGGTGCGGTCCCCACAGACCGAGTCCTGACGATACATATCCTGCGTTGCATCCGTTTTTGCCGGAACTGTTTCCGGGCCTGTAAAGTCCGTAATTATATTTGTTGGCCAGCCTTACCAGAATGTTGCCCGGAAAAAACTGACCGTTGTGGGTGTGTCCGGATAGCGAGAGTGTGTAACCTGCGTCCGAGAAATCATCCATCATGTCCGGTTTGTGCTTTATGGCGATATATACCGGCATCATTTCGCTTTCGGATACGTATGTTTCCGCGGATTCTGCGGCAGGGGAAAAAGGGATGTACCCGTTCCTGTCGTCCGCCCCTGCTATTATTATTTTACGCCGAGCCGTATTTACCGTTATCGTGTCATTTTTAAGGACAGTTATTCCGGACAGTCTGTAGAAATCCTCTACAAGCTGTGCGTCTGCAGTATAGGATTCATGATTGCCGTAGACACCGTAAATGCCAGAGGGTGCATTGAGCTTGCGGATAATGGAGTCACAACGCTCCCGGAGAGGTATTTCAGCCCCTCTGTCAAGGAGGTCGCCTCCGAAAAGGATCATGTCCGGCTGGAGCCCGTTTATTTCCCGCACATACTTCTTGAGTGCTTCCCTGCCGATTTCGGAGCCCAGATGCACATCGCTTATGAAGACGATCCTGAACTTTTCCGTATCATGCTGTCGCATGTCGCATTTTTTCGCATGCATTGTCCAGCCGTCATGCATGTGCAGTCCGGCAACCCTGATCCTGTTGAAGTTAAACGTACCGTAAACTGCGGAGCCAGTCGTGCAAAGCAATACTGCGAGTGTAAAGAATTTCGTGAAACGTTTTTTTCTAAATACAAGTTTTTCAAGGACCAGTGCAAGTATCCTGAAAATCAGGGTAAAGACTATTATCTGGCTACTGATGAAAAACCAGAAGAATGCTGTTTTTCCGATTGCCTCTACAGGTACCTGTTTCGGGAAGGTTCCGGTGAAGCGCAAGATGAAAAGTATGGCGCACAGTATGTTGGCTGCCTGCAGTGTAATGTGTAGCCATTTGCCGAGAACTTTTCCGTGCATCTTTATCGACAGCGCGGCAGTCAATACATAAACGGCATATATTGTAATAAAAAGCATCATGTTCAATGGACTTGTATGAAATTATTTTTAAATTAGCCCAAGATATAAAATATTGTGATATGACTGTAAGAAAAATTGCACCGGATATGATTACCAGGCTTGAAGACAATGAAATATTTGTTTTCGGCAGTAATCTGAGAGGGGCTCATGGCGGAGGTGCAGCCCGGCTGGCCATGGAAAAATTCGGCGCCGTGTGGGGACAGGGTACAGGAATGCAGGGCAGGAGCTATGCAATACCTACAATGCAGGGTGGGGTGGAGACTATCCGTCCGTATGTAGATGAATTCATCAGTTTTGCAGTGCATCATCCCGAATACCGTTTTCTTGTTACCAGAATAGGATGTGGTATAGCAGGATTCAGGGAAGAGGATATTGCCCCGCTTTTCAGGGAAGCACTTGATGTGGAAAACATATCATTGCCTGAAAGTTTCGTTAATCTGCTTGAAAAATAATCCGGAAAATACGTTATGATTGAGAATTTGCTGGAACCGCTGATATGCAGCAGGTTCATTGAAGATGCAAAGTACCGTGAAGGGCATGTGCGTATTATCAATCCTCTTCCAGGAAGAAAGATAATGGGACTTCATGTTCCTGATATGAAGTCGTTTGCAAAAGAGCTTGTGAAATCCGGAAATGCTGCAGAAGTTGTCTCCGGATTCGAAAGGTTGTGTTCGGAAAGAGGTTATGCCGACAGGTCGGCATTATGCCATGAAGAGCTGATGGTGTGGGGTTTTATGATAAACTACATGAAAGTTTCTGAAACCTTGAGGTACAGGATGGTTGAAAGGTTTGTACCTGCAATCGACAACTGGGCTGTATGCGATTCGTTCTGCAGTTCGGCGAAATGGATGAAAAAGGCGGACGGGGATGTTTTGTGGAATTTCCTTCATACTTACTGCTCTTCGGACAAAGAATTCCATGTACGTTTCGCACTTATATCGTATATGTCCTATTTTCTTGAAGAAAGGTGGCTTGACCGTATGTTTGATATGGTAGAGTCTGTCAATTATCCGCAGATCAAGTCTGAATATACTTTGTTGAAGAGTCCTTATTACGTTCGTATGGGATCGGCATGGTTGCTTGCAACGGCACTGGCAAAATTCCCCGAAAGGACACGTGCTTTTGTCTCGCGGCCAACGGTTCCTGACGATGTCAGGAAACTTTATGTCAGAAAGGCCAGGGAGTCTTTCAGAACACGGGATATACAGCCTTTATGAAGCTGAAAGATGAAATTTAGCATGACCTTAAAGCATATTCGTGATGCTTTAAAGCCATGCCATGCGGGATTCTTTTCCTAGGACCCTGTATTGTGTCTTTTATGTCCGCTATTCGGAAATCACGATTACCCTGCTGTTAGGGAGATCAGGGATGAAAATTTTACCCTTGCTGACAGTTATGTCTGCCGGTCCGATCAGCGGTTTGTCAGTTTCCACATTTACAGGATCGATTTTACCTGAGGCAAGATCTATCCTGCTCAGTCCTGCCGGAGTCCAGTTTGTCACATAAATGTATTTTTTGTCCGAAGACATTGCTATTCCGTCATATTGTCCCGGTACTTCAATCATTTTTTCTGCGGCAGGTGCATTCAGATTCTGTATCTTGTATATTACATGTTTGTCAAGTGTATTTCCGTCGGCAGGATAGGATGCCACATACATGGTTCCGTCTGCTATCATCAGACCGTTAGGTCCCGGAATTTCAATCCATTCTTCAGGTGCTGACGGATTGTTCAGGTCGCTTATGTCTATTCTGAAAATTCTGTCTGTATTTGTTACGGATGCATATAGTGTATTACCTGATGCAACAAGGTCATTTACAAAAAGATGTCCTTCAGGAAACTGTATAGTCAGTGGAGCCGTTCCCTTTTTGTCGAGATTGTATACCACTATTTTGTTTACGTCGCATATGAACAGATGATTGTCTTTTAAGAACATTCCTTTCGGAGCTGACAGATTTCCGTCAGCCGGGACAAGTGTTTCCGATTTTCCGTTTTTGTCAAATACGATGTAACCTTTTCCTTCGTTGTTTAGAGGATTTAGTTCTTCAGTTCCGAAGTTTGCTATCAGAATTCCGTCTTTGTAAGGATAGGTACTTTCACAGTAACGTATTCCTTCGCTTATTACTGCCGTTTCTGTAGCGGCATTGGAATTGCAGGATAAAATTGCAGCTGATGCAGTGACAATTGCCAATGATTGAATAGATAATTTTTTGCTCATTTTGAATATGATTTTGTTAAAAAACAAAATTAATTGATAAATGTTCAAAATTCATATCAATTTTTATAATTTTATGTTTTGGTAGAAAAAACGGATTTATGAAAGCGTCTTTTTTTGAATTGAAATCATCATCCGACAACATTTCCCTTAGCGTAATGTCGGTGGTCCCGGATTCCCCTGAAAAGGCTGTTGCTGTCCTTCAGCTGGTACATGGAATGTGTGAACATAAGGAACGTTATATGCCTTTCATGGAATATATGGCCGAAAAAGGGTATGTGTGTGTGATTCATGATCACAGGGGACATGGAGCTTCGGTAAAGGATGAAAATGATCTCGGATATTTTTATGAAGGGGGACATCAGGCAATGATAGAGGATATACATCTTGTTACGTCATGGATAAAGGATGCCTATCATGATCTGCCTGTCATTCTGTTCGGTCACAGTATGGGTTCAATGGCTGTAAGATGTTATGCAAAACGTTATGATGATGAGATTTTCGGCCTTGTCGTGTGCGGAAGCCCCAGCTATAATCCCGCTGCCCCTTTGGGAAAGGTTCTTTCAGGGATTGCCTCGATGGTCTTAGGAGCAAAATACAGACCTGGCTTCATAAACAGAATGGCGTTCGGAAATTTCAATCATCGTTTCGGGAAAGTTTCTTCCCCGAATGCATGGATATGTTCCGATCCTGAAATAGTCGCCGAATATGACAGGGATCCCTTGTGCGGTTTCTGCTTTACAGCCAATGGTTTCAAGACTCTTTTTTCAATAATGTCCGACGCTTATGACAGAAAAGGATGGAAGATGGGGAATATGGGTCTTTATGTACTTTTTGTTTCAGGAGAGGAGGACCCGTGTCTTGTCAATGAGGATAAGTTTCACAAATCGGTCCGATTTATGTATGAATTAGGTTATAAATATGTAAAGGAGATTCTTTATCCCGGAATGAGACATGAGATACTGAATGAAAAGGGTAAGGAAAAGGTATGGAATGATATATTTTCATTCTGCAACTATATATTGAATACTGTAAAATAAAATGATATGAAAATTCTTTATTTGGCGTTTTGTGTTTTACTGGCCTCATGTGCCGGGAACGGTTCTTCTTCTAAATATGTTCCTTCGAGGAAACCGTATGAGGGATTCAGTTGGGAGAAGGTTTCCGGGGCCGGAATTACATTCCATGCCCAGAAGAATGATAATATAAGGGTCCTGGCGGATGCATCCCTTCCAGGTGCGGTTATAGTGAAGGACAGTGTTTCCGTCCCCGATACCGTTATAATGATCTTTGATATAAAAGACGGTAACCCGGACGGAGTTATTGAAGTGCTTCGCAAGGAGCGTGGCTGGAACGATTCCATTACATGCGAATTCAAGGAGGTGAAATGCAGCAGAAGCGGTGTGAAGAGGTATGCGATGGTACCTTCAGGAAAATATGCGGATATCACCGATTCGATTATGAAATCCGAACCGCTGCCTGTCACATGTAACGGATGGGGTATAGGCAACAGCGGCATGAGGTATTTTGAGATACATGATACGCGTCCTGACAAGGCCGTGTTTGTTGAAATAGGACAGGATGCTCCGCTCTTTGATGAGGAAAGCATAATGTTCACGGATGCAGTACCTTCTGCAGACTCAGGCGCAACGGAACTTTCAAAGGATATTCTGTATGAAAAGGAAGGTATACTGACAATAGCGCATGAAGTGCGTTCATTCAGACCGGACGGGGAAAATGCCGAGTACTGGATTGTGGACAAGACCGGCATCCTCATGCAGGAGTATGACAGACTGACTGCAGGTGACAAGAACGGTATCCCGGTCATGGCAAGGCTGAAACTTGAATATAACGGGAAATGGGATGACGGATTCGCAGCAGAATATGACGGGGTCTTCTTCGTCCGTCAGGTGATAGGATTGAACCATTAGGCGGTCATAACATGCAATCTGCGGCGTTGCTTCCAGAATTCAGCGCCTTGTATTTCACATGTTCTGACACGCCTTAAGGGTGATGGGGCAAAATCAGCCTTTCAGATAATATACCACGCTGGTGACTACGCGCACCTTCTTGATATAAGGAGTGTTTTCATCGCGGTCGCTTATGCTGAACTGGCCTTGTGTGGCTGTCCTTATCTTGCCGAGACGGCTTCCGGAGTCATCGGCGAATTTCTGTGCGGCTTTGCGTGCGTTTGCGGTAGCTTCCTCAATCATCTGCGGCTTGACTGCATTGAGTCCCTCAAAGAGATATGTAGGACGGTATGACCAATTGTCTACTGCAAGTGTAATACCCAGTTTGTGCAGTTCGGACAGAGTTGAACTCATTTTGATCACATTGTCGACATTTGAAGTGTAAAGTGTTACTACAGATGTAACCACATATCTTACCGCTCTCTGCGTATAGCCTTCAACATCCCTGTCGGAAACCTGAGGCAGTCCGACTGAAATTTCATCGTCCGTAAATCCGAAGCCTTTGAGATATTTGATTATGGCTTCGTTTTTTGCATTGACCGATGCATATATGCTTTCCAGATTGTTGCCGCTTTCCCTGAATGCGACAGGGTAAATGGCCTTGTCTGCCTTGACTTCCATTTCGCAAAGACCCTTTACGCTTACGGTCCTGTCATAGGACTTGAATGTCGATACTGCGATGATTATTGAAATTCCGAGGCAGATCATACCTGCGAGAATACCTGTCCCGCTACCGATTCCGAATGATTTCTTTTCCATAATAATGTATGTTTGTTAATACAATATTACAAAATATTTTCTGCCGAAGTTCAATTGAACAGAAATTTCAGCATTTCCGGAACAGGCAGTTCGCCGCATTTTATCTCCTCCAGTCTCTCCAGTGCCGCTGCTTATCTCCGATGTGGCGGATGTGGAGTTTACTGATGACAGAATATTTGTACTTACAACCGATTCTAAGATTATGAGATTCAGCTCTGCCGTAATGTATGCCTGCGAAACTCCAGGCATGATGATTACTTCCATCCAGGACGGTCAATATGTCATAGAGTCTGTACAGGTTATGCTGGGCAATGAGGCCGACAGACTTATCGTCAGGGATACAAGCGGCAGTATAACCGGACATTTTCCGAACCATATGCGGTTCAACTACACACCTAAAGCTACTGTCACTCTTATAGAATCGGGCTGGGTCAAGCATCTCTTTCTGATTGACAAGAGCGACAATACTGTTTACAGGTCTGCAGTGCATTTCCCTGGCATGGAAGCGGATTTCTATCCGGAATGGCAGTCAGGTGACAAACTTATAGACTACAGCCTTTTGGAAGAGTAGGTGCCTTACCTGATAACAAAGAAGAAAGAGATTTGATGACTTCCGCTCGGCAAAAGAAAGGGAGGTGGTGAAATTTTATGTGGAATTTTTCTTCCGCTTTCTCTTATTCACTATTTTTACCGGAAAATCGGAAATGATTAAGGCTGAATATGCTTGCTTATACATACATTGAAAAAGGAAAGTTCGGGATGCTGGAAAAGCCGGTGCCCGTAATATTGAATGACGGGGATGCAATAGTACGGATTACTATGGGCAGTATTTGCACAAGCGATCTCCATATCAAGCACGGAAGTGTGCCGAGAGCCGTTCCGGGAATTACAGTCGGACACGAGATGGTAGGCGTGGTCGAGAGTGTCGGGGCAGGAGTCACTGCCGTCAAGCCAGGTGACAGGGTGACAGTGAATGTGGAAACATTCTGCGGTGAGTGCTTTTTCTGCAGGAAAGGGTATGTGAACAATTGTACGGATCCTGACGGCGGATGGGCGCTGGGATGCCGGATAGATGGTGGTCAGGCAGAGTATGTGCGTGTACCTCATGCGGATACCGGATTAAACCGCATTCCTGACAATGTAAGCGATGAGGCGGCCCTGTTTGTAGGGGATATCCTCGCCACAGGTTTCTGGGCAGCCCGGATTTCGGAAATAACGGAGGATGATACGGTACTCGTCATAGGGGCCGGACCGACTGGAATATGCACTTTGCTGTGCGTCATGCTGAAAAGGCCGAAGCGCATAATAGTCTGTGAAAAGTCGGCTGAAAGAACGGAGTTCATAAGGATGCACTATCCGTCGGTGGATGTGGTTTCTCCTGAAAAATGCAGGGAATATGTGGCGGGAAACAGCGACCATGGCGGGGCGGATGTCGTGCTTGAGGTGGCCGGAGCTGACGATACTTTCACTCTTGCATGGCAGTGTGCGCGTCCGAATGCGGTTGTGACGGTAGTTGCGTTATATGACAAGCCTCAGATTCTTCCTCTTCCGGATATGTACGGCAAGAACCTTACATTCAAGACCGGAGGGGTGGATGGATGTGACTGTGCGGAGATACTTGAACTTATTGCTGCCGGAAAGATCGATACAACACCTCTCATCACGCACCGTTTTCCGCTCGAAAGGATCGAAGAGGCGTATCATATATTCGAGAACAGGCTTGACGGCGTTATCAAGATAGCCATAACAGCCGGTACAAACCGGTAACTTGAGAAACTGACAGAATATCATGGGACGGAAAATAAATGTAAAACACGGATCGCACCTGCTTGAATATCTGTATGAAGTTCTTGCTCCGCAAAGCAGGACTAAAACCAAGTCCCTGCTTACGGGTGGAAGAATACTTGTGAACGGCAGTCCGGTCAGGGCATTCGATTTGGAAATAAAGGACGGCGATTGTATAGAGATTGCGGACAGACCTGCTGCCACTATGGGTATGTCAGGCTGCAAAAACAGCAAGCGTACTTCGCATCTTAAGGGAGTTGTCTTAATATATGAGGACGAGCATATAATCGTTGCGGAGAAGAACTGCGGCTTGCCTTCCATCTCTACTGGAAAAGAAGGGGAGATTACCGCGTATTCCGTACTGACGGATTATGTGCGTGAATGCGGGGGAAACAGGGTATTCATTGTGCACAGGCTTGACAGGGAGACTTCGGGTCTACTTCTGTTCGCAAAGGATGAGAAGACGAAACGGTGCCTGCAGGACAATTGGAATGAGCTGGTTCTGGAACGTAAATATGCCGGAGTGGCAGAAGGACGTTTCGACCGTCGGGAAGGTATGATAGTTTCATGGTTGAAGGAACATCCTAAATCCCTCAAGATGAGTTCGTCATTGACTGATAACGGAGGAAAGAAAGCGATAACGCATTACAGGGTTCTGAAACAGACCGCTTCACATGCATTTCTGGAGATAGAACTTGAGACTGGCAGAAAGAATCAGATAAGAGTACAATTGTCGTCAATAGGGCACCCGTTGGCCGGAGACAAAAAGTACGGGGCTTCTTCAAATCCTTTTTCCCGGCTTGCCCTTCATGCACGTACACTTTCTTTCATTCATCCTTACAGTGACGAAGTAATGAGATTCGAAAGTAAGGTCCCTTTTGACTTTTAGCATCAATGTTGTATCCTTGCTGCCACAATATGTTAAAATATCTGTAACAGGTCAGGCATATTATGCTTACCTTTACACACAAAAAAACATGTTTAAAGGACAACCTAAAGGCCTATACGCTCTGTCACTGGCGAATACGGGCGAGCGTTTCGGCTATTACACTATGTTGGCGATTTTCGCCCTTTTCCTTCAGGCCAAATATGGATTTACAGAAGCCGTCACTTCAAATATAGTGGCGGGATTTTTGGCTGCTGTCTACTTTCTTCCCCTTGTAGGAGGTATGCTTGCTGACCGTTTCGGTTATGGTAAAATGGTAACCACGGGTATTGTAGTGATGTTTGCCGGATATGCATGTCTTGCCGTACCTACTGGTTCAGGAACATCAGGCCTTGTATTTATGGTGGCTTCACTTCTTATGATAGCTATAGGTACAGGTCTTTTCAAAGGTAATCTTCAGGTAATGGTAGGTAACCTGTACGATGATCCGAAATATTCATCAAAACGTGATGCCGCCTTTTCGCTTTTTTATATGGCAATCAATATCGGTTCCCTTTTTGCGCCTACGGCAGCCACAAAGATTACCGATTATATTATGAAAGGTGCTGGTTTTACCTACAACGGGCGAATACCGAATCTTGCCCATCAGTATCTTGACGGTGCTGACAAAATGAGTCCTGAATCACTTACTGCATTTCAGAATCTTGCATCCGCACAAGGTGTTTCGGATGTAGCCGATCCTGCAGTCATGACGGATTTCTGTCACAAGTATCTTGAAACCCTTTCCGGTTCGTATCATTGGGGCTTCGGTGTGGCGTGCGTTTCCCTGATACTTTCCATACTTATATATTTTGGATTCCACAAGACGTTCAAGCATGCTGACGTTACTGCAAAACAACAGGCTGCAAGCGGTCAGGCCCAGGCCGTAGAGCTTACTCCTGAACAGACCCGTTCGAGAATTACGGCGCTGCTTCTTGTATTTGCCGTAGTAATCTTTTTCTGGATGGCGTTCCAGCAGAGCGGTGTAGCGCTTACATTCTTTGCCAGAGACTATACTGCACAATCTGCCAGCGGTATTACAAGAATAGGTTTTGATGTGATAAACCTTGCTCTCCTGCTTGTTGCCATCTATGCGGCTTTCGCAGTGTTCCAGTCAGAAAAACAACGTTCGAAAATAATAGCCGGTGCAGTTGCCGTCCTGTCCCTGGTGGTGCTTTATTTCAAATACAACGCCATGGGTGACGGTTCAATCGACCTTCTTCCTCAGATATTCCAGCACTTCAATCCGTTCTTCGTAGTCGCTCTGACTCCGGTATCGATGGCGGTTTTCGGAGCGCTTGCATCAAAAGGCAAGGAGCCTTCCGCACCGCGTAAGATAGGTATCGGAATGTTCATAGCAGCTTTAGGTTACTGTGTCATGGCTGCAGGGTCATTGGGCCTTCCGACTCCTGATGAAGTAAAGGCCGGCGCCGAATTTACAAGGGTGACACCTAATGTGCTTATTTCAACCTATCTTGTACTTACTTTTGCAGAACTCTTCCTTTCACCGATGGGTATTTCGTTCGTTTCCAAGGTCGCTCCTCCAAAATACAAGGGCGCGATGATGGGTCTATGGTTCGTCGCTACCGCTATCGGTAA
Organism: uncultured Bacteroidales bacterium; assembly: GCA_949296645.1. Classification (GTDB taxonomy): domain Bacteria; phylum Bacteroidota; class Bacteroidia; order Bacteroidales; family UBA932; genus CALUPD01. Next base: position 13,225 of record CASFPH010000016.1, read on the forward strand.
CTATCTCGTTTCAATCATAGGCAACCTTTGGGGCAGTCTTCCTCTCTGGGTATTGTGGGGTATACTTATCGGACTGTGTCTGATCTCCGCAATCTTCATCTTCTCGATCATGAAGCGTCTGGAAAACGCTACCAACTGACGGTTGGAGCACGTTTTCTGATACTATATTGACTTTTACGGGGTTGTGCCGGATTTCATTCCAGAACAGCCCCGTTTCAGTTGAAAAGATATTTATTCTGAGCTCTACAGACTGCTGCACAGTTACATAAATTTAGTTTATTGAATTTGCATAAATATTGCTGATTTTTTAATCTTATATGAAGGTTTAGTGTTTTTTTTCTTATTTTTGCTGAAAACGGAAAAGATGATAGCTGAAATAAGATTTAAGAACATGTTCTCGTTCAGGGACGAGGTGCTTTTGAGCTTTGAAGCGGACAGAAGCAAGGATATGGAATCATATCATGTCGTTGAATTGGATGAAGGCGTGAGGCTGTTGAAAGTTGCAGTGGTTTATGGAGCAAATGCTTCTGGAAAAAGCAATATAATCAAGGTATGTGATTTTATAAGATCCTTTATTGCTTACACCCCGCTTAATAAGTTGGAGCAGATATATGTAGTCCCTTTCCTTCTGGACAGGACAAGCCGGAATCAATTGTCGGAATATTCTGTTTCCTTTTATATAAGAAACAATGGGAAAGTTGCACGCTATGTCTATTCGGTAATTTTGGACAGGTCACATGTGGCAAAAGAAAATTTAGTTTATTATCCCGGCCAACAGCCTGCTGTCATATTTGAAAGAAACACTGAAAATAACATATCCGTTATAAAATTCGGACAGAAAATAAAAGTATCACAAGCGGTAAAAGACGAGATAATACTGAAGTGTCTGCCAAATATGTCCGTGTTTGCAGCTTATATGCAAGTGAATACTCATATTGGTGAAATTGAGGAGGTGTTGCAGTATTTGACAAATCAGGTGATGCCGGCTGTCATACCTGTATCGTCATTAGGTCTTTATGCTGAAGAATCGATTAAGGAAGAGTCTGCAAAAGATTATATTTTGAAGTATCTGCAGGAAGCTGATTTCAATATTTCAAATATTGCATCTAAAGAACATGAAACTAAAAATGGGGAGTCGCATTATACGATGTATCAGCACAAGGTTTCTTCTGATTGTGGAGTCGATGATTATTATGAGTTTCCTGAATTGTTTGAATCTGACGGTACCGTCCGTACATTCGGCTTGGCTGCCCAAATACAGAATATTCTTGAAAAAAATGCTTTTCTTGCGATTGACGAGATTGAATCTTCTCTTCATCCAAAATTGATGGAGTATATAATAGAGCGTTTTCTGAAAGAATCGGAAGAGGCTCAATTATTGCTAACTACGCACTATGACGGGTTATTGGGTGAGGATGATTTGCTTAGGAAAGATAATATCTGGTTTACGGAAAAGAATCCGGATGGTTCAAGTGTGGTATATCCTCTGACGGATTTCAAGGGTTTGAATAGAATCTCTTCGCTTCAGAAAGCATATAAATTCGGTAAATTCGGGGCAGTTCCTAATCTGTAAATATATCATATTGTTTATGAGAAAAGTCAGGAAAAATGTGGCAACCAGGCAGGTTGTTCATATAGTCGGTGAAGGATTGACAGAGCTGTTCTATTTCAGTTATTTGAAGAGGTTGCTTGGTTACAGATATTCCATTTCTCCACGTCTGTTTGAGAATAACAGTATCGAGAAGATTGAAAAGAAAATAAAGGAACTTCTGGACGAAGATGTTTTTGTAATATGCGTTTTTGATGCGGATGTCAGCAGACGTTCTGATGCTGAAAACAAGAAAATGCAGATGCTTAAAAAGAAATATGGGAATAATGCCAATGTGATTCTATGCGATAGTTTACAGTCAATAGAATATTGGTTCTTGTTGCATTTTGAGGATACATGCCGCCATTTTCAGGATTCGGCTTCAACAGAAAGAGCACTGAGACAGTATCTTCCTGCATACAGCAAGACGCGGAAATACCTCGAAAAAGATAAATGGGTAAAAGAAATGCTGGCGGAATCAAAAATGGACAAGGCTTGTGAATTGGCTGAAAAGTATCAGGGTATGGATTCTTATAGTGAGATCTATAAAGCAATCAGAAAGGTTGCAGAATAGTTACGCAGGATTATGGAAATACACGTTGTGAACGCTTTCAGTAAAGACGGCAGAGGCGGTAATCCTGCCGGTATCGTGACTGACGGCAGCCTGATTCAGGGAGATGAGGAGAGGAGGGCGCTTGCGGCACGCCTCGGGTATTCCGAAACTGTTTTCCGCGACACGTCGCATGTTGCTGACATGAGGCTGTCGTATTTCACGCCTGAAGGGGAGGTGCCGCTCTGCGGCCATGCCACAATAGCATTCTTTGTGCTTCTTGATGCCATGGGAAGGGCCGGTAAAAAGGAGTACGCGGTTGAAACTAAAGCCGGCATAATCGGGGTCCGTATATATGATGACGGCATTGTTATGATGTCACAGTGTCTGCCTGAATTTTCATCGCCGGTCCCGTTTTCCGAACTGGCCGACTGTTTCGGATGTTTTGAAGGTGACATAAGATTCGAACCGATGATAGTCTCGACTGGACTTCGCGACATTATGCTGCCTGTCTCTTCTCCGGAAGTCCTGTTACGCATGCGACCTGATTTCGGAAAAATTTCGGATCTGAGCAGGAAATACGGATGTGTGGGCGTGCATGCCTTTGCCCTTGCTGATGAGGAAAACGATACGTCTACCACAGTCTGCAGGAACTTTGCTCCCCTCTACGGAATTGAGGAGGAGGCGGCCACAGGCACTTCCAACTGTGCACTTGCCTCATACCTTTTCAGAAACGGAATAAGACGTGACAGATATGTTTTCATACAGGGACGCAATCTGGGATGCTTATCGGAAATAATTGCCGGAATATCATCTGACGGCGAAACCATCACTTCAGTAAGTGTCGGCGGGCGCGGTTACATCAGCAGTGTCCTTTACGGAGATTATGCAGATATTCCGTTTGCGGCCGTGTAATCTTATATCAGAAAAACCTGCCGCTTTCAGAAAAGATGATATTTCCGTTCCTGAATATATCCGCATGTTTTCAATGCGTCCTGTCCATGTCGTGTCTGTAGGGTCATCCATTTCATTGCAGATCAGGAAAAGACCTCCCGGTTTGAGAATGCGGTATATACCTTTGAAGCAGTCCGCCGGATTTTTCCAGAAATATATTGTTTCAAAGGCGGTAACCAGGTCGAAACTGTTTTTTTCATAAGGGAGATCTGCTGCATCACCTTTTTCGATGAAGCATCTTTTTCCGAACTCTTTCCAGTTGTGACGTGCAGCCACCCTTATGCTTTCGGCAGACATGTCCATTCCGTAAACTTTCCCTTCTGGGCAGTGTTTCAGCATCCTTTTTATATTTGCCCCGCCTCCGCATCCTATATCCAGAATAGTCCAGTTCTTATGCCATTTCTCAATGTGTGACAATCCCCATGCGGAAACCGGCGTATGCCCGATGTTCATTCCGCGCAGCATGAAACGTCCCCAGAATCCCTCCGGTTTTCCTGTATGCTGCAGGAGCATGTTGAAGAAACTTTTATTTCCCATAACTTTTATGATATTTGATTTATTCAAAATTAACAACTTTTGTCCCTGTGAAAATACCCTTTTGCAGGGATTTTAATGTTTAACTAAAAAAAATAATTGTATAACTAAAAATTTTAGTTATATTTGTACTGTAATTGATCCGATACGGTATGAAAAAACTTACAAATAAGGAAAGCATAATAATGGAGCACTTCTGGGAGAGGGGGCCGATGATGGTGAGGGAACTCAGGGAACTTTATGCAGAGCCGAGACCTCATGTCAATACTCTCTCGACACTGGTGCGTATTCTTGAAACCAAAGGTTTTCTGGCGCACAAGGCTTACGGGAATACCTATCAGTATTATCCTGCGGTTACTAAGGATGAGTACAGCCGCAAGTCGCTTAACGGAGTAATATCGAACTATTTCAACAATTCCTACCTGAATGCGGTTTCCGCTCTTGTCTGTGAGGAGAAGATTTCTCTGGAAGAGCTGAAACAACTTGTTGAAGAGTTGGAAAGGAGTAAAGGAGAAACAGTGAAATGAGCGGTTTTCTTTTATATCTGATCAAGGCTTCGGCTGTCCTTGCGGTATTCTACATGTGTTATCGCCTGTTGCTCAGCCGGGAGTCGTTCCACAGGATAAACAGGATCGTACTGCTTGCGACGGCTGCGGCATCTTTCGTACTTCCGTTGTGTGTGATAACTGTCGTAAGGCAGGTGCCTGTACCTCAGGGACCGGCCATTTTATCCGGTGTGCAGGATACTGCAGGTCTGACTGCCGCCCCTGGCATGCCGTTATGGCAGATTGTTGCAGCAACGGTTTATATTGCAGGTATCGTTATATGTCTTTCTATTACTGCATTGTCCGTATTCCGTACAAGGAGAATGATAGCCGAGGGTGCGGATGTTACTGAAGAGTTCTCGGAGATGCTGCCCGGGAACGGCAGGAATATAAAGGTTGTCGTGACATCGGAAGATGTTCCACCGTTCAGCTGGATGAAATATATCGTACTTCCTGCCGAGGATTATGAGAAAGGGAACAGGGCAGTGATTCTTCATGAATATGCCCATATACGCATGCGCCATTCGTGGGATGTGATGTTTGCGGAAATTCTTACGGCTTTTGACTGGTTCAATCTTGCCGTGTGGATGATGAAGGCCGATTTGAGGGCCATACATGAATACGAGGCGGATGACAGCGTGCTTTCTTCAGGTGTGAATCTCAGAGATTACCAATATTTATTAATCAAAAAAGCTGTCGGCATGAGCGGCCACTCGGTTGCCAACAGCTTTAATCACAGTATCTTAAAAAATCGTATTACTATGATGTCAAAAAAATCTGACAGCAGGGCACTGCTTAAGGCCCTTTATGTGATTCCGCTTGTCGGAATATCTCTTGCGGCTTCCGCCAATGTAAGAACCGAATTCGTTCCTGCAAGTAAGGAGCAGGATAACGGAAGCAAAGTTATAGAATCTCTTGAAAACAGACAAGACACGGTGTCTGTCAAAGAGGAAGTAATCTGTTATGTTGATGGCGAAAAGGTCTCGGGTAAAATATTGGAATCGATTGATGCAAGTAAAATCGAGTCCGTATCGGTATTCAAGGACAGAAAGCCGGCAGAAATACACCTTAGTCTGAAAAAGGGACAGGATACGGTAATGGCAGTGAAAACAAACGGAAAGGTTTCAGGGATCAGAATAACAAACAACGGCAAACCTTCCGAATGTGTTTCCATTTGCAATATAAAAATCGGAAATGATTCGGAAGCTGACAAGGCTAAAACCGGCGGCCCCGAAATTTATATTGACGGACGCAAGGTTACGGAAAAGGAGATGAATGCACTTGATCCGAAAAAGATAAAGAGTGTGGATGTCGTGAAGGACAAGGAGGGTGAAGGCAAGGGTATTATCAGGATAACAACCAAATCCGAATAGCGCAGACGTTCGATTGTTGGATTTTTGTTACATTTGCAAGTATTGAACTGTATAATAATTGAAATGTAGCTATGAATCCAGTCTGGATAGTGCTTCCTATACTAACAGTGCTTATGTTCGATCTTGGCCTTACACTTGTGCCGGGAGATTTCAAGGCTTTTTTCAAACGGCCGGCCCCTGTGCTGGCCGGTCTTGCAGGGCAGTTGTTCATACTGCCCTTGCTTGCTTTTCTGCTTTGTCTGCTCTTCAGGCCCGATCCGATTATTTTTACAGGTATCATGCTGATTGCCTGCTCTCCCGGTGGAAGTTCGTCAAACATATTTTCGAAAATAGCCGGAGGTGATGTCGCACTTTCGGTATCGCTTACTGCAGTAAGCAGCATCATAACGGTTTTTACAATTCCTTTCATTGTCACTTTCAGTATGGAATATGCAGGTTTTGAAACCGATGGACCGATGGATATACCGGCAAGCCGTCTTCTGGTGCAGAATATAGTACTTATGCTGCTTCCCATTTTTATGGGGACTCTCGTGCGTAAATACAGCAGAAATGTTGCGGAAAAGATAGACAAGGTGCTGTCCAGGGCTGCTTTTCCTTCCCTTATGCTGCTTGCTGCGATATTTTTCATTCAGCACAGCAGGGTTATAATCGACAACATAGGACGGACAGGACTCATTTTGCTGGTTTTGATATTATCGGCAATGGTTGCCGGTTTGCTTCTTTCAAGTATCATGAAGCTGAATTTCAGGGAGAAGAGAACGGTTCTGATAGAGGTGGGCATGCAGAATGCGGCCCAGGCCATAGCTCTGGCTTCAAGTCCTTTTGTCTTCAAAAATGACGGGATGGCTGTTCCGGCCATAATTTATGCACTAATAATGAATGTAGTCCTTCTTGTTTATGTATGGATATGTTCGCACATTTCCGGACCGCAAGGCAGATAGTGTTTGACAGATATTATTTATTATCGATATGAAACTTATATCATGGAATGTAAATGGCCTCAGGGCCTGTCTTGGAAAAGGTTTTGAAGATAGTTTCAAAACCTTGGACGCAGATTTTTTCGCCCTTCAGGAGATAAAGATGCAGGAAGGGCAGCTTGATCTGGAATTTGAAGGATACAGCTCGTACTGGAACTATGCCGAAAGGAAAGGGTATTCAGGTACTGCAGTCTATACCAAACACAAGCCGCTCAATGTAACTTACGGCATAGGCATGCCTGAACATGATAATGAAGGCAGGGTGATTACGCTGGAGATGGATGATTTCTTTTTCGTGGCGGTGTATGTTCCGAATTCAGGAGACGGGCTTGCAAGGCTTGACTACAGGATGGAGTGGGAGGATGCCTTCAGGAACTATCTGCTTTCGCTTGATAAGATCAAGCCTGTAATCGTATGCGGGGACCTTAATGTAGCGCATCAGGAGATAGACTTGAAGAATCCTAAGACAAACAGACGCAATGCAGGTTTTACTGATGAGGAGAGAACAAAGATGACGGAACTGCTCGGGAGCGGATTTATCGATACTTTCCGATATTTTCATCCTGAAGCCAGGGACCAGTATTCGTGGTGGTCATACAGGTTCAGGGCCAGAGAAAAGAATGCAGGTTGGCGTATCGATTATTTCCTTGTGTCAAAGTCATTTGAGTCAAGACTTGAGGATGCTTCCATTCATCAGGAAATATTCGGTTCAGATCATTGTCCGGTGGAACTTGTGATAAAATGACGAGTCTTTTTTACATATAATGAGACCTGCCTTTTTTGCCGCAAGATACGGAATAACTGAAGAAAAACTCGTATGGGTTCCTGTGCATGCGGTAAATGAAGACGGAGAAGCTGTCGTGTCCGCCACTGTATGGTTCAGAGAAGCGGATTTGTTTGTCAATTTCAATACGGATACGCTTTTGGCACCGTTCAACATGTGCGGTTGTTCAACAATTCTTGAAGAGGCGTCCGTATCCGTGACGGAGGCCGGTTATCTTTTTACATCCGGGCATTATTCTGATATTCTGACGGCCTCGTTCATAGAAGAAAAATACGGTATGGCATTCACCGGAATGCTTAAAAGTTTGTAAACCGTTTTTATTCGCTTTTTTGTACATTTGTAATTTGTACTGCCAGTCAATAGTATTGATGTTAATTCATATTTGGAAATGGAAAGAAAAGATGTACCCGTACTGCTTCTTACCGGATATCTTGGAAGTGGAAAGACTACGCTGGTAAACCATATCCTGTCAAACAGGAAAGGTATCCGTTTTGCGGTAATTGTGAATGATATAGGTGAGGTAAACATAGATGCTTCCCTTATACAGAAGAGTGGAGTTGTCGGACAGAAAGACGACAGTCTTGTTGCACTTCAGAACGGCTGCATATGCTGTACTCTGAAAACTGATCTGATCGAACAGATATTCGAATTGATGAAGTCCGGAAAATTCGATTATATAGTCATTGAAGCGAGCGGAATATGTGAGCCTGAGCCGATAGCGCAGACAATATGTTCTATTCCGTCTCTGGGCGGTGCATACAGAAAATACGGAATATGCCGTCTTGACTGCATAGTGACAGTGGTCGACGCTTTGAGGTTCCAGAGCGAATTCGCATGCGGGGAAACTCTTACACGTAGCGGCATAGACGAGGAAGATATAGAGAATCTGATTATCCAGCAGATAGAGTTCTGCAACAAAATACTGCTCAACAAGGCTTCAGAGGTATCCGGTAATGAACTCGGGCGTATTAAACAGATTATACGTACAATACAGCCGGGAGCCGAAATAATAGAATGCGATTATACTGATATCGATCTGGATATCATATTGAATACAGAACTTTTCAATTTCGAAAAAGTAGCCACATCAGCAGGATGGATACGCGGCATAGAGGGACCGCTTCCGGAGGATGAAGACGGTTGCGTACATGAACATGATGAACATGATCACTTCCATGGCCACGAACATGAACATGAACATGAATGTGGAGAACATCATCATCACCACCATCATCATGACGGAGGTGAAGTTGAAGAATACGGCATAAGTACATTCGTGTATTATCGCCGTCCGGCCTTCGACCTGAACAGATTCGACAGATTCATTGCAAAAAAATGGCCTTCAAGCGTCATAAGAACCAAGGGTGTGTGCTATTTCTCCGACAACCGGGACATGTCGTATCTTTTCGAACAGGCAGGGAAGCAGAAAATCCTTAAGGAAGCCGGCTTGTGGTATGCTACTGCGCCTGAAGAGGACCTTGTCGAACTGATGAGGCAGGAGCCGGGTCTTATGAGAGACTGGGATCCGGAGTATGGAGACAGGATGCAGAAGATAGTTTTCATAGGTCAAAATATGGACAAAGAACAGATTATCAAGGATCTGGACGAATGTCTCGAAAATATGTAGAATTCACGATGATAAGGGAAGTACTGAAAGACAGGATTCTGATTCTCGACGGTGCTATGGGTACCGTCCTGCAGCATATGAATCTTCCGGAAAGCACGTTCCGTGGTGTATTGTTCAGGGATGCGAAGATACCGTTGAAAGGGAACAATGATGTTCTCAATCTTTCTGCACCTGAAATAATAAAGGAAATCCATTCCAAATATATTGAGGCAGGGGCGGATATCATTACGACAAATACATTCAATTCAAACGCTATTTCACAAAAGAAATATGGTTGTGAAGACCGTGTGCGTGAAATGAATTTCAAGGGCGCTTCAATTGCAAGGGAATGTGCAACGCAGGTAAAGAGCAAACGAATATGGGTAGCAGGCAGCATGGGACCTACATCATGTACGCTGTCGCTCTCTCCGGATATGGCTCATCCTGAATACAGGGATGTGGATTTCGATGAAATGAGCGATGCATATTATGTGCAGGCCGAAGCTTTGATCAGCGGTGGTGCCGACCTTATTCTTATGGAAACATGTTTTGATGCACTTAATACAAAGGCCGCTCTGTATGCCATTGAAAGACTGAACAGGTCTCTTGGACGGGAAATTCCGGTTATGGTTTCAGCCACGATAAATGACAAAAGCGGCAGACTTCTTACCGGACAGACATTGGAAGCGTTCTATACATCCATCTCGCACTATCCTGTAGTTTCATTCGGGTTGAACTGCTCGTTCGGGGTTTCGGAATTAAGGCAGTTTATAGAATCTCTTTCTTCTTTTCTTCCTTGTTATACAAGCATCCATCCGAATGCAGGTCTTCCAAATGAGATGGGTGAATATGAAGAAAGCCCTGAAATGATGGCCGGCTGTCTGAGGGATATGGCAGAAGCTTCTCTTATAAATATTGCAGGAGGTTGTTGCGGAACCACATATGAGCATATTGCTGCGATTTCGGATGCTTTGAGAGGTATAAAGCCGAGGATACCGAAGGAGAAAAACAGCAAGCTGTATGTAAGCGGACTGGAAATTACCGTAATCGACAAGGAATTCAATTTTGTCAACATAGGTGAACGTACCAATGTCGCAGGTTCTAGAAAGTTTGCACGGTTGATTTCTGAAAAAAAATATGAGGAAGCCGCATCTGTGGCTGCAGGACAAATTGAAGACGGAGCGTCAGTCATAGACATAAACATGGATGACGGTATGCTGGACGGCAGCAGGGAAATGCGTATCTTCACTAGATACATAAGCAATGAGCCTTCAATTGCCAGGGCTGCAGTCATGATAGATTCTTCCGAATGGAATACCGTGTTGGAAGGGTTGAAGAATTGTCAGGGCAAATGCATAGTCAATTCAATCAGCCTGAAAGAAGGGGAGGAGGAGTTTCTGAGAAAGGCCTGTGAACTCCATGATTTCGGTGCAGCAGTGGTTGTAATGGCTTTTGATGAAAACGGTCAGGCAACAACATATGAACGCAAAATAGAAATCTGTAAAAGGGCATACACGCTTTTGACCGAGCGTACAGGCATACCCCCGCAGGATATTATATTCGATGTAAACGTACTGTCCGTTGGAACAGGTATCGAGGTACATGCAAATTACGGGATAGATTTCATAAAGGCTGTAAAGTGGATCAAGGAAAATCTGCCTTATGCAAAAACGAGCGGAGGAATATCAAACCTGTCGTTTTCGTTCAGAGGAAACAATCCTGTCAGGGAAGCCATGCATTCTGTATTTCTGTATCATGCAATACAGGCCGGTCTGGACATGGCTATAGTGAATCCTTCGATGTTGCAGGTTTATGATACCATAGACAGCGAATTGCTGAAGTGCTGCGAGGATGTGATTCTGAACCGTAATGCGAATGCTACGGAAAATCTTGTTAAGGCAGCTGCAGGATTCAAGGATGGAGGTGTGTCTGAAAACAGTTCCGACAGAAAGGCAAGTTGGCGCACTTGTTCTGTGGAAGAACGTCTGGCATACGCCTTGTGCAAAGGAATTTCCGATTATATCGCAGAGGATGTTAACGAGGCCATGAAGATATCAGGTAATCCTGTAGACATTATAGAAGGTCCGTTGATGAGAGGAATGGAAAAGGTGGGGAATATGTTCGGGGAAGGAAAGATGTTTCTTCCGCAGGTTGTGAAATCGGCAAAGGTAATGAAAAGTGCAGTTGCAGTTCTTGAACCTGCGATTGAAAGCATGAATGCTGAAGGAAAAGGCAGCACGAAACGTCCAAAGGTGGTAATAGCAACCGTAAAGGGTGATGTGCATGATATCGGCAAGAATATAGTTGCCATAGTGTTGGGGTGCAATAATTTCGATGTTATAGATCTCGGGGTCATGGTGGACGGGAATATCATCGTTGATACGGCAATCCGGGAGAGAGCCGACATAATTGCAGTAAGCGGATTGATCACTCCTTCGTTGAAGGAAATGGAGAATCTGTGCAGAATGGCTGAGGAAAAGGGTATGCAAATACCGATAATAGTAGGCGGAGCAACTGCTTCGGCGCTCCATACTGCAGTAAAGCTTGCACCGTTGTATTCTTTTTGCGTTCTGTACGGAGGTGATGCATCGCGTACATCTGTCCTTTCGAAAAAGCTTATCATGTCTCCTGAAGAAACGATAGCCGGAATTAAGGCGGAACAGAAGAAATTGAGGGATCTTTATGACAAGAAGAACAGGGACATGCTTTCCTATGATGAAGCAAACAGGTGCCGTTGCGTCGTATCCGATTTCCCAGGACCGGATCTGGTTTCATTGAAAAAACATGAATGCATGAAACCCGGACTTGAGTATATTGCCGATTATATAGACTGGAAACAGCTTTTGTTTTTCTGGGGGTTCAAGGGACCTACCCTTCAGGATATATTGCAGAATGGAGAGGCTGTCAGGACACTTGAGGATGCACGTACAGTTCTTGGACAGATGAAGTCCGATTCAAGTGTGGAAGTGGGTTCCATTTTGGAATTCCATGAAGCCCGCAGCCATATGAATGACATATTTCTTGATAACGGATATGTATTGCCGATGTTGAGAAGCCAAAGCAAATCCAACGGATGTCTTTGTCTGGCCGATTTCATTCCTGAAAACGGAAAAGGCAATGTCGGCCTTTTCTGCATTACTGCCAGAGACAGGATTATTCATGAAGATGAAAAGTCATATGATTGCCTAATGAGGCAGGCCATATGTGCAAGACTTGCAGAGGCTGCCGTCGAGTGGATTCAGAAAACCGTATTCGGAGACATGAATGTCATACGTCCGGCATTCGGTTACCCTTCGTGTCCTGATCACTCATTGAAGCGTGAGCTATTCGACATGCTTGATGCTGAAAACAGACTCGGCATCGAACTTACCGATAACTATTCGATAAAACCGTCTACATCGATATGCGGAATGTTCATTGCACATCCTGAAGCAAGGTATTTCAATGTAGGGGAGACTGATGATGAGCAGAAATCCGATTATGAAACAAGGAAAGCCAAATATATACGATAAAAGATGAAAGTAATTGATATAATTAAAAGCAGCAGTAAACCGTTTGCATCGTTTGAACTCGTGCCTCCACTGAAAGGCAGTGATGTATCCAGACTGTATGCCGGCATCGAACCTCTTAATGAATTCAATCCTCCATTCATAAACATAACATGTCACAGGGACGAGGTCGAATATCATCAGAATCAGGACGGAACATATTCCAAAGTGGTGCTTGCCAAACGTCCTGGTACAGTCGCCATCGTGGCTGCAATTATGAAGCGCTTTAAAATGGAAGTCGTCCCGCATGTAATTTGCGGCGGCGCATCCAGACACAGGATTGAAAGCGAACTTCTTGATTTGAATTTCCTGGGTATCGAAAATATAGTGGCACTTCGTGGGGATTCCATTCCCGGGCAGAAATACTTTATTCCGGAACCCGACGGTCATTCGCACAGCAGTGAACTGGTAAAGCAGATAGTAAGGCTGAATCACGGAAATTATCTTGACTTCAGCGTGAAAAACGGAATCAAAACCGATTTCTGCATAGGTGTGGCTGCATATCCGGAGAAACACTATGAAGCGCCCAATATCGAAACCGATATCATGCATCTCAAAGAGAAGGTAGACAACGGAGCGGACTACGTAATTACGCAAATGTTTTTCGATAATGCAGTATTCCTCGACTTTGTAGAAAGATGCCGCAAGGCCGGAATAGAAGTTCCCATTATACCCGGTCTTAAACCTGTATCGACTTTCAAACAGATAGAAATGCTGCCAAGAGCATTTCATCTTGATATACCGCAGGATTTCATGAAAATTCTGGCACATTGCAAAACCGACGCAGATGTTTATGAAGCCGGAATAGAATGGTGTGTAAACCAAAGCAGGGAGCTCATTTCCAGCGGAGTCCCTGCCATTCATTATTATACCATGGGTAAAGCCGACAATATCAGGCAAATCATAAAGAAAACCTTCTGACGCACTTCAATAACGATACATTGCTCCGGTTATCGTTCCATATCGAAGTTGGAAAGTAAAGGCAACTTGTCATCAGGAGGGGTTTCTCCTTTGAAAAGCGGACACAATACGGTATATTCCGTACTTTTTATACCGTCTATGTCGAGGGCGTTTTTCAGGAGCGATTCAAGGACGGCAGTTTCTGCCATCTTTTCTTCAATCATGATTTCCACAGCTTCGCGGCATTCCTTAATCATGTCTTTGGCCGACTTCAGAGTCTTTCCGTAAGATACTGCCTTGAAACCGAGCTCCGGAAGTCCGAGATTGGCATTTACGTAGGATATGCCGAGACCTGCAAGTTTTGCCTTCAACTCATTCAACTCCTTCAGTTCTGCAACACAGTATTTGTGTTCCAGTGTCATGTTTGCCTTGTTTTCATTCTTTTCCCTAAGGGATACGGCCTTGCATATGTCTCCTGAAGCAGTTTCGAGATATGTTGTATATATTCTGTATTTTGGTTTGGTATCTTTTATAAGTTTTATTGTCTGCCCATATGCCTGAGTGCAGTCCAGAAGATATGAATCCACATTGGATGATCCGGATGAGGCCGGCCTTTTCCATTCTATTGAAATGTTCTTTTCGGTATATACCGGTTCCGATATCTCGCTTTTTGCCAGTCGTGCTGCTTTCGGAATGTTCAGTGGAAGAATCTCTTTTGTAAGTTTTATGTCATGGAAGACATACTGGCCGGAAGTGTTGTTGGTATTGGCCAACCAGAACATAAGCTGTTCGCATCCGTTTATGGGAACGGTGACTGTCTGAGGCTCCATCGTTTCATATACGGTCAGTTCAGCCACTACTTCCTGGTCTGCACCTATGAGCAGGGTTTCCTTGTAATCGGACTCGTTTCCGGTAATGAAAGGACGCAGGCATTCGACAGTGAACGTCACACTGTTGTATTCTCCGTATGTATTGAATGCGGCACACGAATTTTCTACGGCATTTCCACCGGCTGCAAGCATTAGGAATGCTGCAGCACCGATAAGCGTGCTGCCGACTACTGCTCCTCCTACTGCTCCTACCGCTACGAATGCTGAACCCACTGCAGCACCTCCTATTGCACCGGCGGCTGCATTGTCTGTGCCTGAAAGTACTCCATGATCAAGGGAAAAATGTACACTTGTCTGAAGCATGAATCCCTTGTTTATGCGTCTGCCGTCCTGCATTTCGAAATATCTGCGCTGGGTGCTTCCGTCGTAGAATATCTCGTCTTTCGAATCGGATTTTGTACTTACATAGTGAAGATACGGGGCCCCCAGGTCTATAAGGTCTGTTTCATAAGGACATTCGGGTTTCGGATGTACGAACAGATCGTTTTCGACCGGTTCACCACGATAGACGATTATATCTCCTATGCCATAGGCTCCTACATTGAGGTTCCCGGAACCGCCGTTCTCAAATCTGAGTTTTCGGCATTTTTTTATCGGTAATGTGAAATGCTGGTTCGGATATGTAGCTTTCATGGGAGCTTCGAGTATGAGTTCATCGTCGGCATAGACCCGTATGACGTCATTTGTCATAGACCAGCTTTTGCCTACGTATCCTGCTGTAAAACTTACATAGTCGAATTCCCTTCCGAGGTCGAAAACGGCATAGGAAATGATATTGTCGTTCCAGAAGTTGGCTTTTTCATAAAGTATGAATCCTTCATTGAATTTCGTGCCTCCCATCGAGAATGTTATGTAATCCGATTCTCCTGTATATACCTGATGCTCAACCTGTCCTCCTACTGCATACGGAGGAATGCTGGAGACAAGCTTGCATACGTCAGGCAATTCTTTGAGTCTCGGATTGATATCTTCCTCAATTGCTCCGGCGTTTTCTTTATCAAATTCTCCTTCCGGATAGAGGGTTGCATCCACAATGGCAGCATACATGCTCTGGTTCGACTGTTCCGTGTGTATGGAAAGCTGGTTGCATCCTTTCACGTCGAGGATTATCCTTTTTGCAATATCATCCTGCGAGATTTCGTATTCATGGATGATTTTTCCGTCGGCCTTGATGATGATCCAACCCTTTCCGCCGCTGCTTTTGTCATTGTTTACAGGTCCTGCAAGCAGACTCAGGGTCTCATACTGTCCTCTAAGATTGAAATACGAGGCTCCTGGCTGTACTCCTATAAGAGCCATCGACATGTTGCATATGAAACCGTAATTGTACTTGTTCCCATTGACATATACGGACTTGTATTTGTCATCCGGAGAGATGCAGTAATGGTTGTCCTGAGCATATGGCCTCAGGTCTTTTACCAATTGTATTTTTTTAGGTTTTGCAATTATAAGATTGCCTGTTTCCACGGGCTTTTCTCCCTTTTCCCATAATGTCACTTCTCCGAATCCTATTCTGCCTTCACCTGTAACAAGTACGAATTTCAGTTCATCTACGCCGGTCACGTCGAGTTTCATGCGTTTCGGAACGGAATATTTTCTGACTACTTCATCGGCTATTTTTTTTCCGTCCGCATATACGGTGACAACCCTCGGATCGTTTCCGTAGGATTCGGGGTCGAGTCCGAGTACGAACATCAGGGTTTCGTATTTTCCGCCAAGCCTGAAAGTCGCATATCCTGGTTTGTACGGTCCCTGTGAACTGCCTATGGTAAAACCTCCGTACCATTCAAGTCCTCCGCTCAGCTTTACTTTTGTTGATGAAGGACCGGAATATCTGTAAGCCTTGTACATATATGAGTTTTCAGGAGAAAATGTGTTTACAAGGTACCTTGTCTGTGCTTCCGCATATGTAAGGAAGATCAGCAGTAATGACAGTAATGATAATGCCTTTTTCATAGGTTATGTGATGTAAGGTGTTATTCATGAGGATAATACGATGGCACGTACATCGTCGAAACAATGCATGGCTAACTCGTGCGGGGAAATCAGGAAGTCTAGTACTCCGATATCCATAAAGTTCAATTCAAAGTCGTCTCCTTCAAATGAATCTATCTGAAGGAGAATTTTCCATTCTTCGAATGGAGTGTCCCATGTTTCCCATTGCCTGTGTGAAGGCGGGGCAAACAGCATATGCTCGTCATACGAGGAGAAGCTGCCGGTACTGAACTCGAACGGAAGTCCTTCCGGTGAGCGGAATTCATAGCCGAATTGTTCAGGTGAGATTTTTTTAAGTTTCCTGATATCAGGAAAATACAGTATCTTTACTGCATCGTTTCCGGAAATCGATCCGCCTATGTCTGCCGGCGTGTCGTAGTAACCGAGATAATTGTCAATTTTGGCAAAAAATGACAACAACCCTTTATCCGGAAGCAGTTTTTCCCTGTCGAACCGTGCAAATTCCTCAAGATTTATCTGGCATACAAAGAAATACGGATAATTTTTCCCTTTTCTGTCAGTATATGCAGGATATTCATATCCGTCTGGCAGACTCGGGCAACCCCAGAAATGTGAAGATGCTGTGCCGGATATGTAATGGCATTTGGACGGTATTATACGTACCGGATACATGATTGAAAATCTTTTTGTAAAGATATTAAATTTTACGAAATTTGACAGTATGATTTTATTTAATATTATGATTATATGCAGAATATTATAGCCGTAATATGGGATTTCGACAAAACATTGGTAGACGGGTATATGCAGGATCCGATTTTCAGGGAATATGGAGTGTGCGGAGAGGATTTCTGGAAAGAGGTGAACGCCTTGCCTGAGAAATACAGGAAGGAGGGCGTGCGTGTAAATCCAGATACGATTTATCTGAATCATTTCATCAGATATGCCGAGGAAGGAATATTTGCAGGTCTGAATAATGCGAGGCTGCGTGCATATGGAAAGGAACAGAAATTCTATCCAGGAATTCCCGATATATTCAAAACCACCAGCGAACTTCTGGACAATGATCCTTTGTGTGTGGAATACAACATAAAGGTGGAGCATTATATTGTAAGCACCGGATTTGCAGAAGTGATCAGGGGAACATCGATAATGGATTATGTCAAGGATATCTGGGGTTGCGAGCTGATCGAGCGCGAAACGGAGGAAGGAGGCAGGATAATATCCGAAACAGGCTATACTATTGACAATACTACAAAGACCCGCGCACTTTTCGAGATAAACAAGGGAACTAATGTCAACCCTGAAGTCAATGTGAACAGCCGTCTTTCAGACGAACAACGCAGGATAGATTTCAGGAACATGATATACATTGCGGACGGACCTAGTGATGTGCCTGCGTTTTCGGTGGTAAAGGGAAAGGGCGGTGTTACATTTGCCATATATCCTAAGGGCAACATGACAGCCTTGAAGCAGGCGGAGAAGCTGAGGGAAGACGGACGCATAGACATGTTTGCGGAAGCGGATTATTCCGATGGAACTACTGCTTCGATGTGGATATGCAACAAGATAAGGGAGTTTGCCGACCGTATGATAAAGGCGGAAAAAGGTAAGCGCACCCGTGTTAACGAGGCTCCGGTACATATTTTGTGAATGTGCCGTTTCAGAGAATTTTCAAGATTCCTGGATTTTAATTATGCCGTTTCTTGTCATGGCTATTCTGAAATGTTTGAATAGATTTTGGTTGTGCGACTCCAATTCGAATATTATATTCAGATAATAGAGTTTCTCTATATGCGTATTTAGAAGATTACCGTTCTGCAGCATATATTCGGCACTTATCTCAGGATTATCCATTTTTTGAGTAAATCGTACAAGGTGAAGTCTCATAATTTCATTGAGGCCGGATAACGGATAGCGATTGTCTCTCAGCAATTTTTTGTTATAAATGGTAATATGCTTTTTGTATAGGAGAATCTTTTCTTCGAATATTCTGGATTCATCATCAATTGTACTTGATGAATTCCTCATCTTAATAATGTCAGGAGTCACTCTGTCATAAGGGATGAAATCCACACCTTCCTTTATATTGCCGACTATTATTTTCCCAGTTGAAACTGATGCTTTTTTATCAAAATACCTGCTGACGAATTTTCTTGAGAAAAAATACCTCATCAAATCCTTTATCCTGTCTTTGAGCATATAACTTATGACCAGAACAATAAATAATGGAGTTGTTATATTACCGTATTTGACTTGTGTAGCCCATGCAACACCTGTAGCAAAGACCATTGCCACCCCGGCAGCAATGCTGTAGTACAGTTGCTCCGCTGCAAATCCGTCGCGTTTTTTGTCAAGACCAACATACAGGTCACTTTCAATGTATTTTTTTAACATTCCTATTCTGAATACGGTATTTCTGTTGTTGACGGGATCGTCATTGATGATACAGTATTGTTTGCTTTTTCTGTATGAGTTTATTTCAAGGATATATTCCGATAATTGTATTTTCGATGACTGGCATATATCAAGCAGTCTTAGACTTTTATCTTCCAGAATTGCACTGATGAACTCATCTGCATATTCAGATCGGGCGGAAATATATTCGGAAATGTTCCGAACTTTGATTTCGTTTATTATTTTACGGAATCTCGAAGTGATGAGCCTTGTCTCTTTAATGAACATCAGTATATCATAGTCCCTCCCTTTTTGTGTAGTATTCCTGAATATTTCATAAATCCTGTTTCTTATGGAACTTTTGAATATTGCAGAAAACATTTTGATATGATATTCATAATCATCGGAGTGTTTTTTATCTGGATGCTCTATGAAATTCTGTTTGGCGGATTCAAGCAGTAAAAACGGTATTGATGTTGCCTGAGCCAGATCATCAGTGGAAAATACGGGAGTAATCAGTCTTACATTTGATTTCAAATCTCTGTAAAACTGATCTTTCCCGTAAATTTCAGGGTTGATATCCAAACTGTTGGGTATGAATATCCATGCCCTGACCAGAAAATCACTTTTTCCTAGTTTTTCTATCTTGTTGTAGCCTAATTTGAACTCGATAGAAAAATTGTCATGTTTTTTTGCCTGAATGCTGATCATAGAAAGATTCAGAATATTCCCGGTGTATACCCAAGCCATTTGAGTACCGTTTCTCCCCACACAATTATAAGTCCCCAGCTTAACACCATCATGGTGATGCCGAATTTGAAAGTGTCACTCCAGCTATAATGGTTGGTGGTATACAGCAGAGCTGCCGGCTTGCTGTTGAAAGGCAGTACATATACATGTTCTATAAGCAAGGCCATAGGAAAGGCCAGACTTAAAACGGGATATCCGAATCTCTGTGATACACCAATGGCAATTGGAATGAAAATGAGGGTTCGCATGGTTTTTGACTGGAATATCAGTGCGCTGAAAAGCATCATTCCTGTAAGTAAGAGAAACATTATTGCAAAAGGGGTGTTTTGGCTTAGTCCCATGCTGTCAAAAGCGTAATTTACCAGGGTTGACGGAAGCGATGTGGCGTCAAGACCAGCCCCCAGAGTGTATGCTCCTGCTGAGAAAAGCATAAGATGCCAGGGAATATCGACATCATTCCATTTCACAACACCTACTCCTGGTAACAATGCAACTACTGCTCCTATAAATGCTACTGTGGTAGCATCTATACCATGAAGTTTGTCAGTGGCCCATAGAATAAGAACAACTCCGAATATTATGATTGATTTTATTTCTTCGAATTTGATTTTTCCCATGGATTCAAGTTCTGTTTTCAGTCTTTCCATACCACCTTCTATTTGAGGGACCTGTTCATCCTTTTTCATCGGAAATATGAGTCTGGTACCTATGATCCACCCTGCAAGCAATAATATGACACATAGTGGAAAGGCTGCGGTAAACCAGTCGAAATAGCTGAAAACAGTTCCTCCCATAGCGCCCATCATCAATGATACAGCAAGAAGATTGGCCCCTGAACCTGTCATGAATCCGCTTGCACCGATATTTATCTGAAAAAGATTCTGCAGGACAAGATTTCTTCCGAAATTATTCCTATTCCCATTTGCTGCACCATATATTGCAGCAACGACCATGAATATCGGAAGGAGGATTGTCGCTTTTACGGTAGTTGCTGATATAAATGCTGACAATACCAGATTTATTACCATAAAACTTAGAAAAATGCCACTGGCATTTTTACCGAACTTAAGAACGAACCATAAGGCAAATCTTTTTGCCACCATCGTTTTTACAAGCATGCTGGCCAGAACGAAGGACAGAATGTTCAACCACATTACAGGATGTCCAAGTTGAGCAAAAGCCTCCTTCTGACCGGTTACTCCTGTCAGGACTATTCCCAGTATTACGAGCAGTGATGTAAGATAATTTGGAACAGATTCTGTTATCCATAAAATTATGGAAGCTATAAATATAGCCAACATTGCATAATTTGAGCGTATGAATGCTTCAAGACCTATAGTCTCTATCCTTTTAATAGATGTAGTTGATAGAGCATCTGATGACAAATCATTTAAAAAACCAAAATCAGAGAACCAGTATATAAGAACAAATGAAATAATTGATATCGGAAATCCTGCAATGGCCATAATTTTCTCAAAACCTGTCTTGTTGATTTTGGGAAGTTTTTCTATTTTATAATTGTTTATGTCAATCGGATCAAATTTGTCGGTCTGTATTTTATTTTCGTCTTTTTTCATAGATCGTTTTAAAGTTTAAGGCGGTGCGTCAGAAAATACAGTCAGTTCTGTTATTTATGTGTGTCGTCTTGCATCTCCTGACGCACCTTAAAAGCTGGCTTTTAGAAATTTATTTTGACAAATTAGAAATTATTTCCAGTTTTTGTACGGATTTTTCATTAGCATCGAATTGTAATATCTTACATCGCCTGTAACTTCATCTCCTAACCATGAAGGTTTGTCAAAATTTTGCTCCTCGGATTTCAGTTCCACTTCTGCGACAACAAGTCCTTCGTTGTCGCCATAGAATTCGTCTACTTCAAAAACAACGTTACCTGAATCAACCAGATATCTGGTCTTGTCAATTACACCGGGCTCACATATAGCCAGAAGATCCTGTACTTCCTGTACGCTTATCTCTTTTTCCCATTCAAATCTGCTTGCACCGGAATCATTACCTTTTCCTTTGATTGTAATATAGCCTTTATCACCTTTTATTCTTACTCTTACGGTCCTTTCCGGTACACTGCTTAGATATCCCTGTGTAATTCTTGTGGCCTTTCTGGAAAATTCCTTGAATTCTCCTGAAACTAAAAATTTACGTTCAATTTCCTGTGCCATGATTCTGTCTTTTTTATTCATTTGCCAATGTTTTATCCGACATTCCTATAACCCTTTTTATCGCCTGCAGGTAATTGATGTTTTCAACACCCTCCAGAGCACAATCCTTAACGGTTTTCTTGATGTCTTCTATTTCCGTTGATTCCGAATTGATGGTGCAGATCTTTGCTCCATTTATGAGTACATTGCCGAATTCGCATATGGTATCATTGACCATATAGCCAAATCTTTGTTTATGTACTCTGACGGCAGCTAGATCCTTATTGGCCTTTACCATTGACATGAATTCTTCGAATGTGTATGTATCATTGTTTAGAACTGGCATTTCCACCATAAATGCTGGGAACACTTCTTTTTCCAGAACTTCCCTGCTTATTGGGAATTCACCTTTCATAAGCGGATTCCATTGTTCCAGACCGTCGACAGTCTGCACATAAGTCTTGATATCCATTTTCCCGTCCCGAATCTTGGTATTGTTTATGTCATTCGCTCTCGAGATGATGTAGATTTCGTCACTTGTCCTTTCCCATACTTTTTCAGGTACAGGGACAGAAAGCCTTGCCATCCTTTTGTGCGCTTCATCAAAAGATTGTCCAAATGACCTGAATTCAAAACGCGGCTTTGAAATTTCGCCTATTTTCATTTCTTCCTTTGCCATTTTCTTTTAGTTTAAATATTAATTATAAATAGTCTTTAGAATGCTACCTGGAATCGTAGGGCGAGCATATGATAGTCTACACCTCTTTTATTACCTGTAACTTCAGATGATACCTTTGTAGGCTTGCCGTCTTTGTCAAATCCGCAATAGAAACTTCCTTTGTCACTTCCTTTCCCGTTTGCAAATTCGTCCTGGTCGACATATTGATAGTTAAGGATGATTTTTACGTTCTTGTTCGGGTAGAAGTTAAGTCCCAACTCATATGCATTTGCACTACCTCCTGTTATGTTTCCGTCATTTAGGTCCATTCTCTGGTATCTGGCTGCAAGTTCCAGATCACCCCATTCTCTTCCAGATGTGGTTCTGGTGTATTTTGCACCGTCAGCGTCATATGCCTGTGTACCTCCGAAAAGCAGATAGGATGCCTGAATATAATATCCGTCTCCGGTAACTTTTGTCTGTGTACCGGTAACCTCGCACACTGCTGGATTAAGATAGGCTGTCTTTGCAAGATAGGCTGCTTCATACCTGAGTCCTTTCCAGTGTCCTGCAACTTCAAATGTGTACGCTATTTCATGATCAAGTCCGATCAGATCTCCTGTATTCAAATATTTCTTGCGATTTATATCGGTAGTATTTCTTGAATCAAATGCTGTACCTATAAGATCAAGTTCTGTAAATTTGCCTTGCTCTATGGCATCCATAATATCCTGATCTTCTTCTATGAGTTCTTCAAAGTCTTTTATTTTGAACTGTGTTGTTTTAGGATTTCTCCAAGAGAAAGCTCCTCCTATATGAAGAGATGCATCACTGCTTTTATATATAGGACGCAAAACTATCTTACCTGTATATGAGAGGCCCTCACTCATTCCATAATCCTTATTGTAGTCCTGCATGAATCCCATGGCCTCCGAATCTTTTAGCTCCGGTCCGAAAACTCCTGCAGATGCCCATATCCAGTTATGTGCATACCTTACATTGATACCCAGATGACGTGAAGGTGCAAGGGATGTGATCATCGGACGTTCCATGAAGACAAGATATCGTGAGGTCGTATTTCTCTGGATGGAAAAATTCTCTTTGAAATTCCCGGCTTTTATTTCAAGTCCCGGTACGCCATTGTATGCTAAAATAGCATCTTTTAATTCAGGTAAACCGCTCGTCCAGTCGGTATCTATTTCTCCATACCACTTGTCGTTCAATTGTGCTTTGACAGCAAAACGGGATCTTCTTATGCTCATGCCATTTCCTATCTTGTCTGCATATTCAGGTACACCGAAAAATACGGCAGCATCACCTTGTACTCTTACATCAAACCACATTTTGTAGTTGGCCTTGTCGTTTTTGAATACCAGAATTCCATCTTGCATTTCTGCTTGCACAGGAATACTTTTTACAGTTTGTCCATACTGATTGACATCAGTTGTGGCTTCTTGAGCCTGAATGCTATGGGATGTGACAGCCATAAACATTGTTGAAATTAATAATGCTTTTTTCATGTTTGATAGTTTTAGAAAATTAGTTTATAAGGACTGAAGAAAGGAAACCAGATTGTCACCCTTTCCTAATTTTAATTTTTGTCTCAATCTGTACCTGCTTATTTCTACGCTTTTTGGAGTTATGTTCATTAATGTAGATATATATTTTGAAGAAAAACCGAGACACAAAAGCGTGGCAAGGCGTTTTTCCTGTTGAGTGAGATTTGGAAATCTGTCATTAAGCTTGATCGTGAAGTCTTTATGCAGGGATTCAGCCTGTGATGAAAAATAAATGGTATCTATTTCATGATCAAACGAGAGCCTTTGGCTTACAGAATTGTTTATTTCGTCATAAAGCCTTATTTTTTCTTCATCTGTCATTTTTTTGTATTCGTAGAGCCTGCTGGTCTTCTTTTTCAGTGATTCAAGGTATTCTTTCTGCTCGCAAATGCCTAAGGCGATATTCATGGCTTCTTTCCTTTTAAGCTCTACAGTTGCATGTAGAAGTTGGTTTTCTGAAAGAACGGTTTTCATTTCCATTTCATTCAGAGCTCTGCTGTGCTCATAAATTTGCTGTTGTTTTGAGTATAACAGCAAATTCGTTTTGCGTCTGTCGTTTTTCTGCTGTTTTACGTAGCTTATGAAAATAACGGATAATGTAAGCAAGGCTGCTATTGCAAGTACGGTGACATTTATGAATTTGCTTTCCTCTTCATTGGCGGATCTGTAGATATTAAGAAGCAGGTATGAAAGCATTGCCGAGAAGAATAATGACGCAACTGTTGATACGGTTTCCTGAAAAACCGTTTTCAGATTTGACGGATCATGCTTTTTTGCAAAAAAAGCTCCGCTAATGCCGCTTTTAACACATCCATAGACTGTTACAGGTATATGAACCAACGATGTCAACAATATGATTGCAGTTGAAACAGAGACAATAGAGTTCAGTGTGTAGTCTTCGCATCCTTCTGCAAATCTTTCAGTAATGTTCCAGAAATTCTTTATGAGAGGAAGCAGTATTACAGATGATGCTATGATGATGACAATAGGGATATCCGGAGTATAACCTGTAATCTCGCAATAACTTTCATACAGCAATCCATGGTTAAATCCAACAGTGAAGGACGTTCCGACTATTATAATTCCCACAGCATATCTCATGTAATATGAGAGCAGTAGCAGATTTATCCTTGTTTTCTTCAGTACCATGTTAAAAAGCAGATTGAGAGTCATGGAGAGCGCAAAAACTGCAATTGGAACCAAAACGGATATGATTAACGGGTAAGTGAAGCGAAGAGGCTCTTTTTCCAGGAAAATCGATACTCCGATTATGGAACCCAGTACGGATAGAACAGAAGATGGCTTTATTTTCAGATAATTGAGAATCATGACGGTAATCAATGTGCATGTCAGAACTATTACCATTACATGATTTCCCGTTTCGTTGCCATATATCGCGTTCTGGTGTTCCGATCCTATAAAATTATACAGGGACAGAGTCACTCCTGCTGAAAACATCAGAAAAGAAAGCAGACCTATTTTAACTCTTTTCATAAGACGGACAGGCAGGAATATGCCGACAAGGACTGAATACTCTCTGAATATGAACAGAAAGGTAAAAAATAAAACAGTCAATATGAACATTGTGCACTGCATGTCGTCCTATCAGGTTTTAATGCCAGTTATTCTTTTTACAAAGATCTGCGTGTAACCATTACAGCCAGCTGGTCTGCTACATTCTCGGCTGCCTTGGCTATATTTTCTATGTGTAATGCAAAATATCTTAAATGGAATTTTTCGCTCAATTTGAGATTATCCATTTTATGGAAAACGGTTCTTTTTATATTTTGTGAGAATCTTGTTGCTTCCTTCTCGTAATAATATGCCCTTGATATTTTGTCAGGAATCATATCAGGTTCGATGAAATAATCCTTTGCTGCAGGGATTATGGACTGTACAGCCAATATGGAAAACTCAGTAAGTTTCATGAAATCAGGATTCAGATCTGAAGGAATCAGGGGCATTTCTATCTCAAACTGGAAAAGACTTTCATTAAGCAGGTCTGCTATATTCCTTGTCTTTTCCAAAAGTCTCATAATGTCGCTACGTGTACGTATCAGTGATGTTTGTGTATATAAGGCAAACTCCATTTCCTTTTTCAATTCACTCAGGTCATCCTGGGTCCTGCTCATATCATTCAGATTTGTGTTGAAGTTTTCCTTATTGGAATAAAGATAATTTCTGACACCTTCCTGAAATATGGAGGAAGCTTTGTCCAGCGTGTTGAAGTAGGAATCAATATCACTGATCAGTTTTGAAATCTTATTACGTTTAAACATGATGTTTTTTACTAAATATTCCTGTGACAAAATTATTTTATTTTTGTAATATAGAGAAGTTGCAGTTTTTCATGTAGTGCAATGTCGAAATTTTGAATAAGTCTTAATATGTTTATTATCAGATTGTAATGGTATTGACTGTTTAGTTCTTCAATGTGTAATGTAGAGTTTATGTAGAGTTTTCTCATTACATAAAACTGCTCCGGCAATAAATAATTTGGGAGATTCTTTACCGCTAGAATGAAAGCCTCCCAACGGATAACATTTCATACGGGCTGTCTATGCCAGTCTCAATATTGCACAGAATATTGAAGTTTAGGAGATATGGCATATGCTGCAAATTTTATCCTCTATATCGTCCGTAATCTCTGCAAGTTTTATGTAGAAAGGGAATAGAGTGAATAATATTCTACGATCGGGATGAATTGTGCAATGGCAGAGATGAAACTGCCATTGCTGCCATAGTCAGCACAAGAATCAGTTGAAAAGGTCCTTTCTGAATTGTCCGGGTGTGTATCCGGTTATTTTCCTGAACAGTCTAATGAAATGCTGCGGATACTGGAATCCCAGACTGTATGCAACTTCATTTATGCTTTTACTCCTGTCTGAAAGATATCTTTTGGACAGCCCGATGATTTTCTGCTGAATGTATTCCTGGGCGGTTTTTCCGGTTTCTTTTTTTATGATATCCCCGAAGTAGCCAGGAGAGAGGCATATTTCATCTGCGAAATGTTTTACAGTAGGGAATCCTTTTACCAGATTATCCCTGTTTTCGAAATATCCGTCGAGAAGTGTTTCAAAGCGTGACAGGATGTCGCTGTTTACTTTTTCCCTTGTATAGAACTGACGGTCATAGAAACGCAGGCAGTAATCCAGTACAAGTTCTATCTGTGTGCAAAGTAGAGTTCTGCTGTGCTTGTCAACGGGATTGTCCAGTTCATATCCGATATTTTTGAAACAGTCCATAATTATTCCCCGTTCCTTTTCGGAAAGATGCAGTGCTTCGTTCTGTGCATAGTTGAAATAATTGTACTGGTGTATCTTGTTGCCCAGAGATGTGCCGTGTATAAGGTCGGGGTGAAACAGCAGTCCGTGAACGTCAGGCTTAAGTACATTTTCCTTCATCTCAACTTCAACGACCTGGCCAGGTGCAAAACTGACTATCGTACCTTCCTGATAGTCATAGTTTTGTCTTCCGTATTTGAGTCTGCAGTTTTCGTCATTCTTCAGAAAAAGGGCGTATATTCCGTAATTCATCTTGATATGGTTTACTGACTTTGTCGCCATATTCAGGTCAACTACCGCTGCAAGCGGGTGTTTGGTTTCAAGACCATACATCTTATTGTAGATGTCTACGCTTTCAAGATCAATGATGTCCATGTTCATATGTTGTAATCCGGGAACAAAGTTAATTCTTTCCCGGCATAAACGGGCATATGGAGGTTCCAATCGTCAAAATTGGTAACAATTACCGCAATGCATATAACGGATACAGTTTTTTCAAACTGTAATTTTGCAATAAAACATTAAATTAAGGAGAATCTTATGGAGATACGAATCACATCATTCCTGCTGGCATGCCTGTTGATGCATTCGGCAGATACCTATGCCAATGAAACGGCAAACAATTCAATCAAGGACAACAAATCAAATGCTTACAGTATGAATACGGAAAAATTACAACTCGCGGAAGAGTGGGACAAGGTATTCCCGAAAAGTGACAAGGTGGAACATTCGAAGGTCTGTTTCGTGAACAGATACGGTATTACGCTGGCAGCGGATCTTTACAAGCCTCTGAACACTGAGGGCAAATTGCCGGCAATTGCGGTAAGCGGACCTTTTGGTGCGGTAAAAGAGCAGTCTTCAGGTCTGTATGCCCAGACAATGGCTGAAAAGGGGTTCATAGCCATAGCGTTCGCCCCGTCATTTACCGGTGAAAGCGGCGGAACACCCAGATATGTCGCTTCTCCTGACATAAATACAGAAGATTTCTCCGCTGCAGTGGATTATCTGCTTACAAGGAATGATGTGGACGGAGAGAAAATAGGCATTATCGGTATTTGCGGCTGGGGCGGATTTGCACTGAATGCAGCTGCGTCAGACACCAGAATAAAGGCTACGGTAACTTCAACCATGTACGATATGAGCCGTGTGAATGCAAACGGATATTTCGACAGCATGGATGAGGATGCAAGGTACAGGCTTAGGGAAGAACTCAATGCCCAGAGAACTGAAGATATAAGAAATGGATATTACAAACGTGCCGGCGGAGTAGTGGATCCGCTGCCTGATGATGCACCGCAGTTCGTAAAGGATTATTATTCGTATTACAAGACGGAAAGGGGATATCATCCTCGTTCATTGAATTCAAATGACGGATGGAACGTCACTTCATCCATCTCCTTCGTAAACATGCCTATTCTTGCTTACAGTCATGAAATCAGAAGTGCCGTCCTGATGATACATGGAGAAAAGGCCCATTCCAGGTATTTCAGCGAAGATGCATTCAAAAAACTGAAAGGGGAAAACAAAAGGCTTCTTATCATACCGGAAGCCAATCATGTAGATCTGTATGACAACATGCAGGCGATTCCTTTTGATGAAATAGTAAAATTTTTCAACAGCTGCATGTAGAAAAACATGGTCCTTATGCAATAAAGTTGTAATTTTGAAATTCCGGTTTTGACCGGAATTCCAAAATGTGACAAACAGAAGATGACGAAGGACCACAAAGAGATATTATCACGTCTGAAATCGTATCATGCAAGCGGTTCCACGCAGGATGCCGCTGCAAGAAAAAATGTTCTCCGTAAATTGAGGGAAAACATCTCCCTTATGGAGAACGACATATGCGAGGCCCTGTACAGGGATCTGGGAAAAACACCGGAGGAGAGTTTTCTGACCGAAACGGGGATGGTTATGGAGAGTCTGAAATATTTCATTTCTTCTCTCGGAAAACTGTCTCGTCCGAAAAGGGCGGGAATTGCGGTTTCACAGATTCCGGGCAGGGCCCGCATCGTTCCGCAACCATACGGAACCGTTCTTATAATAAGTCCGTGGAACTATCCTTTTCTCCTGGCTCTGGATCCGCTTGTCGCTGCAATCGCCGCCGGTAACTGCGTTGTGCTGAAACCGAGCGAGTATGCTCCTGTCACGGCTGCAGTTGTGGAAAAGCTGATTTCAGAGAGTGTTCCGTCAGAATGGGTTTCTGTTATCCAGGGAGATGCCGGAGTTTCGGAATCTTTGCTTGACGAAAAATTCGACTATATATTCTATACCGGTGGAAAAAGAGTGGGGCGGATTATACTTCAGAAAGCTGCCGTTAATCTTGTCCCGGTAACGCTTGAACTTGGAGGAAAGAGTCCCGTGATTGTCTGCCGGGATGCAGATGTGAAGACGGCGGCAAGAAGGATAGTGTTCGGAAAGTATCTGAACAGCGGACAGACATGTGTTGCTCCGGACTATCTGCTAGTCCAGGAAGAAATCCATGATGAACTGATGACTGCCATGATTTCTGAAATCGACAGGATGTATCCTGACGGGAATTGCGGAAAAATAATTACCCGCGGTCATTATGACAGGCTTGTACGTCTTATGGAAAATCAGAATATAATTCATGGGGGCAAGTGTGACAGTTTTTCAATGACCATAAGCCCGACAATTCTGGATAGTCCCGATCCAGGCTCGGCAATCATGCAGGAAGAGATATTCGGACCTCTTTTACCTGTCCTGACATTCAAGGAAGAAAGCCAGGCTGTCGGATATATAAAGGGCGGCGAAAAGCCTCTTGCTGCATATATCTTCTGCGGAAGCAAAAAAAGAGGTATGAAAATTGCCAATTCATTCAGTTTCGGAGGGGGATGTGTCAATGATACTGTCCTGCATCTGGCGAGTACACGCCTTCCGTTCGGCGGAGTAGGGGAGAGCGGGATGGGCTGTTACCACGGCAAGTACGGTTTCGATACATTCACACATTACAAGAGTATGCTTGTAAGAGGTACATTTTTAGACCCTCCGTTGAGATATCGTCCTTTTGGAAAATGGAAAAAAAGAATACTTAAAGCAGTTTTAGGATAATTTCAGAAAATCGTTATTTATGAGAAAATCAAGCAGGGAAATGGACAGTGCATGGGCACTGGAGGTTCTGCGGAAAGCCCCTTATATTACAGTAAGTTTTACCAGACCGGACGGTTCCGCATACGGTCTTCCTCTTTCACTTGCATGTACAAGCGATGATATCTGGTATTTCCATTGCGCTCTTGAAGGCGATAAACTGGATGCGATTGCCGCACATCCGGAAGTATGTCTTTCTGCAGTGACAAAATGTGCTCCTACTATAGGTCCGAAAGACGGCTCGTTTACGCTCCAGTACCATTCCGCAATTGCTTTTGGAATTGCCGAACCTGTAACGGATGATGAGGAAAAAATATCGGCTCTCAGAGCTATATGCCTGAGGTTCCTTCCAGATCATATGAACGCATTCGACGATGCGATCAGGCGCAGCCTGCACCGTACGGCAGTAGTCAGAATAACCTTGACATCGCTTCCTACCGGAAAACGCAAGCAATATGACAAAAACGGTGAGGAGATGAAGTACGGCAGAATGGATTAATTTAGAAAAAACAACGGTGATTTTATTATGCCTACCCATCTTGTAATATCTAAAGGAACGGAGTTGCTGAGGGTTCCTCTCGATGCGTTGATGTACGTATCGGCGGATGGGAATTATTCTACAGTTGTGACAAGAGATTCGCGTGCCACTCTTCTTACAATGCAGCTCGGAAGGGTAGAGACACTAATTTCCGAGCAGCTTGGCAGCAGTGGAAATGTTTTCATAAGGGCGGGCCGAGGTCTTATCATCAATTCGGAGTATATAAATTTCATTGATGTATCAAGGCAGATACTTGTCCTTTCGGACTGTTCCGGAAGCCGGCATGAATTGTCGGCATCGAGAGAAGTATTGGCTAAATTGAAAGAATATATAGAAAGTACCGTTAAATAGGCATTTCGTATGGGAAAGGAAAAAGATATAAAGGATGATGAAATAAGAATTATCGGTGTACCTGAGAGTGCCGGAGGAAAAGGAGCGTATAAAAAATCACTGTGGGAGCGTATCTCATCAATAGCACCGGCTGCAGCAATCGTAGCCATTGTTGCGGCAATATGCCTTGCCGTATGGTTTATTCCGGGACGCGGATATGTTGTCCACGGTGATGCGGTAGCGGTATCCGGATTGAACGTGGAGGAGCCTGGAGATGAACATTCAACATCTGACCTGCCTTCTGAAAACGGAGATATTCCGTATCTCGGAAATTATTCAGATATGGAAGGCGATGCATATACAGAACATCTGAGGGATACAGTCAATGATATTCCGCTCGATATCTTTATCCCGCACAATGCTTCACCTGGTCTGTATCTCGGTGTTCCGGAACTTTCCGACAGAAGGATTGTTTTTGCGACACGTGCTGCGGATGTTCGTGCGGACAACGGAAAAATAGTTGGAGCATTCGTGCTTGACGGCCAACCTTTATCGTGGGGACTTTCCAAAAAAGGATACTGCGGTATCATTGACGGAAATATAACCATAGGGGTTGCGGACAATTCTCCTCTTTTCGAGGAAGCGACGGAAAAGGGCGGTTGTTTTTTCAGGCAGTATCCTCTTGTAGACAACGGAGTGCCTGTGGAAAATGCTCCGAAGGGGAAATCCATACGGAAGGCTGTTTGCGACAGAAACGGTGAAATAATGGTCGTAATGAGTATTACTCCTGAATCATTCCATGATTTTTCACAGGCTCTTGCGGACATGGGTATCAGAAACGCTATTTATCTTGCCGGCGGAACTTCGTTCGGATATTACAGGGACAAACACGGTAATCAGAACATCATCCATGAGAGGAAAGGCAAGGCTTATCAATACGAAAATTTCATCATATGG
Organism: uncultured Bacteroidales bacterium; assembly: GCA_949296645.1. Lineage (GTDB taxonomy): Bacteria > Bacteroidota > Bacteroidia > Bacteroidales > UBA932 > CALUPD01. The sequence continues at coordinate 45,167 of CASFPH010000016.1, forward strand.
TATGAGTAAAGTTTTAAATTCCGAAATACACGAAAAATACTTTTCCCGATCTTCATGTCAGGAAACTGGAGCACAGGTTTTCAAGGGCTATATTGTAGATGTTCCGGAAAGGAGCGTGTTTCCAGGAGAAATACATGTAATGGACGGTGTTATCGTTGCACGGGAATGTCTTGAGTCTGTACCTGAAGGCTCTCCTTTTTATCTGCCGGGTTTTACGGATGCACATATCCATATCGAAAGTTCGATGATGATTCCGGAAAATTTTGCAAAAGTAGCCGTTACGCATGGAGTAGTGAATGCCGTCTGTGATCCGCATGAGATAGCCAACGTATTAGGTGTGCCCGGAATAGAGTTCATGATTGAAAATGCACGTAATTCACGGTTCAATTTCTGTTTCGGACTTCCTTCATGTGTGCCGTCCTCTCATCTTGAAACTGCCGGGGCCGTTATTGATGCTGGAATGACAGAAGAACTTATAAAAAGGGAAGATCTGCATTTTCTTGCAGAAATGATGAATTACCCCGGAGTAATTTTCGGGGACAGTGAGGTGATGAGGAAGATAGAGGCAGCCCGTAAAGCAGGAAAGAAGATTGACGGACATGCCCCAGGAGTGACAGGTGAAGATATTGCAGGATATGCTTCGGCGGGAATAACAACCGATCATGAGTGTGTTACGCTGGCTGAAGCCCGTGAAAAGGTAAAGAACGGTATGAAGATAATTGTAAGGGAAGGGAGTGCGGCGCGTAATTTCGATGTCCTGTATCCGATAATAGATGAATCTCCTGAAAATACTATGCTGTGTTCTGACGACAGACATCCTGATGATCTTGTAAACGGGCATATTGACGATATGGTACGCCGCGGAATCGGGAAAGGCTTACAGTTGTGGAATATCTTAGATGCAGCATGTGTCAATCCGGTGAAACATTACGGTCTGCCTGCCTGTTTAATGCAGAAAGGAGACAGGGCTACCTTCATTGCAGTAGACAATCTGACTGATTTTGAAGTGCAGACAACGGTCATTGACGGTCATATCGTTTATGATCGCTGCAGCGGAGTAAATGCGGAGGCTATTGCCTGTGGAAATAATCCGGTACATGTTCTGAATAATTTCGTGGCCGGACGCATAACTGAGAAAGACATTGCATTTGATATTCCTGCCGGAAGAACAGTCAATGTCATTGTTGCAAAGGACGGTGAACTGATAACTTCAAGGGAGAAAACATGTACCGACATGTTTTCAGATTCCATGGTCCAGAAATTAATCGTCTATAACCGTTACGGGAACGGAACTCCCAAAGTCGGTTTCATCAAGGGCTTCGGACTTGAAAAGGGGGCTTTCGGAACAACTGTAGCTCATGACAGTCACAATATAGTTGCGACAGGTGCTTCTGATGCTGAAATAGTACAGGTCATAAACACGTTGATCGGATCCAAAGGTGGACTTTGTGTCTCATGTGAAGGTAATACCGACATTCTGCCTCTGCCGATAGCTGGAATCATGTCTCCTGGAACCGGAGAAGAGATTTCCGTAAAATACCGGCAACTCGACAAAATGGTCAAACTCCTCGGATGCCGTATGAAATCCCCGTTCATCACATTGTCATTCATGGCTCTTCCTGTTATAAAGGATATCAAGCTTACTGATAAGGGACTGGTGGATGTCAATGCTTTTGATTTTATCAGTCTGGTTGAATAGATTTACGCAGATATAATTAACTTAAAAAACAGAATATGATAATATTGACTTCACGTATGTCCGTAAGGACAGAAAGTATTGAGGCTTTCATCAGAATTGCCGAAGTTGTTATAAAGGAGACCAGAAAAGAAGCCGGATGTCTTGAATATGAATTGTTTCAGGATCCACTTCACCCCGAGAAATTCATGTTTTATGAAATATATGCAGACAGTGAGGCTCAGCAGTTTCATTCCCGTCAGCCTTATCTGGAAGAATTCAGACGACTGAGGGAACCGATGCTGCAATATTCGCCTGTCCTGAAGATTTACAATGCAACATTGCAGAAATTATCTTAGCAGGGAGTTGTATTTCTGTTCCGGAAGACCGGGCAAAATATGTCTGAAGTGACGCAATATGCGTTCACGTGATTCTTGCGGTGATCTGTCGGGACAGCATGATTCTTTTCCGAAAAGTTTTTCAGGGGTTGTAAGCAATGACATTCCCCAACCGTATCGGCGACCGTGACTGTCATTCCGGTAGACGAAGTCTTCCGTTACGATGTAGCATCCCATTTCAAGGCGTGTCAGAAAGGCACCGAATCGGCTACGCATTTTCGGGCCCGTAAATTCGCAGGCTGCACGGAGATCGCGGGTGATAAGACTTCCCTGATCTCTCAATATGAAAAGGATGCACTCTTCAATGGTTCCTTCCTCAGGCTGCGGATATATGCTTCTGCGATAATTGCAGAAATCAGGCCACCATTCGCTGCTGATGAATGTAGCCTTGCCGTCTATGAATTTACCATAGGCGCATCCGCTTTCCTGAAGTATGGAACCTTTCCATTCCCATAACGGCCATTCCCATCCTCCATCGGGCAATGGTCTGTATCGGCACTCTTCATCCATGACTTCTTCTGCGGACCAACCTTCGATTTTTGCCGGCAGCAGGGGCAGGAATCCTATATGACCGATATAGTCTATAAGTTCGGCGCATGAGTGTAGAGCATTCTGTTTCATATTGACGATTGTTCCTTTTTTATTTTTTCTTTTTTACAGCCCTGATATTGCATCCGTCCGCACATGTTCTTGTTATACTCCACATTACATCTCCGTTGTCTATTCCAAGATAATAGGCGCTGCTGCTTCCGGCAGGTCTTTCTCCGATCCAGTAAGCACCGCTGCTGCCGTATCCTTTCAGTTCCGTTCCTGAACGATGACCTGTGGCAGGAAAGAATATGCTGTTTCCGTTGGGGCCTGTAACCTTTTGCCCTTGAATGCCCTTATATGTAGCATTTTCCCATTTGCATTTGTTTATGAGTTCGAGCAGTTCTTCCTCGGCAGGCATTCTCCAGCCTTCGCCCCATGCTGCATTTGCGACATCGTATCCACCTCCCAGAATGGTTGTACCTACGGTTATCTTGTCCCAATAACCCTCTTCATCATAGTGTTTATAGGTTTCCAGTGTATAATCCGCTTTCGGAGTGGTTTCTCCCCATGCATAATACCATCCGGATTCTTCCGGACTTTCAGCACCGATGTTCCATGCGGCCCAGTCGACGCTTAGACCTAAATTTACCGTTTGTCCGGAAGTTATTTCCGCATCGCCGCTTCCTTTTTTTTCAATCGTATTGCAACTTGACGCCATAAAGACGAGTATTGAAAGCCAAATGCGTATTGAATTCTCCAACTTTGCCATTTGTGTATAAATTTAATAATATACAAAGGTAGAAAAATTATAAGATTAGGATTTCTTATGTAAGATCATTAGTGTCCGGTAAAAAATCATGAAAGTTCTTTGAAAGTATTGAGAGTTAGGTATTTATAGGGATTTTTCGAGTCAACCGATTTGAATTTATCTTT
>CASFPH010000017.1 GCA_949296645.1 uncultured Bacteroidales bacterium
TGAAAATCAGTGAAATACCGCGCAGACGCGAACAGACTCAACCGCGCCCGCAGAAGAAAAATACACCCCATCGCCGCCAGAGGGCACTCTGAGGCATGTCTCGTTTCCGAGGCCAAATCGAGTGTGTAATCGGCGTCGTACTGAACTATCTGAAAATGAACTGATTGACTCGGAGAGCTCTTACGGACTCACCTCGAATTCGGGCGTTTTTCGGGCGAGTCTGCAAGCCGAGTTTATATATATTGCTGATAATCAACAAAGTACCTCGAAACCGCCAACAGACTCGCCCGCATCCGAGAAAGAAAAATACAACCAATCCCTGCCAGAGGGCACTCTGAGGCATGTTGCGTTTCCGGGGCCAAATCGAGTGTGCAGTCGGTGTCGTATTTAACTATCTGAAAATGAACTGATTGACGCGGAAAGCTCTTACGGACTCGCCTGGATTTCGGGCGTTTTTCGGGCGAGTCTGCAAGCCGAGTTTTTATATATTACTGAAAATCAGTGAAATACCGCGCAGACGCGAACAGACTCGACCGCACCAGAGAAAGAAAAATACAACCAATCCCTGCCAGAGGGCACTCTGAGGCAGGTCACGTTTCCGGGGCCAAATCGAGTGTGCAGTCGGCGTCGTACTGAACTATCTGAAAATGAACTGATTGACGCGGAGAGCTCTTACGGACTCGCCTCGATTTCGGGCGTTTTTGGGACGAGTCTGCAAGCCGAGTTTTCATATATTGCTGAAAATCAGTGAAATACCGCGCAGACGCGAACAGACTCAACCGCGCCCGCAGAAGAAAAATACACCTAATCCCCGCCAGAGGGCACTCTGAGGCATGTCTCGTTTCCGGGGCCAAATCGAGTGTGTAATCGGCGTCGTACAGAACTATCTGAAAATGAACTGATTGACGCGGAAAGCTCTTACAGACTCGCCAGAATTTCGGGCGTTTTTCGGGCGAGTCTGCAAACTGGGTTTACGTATATTGCAGATAATCAAGGAAATACTGCAAGAACGCAAACAGGCCAGTCAGTCGTGAGCCGGCAGTCAGTCGTGAACTGGCCAGTCAGCCGTGAACCGGCGGTCAGTAGTGAACCGGCGGTCAGGCGTGAACCGGCGGTCAGGCGCGGATCGAGGTCAGGCGTGAGCGCCAGATGAAGAACATTGCGGTTGAGATTACAACGAACAGGCCACCTATTATGTATCCGGTGGTAAGGGGCAGTCCGAGGCCTTCTCCGGCAACGCAGATGTATGTCGATGATACGGCTGTCATGAACATGGCCGGAATCAACGTTACGAAATAATTCTTGTGTTCTTTCGCGAGGTAGACGGTGATTGCCCACAGTGTGAATACGGCCAGTGTCTGGTTAGACCATGCAAAGTATCTCCAGATTATGCTGAAGTTTACCTGAAGCAGCAGGAATCCCACTATGAAGAGGGGTATCGATATCATGAGGCGTTTTGCTATCGGTTTCTGGTCGATTTTCATGAAGTCGGCAACAATGAGTCTTGCAGATCTGAATGCAGTGTCACCAGAGGTTATAGGAGCGGCAATTACACCGAGTATTGCGAGGAATCCGCCGAATACTCCGAGCCAGTTCTTGGTTATGTAGTCGACTACTATTGCGGCATTGTCGTTTCCGGATGAGCCTTTGAATATTTCAGCGCCGTCCGGAGAGTGGAAGAAATAGGTTGCAGCTGCGGCCCAGATCAGGGCTACAATACCTTCAGTTATCATCGCACCGTAGAATACAGGTCTTCCGAGGCTTTCCTTTTTCATGCATCTTGCCATCAGCGGAGACTGGGTTGCATGGAATCCTGAAATCGCTCCGCAGGCTATTGATATGAACATCATCGGGAATATAGGCAGTCCTTCAGGATGCGTATTGCCGAGGCCTTCCGTTATTTCAGGAAGTGCAGGTTGTTTTATCAGCATCATTAAGAGGATTCCTACAGCCATGAATATCAGTACGAATGCGAACAGAGGGTATATCTTGCCGATAATCTTGTCTATAGGAAGAAGGGTCGCTATTATGTAGTAGGCAAAAACGACTGTTCCCCAGAATGTAACGTCAAGGCTGTCTGGCGTGAGTTTGGCCAGAAGTCCTGCAGGTCCGGCAACAAATACGGCGCCTACCAGTACCATGAGTACGACAATGAACACTCTCATTACCTGTTTTGTGCCGTTGCCGAGATAGCGTCCTATGAGTTCCGGCAGGCTTTCCCCGTCATGCCTCAATGAGAGCATGCCTGAAAGATAGTCATGTACGGCTCCTGCGAAAATACTTCCCAGAACTATCCACAGATAGGATGCCGTGCCGAATTTTGCACCCATTATGGCTCCGAAAATCGGGCCCAGTCCGGCTATGTTAAGGAACTGGATCATGAATATTTTCCATCCTGACATGGGAACGAAGTCGACTCCGTCCTGTTTTGTGTATGCCGGTGTCTTTCTGTTGTCATCGACACCGAAAAGTCTGCTGATATAGCGTCCGTATACGAAGTAGCCCGCTATAAGCACAAGTAGTGAAATTATAAAAGTCGTCATTTAGCATAATTTTTGAATACAAACTTAAAAATATAGTTTAATAATTGTTATCTTCGCACACAAAAATTTTCAATTAATCAATCAATGATACTTACATTACTTTCAGCAAATGTTCAGGAAGCCGCAGCCATTGCGGCAGACGTAGCGCCTGTACAGGAACAGGTATCCTTTTCGATCATAAGCATGGCATTCAAGGGCGGATGGCTGATGATTCCTCTGTTCATTCTTTCAATTATAGCTATATATATATTCGGTGAAAGATGGTGGGCAATAAAGAAGGCCGCTACTGTAGATGATAATTTCATGAACGATATAAGGGATTTCATACATGAAGGCAAGATCAAGTCTGCTATCGCGTTGTGCAAGCAGAGCGATACGCCGATATCCAGGCTTATCGAGAAAGGCATAGAAAGGATAGGAAGACCTCTTCAGGATATACAGACAGCAGTAGAGAATATGGGTAATGTCGAGGTGGCCAGACTTGAGAAAAGGTTGCCGGCACTTGCCACAATTGCCGGAGGCGCTCCTATGATAGGCTTCCTCGGAACGGTGCTCGGCATGATACAGGCATTTTTCAATATGTCGCAGGCTGGGAACAATATTGACATCACTCTTCTTTCCGGAGGTATTTATACTGCGATGGTGACTACTGTAGCGGGTCTTTTCGTAGGTATCCTTGCATATTTCGGATACAATTATCTTTCTGCAAAAGTAAACGACCTTGTGTTCGTGATGGAATCAAGCACTATCGAGTTCATGGATTTGCTGCACGAACCTGCTAAGGAATAATCTGGAATGCGGCCCTATTATAAACTGAAAACAAAATGGCAATAAAAAGAAGAACAAAAGCTGATCCTTCGTTCAGCATGTCATCAATGACGGATATAGTATTTCTTCTGCTGATATTCTTTCTGGTGACATCTACTTTGGTCAATCCCAACGCACTGAAGCTTCTGTTGCCCAAAAGCAGCAATCAGGTTGCGGCAAAACCGACGATGAGCGTTTCGATAAAGCATTACCGCAACAACAATACTTTCTCCTATCATATAAATGGTATAGAGAAGCCGGTGCAGTACAGGGATCTGGAAGAAGCTATCCAGGCGGAGCTTGCCGGTTCCGATGATCCTACATTTTCAATATATGCGGACAGGACAGTGCCTATCGAGAAGGTCGTTGACCTTATGAACATAGCCAAAAGAAACAAATACAAGGTGATTCTTGCGACTTCACCTGAATAATTATTCCAAATCATTGACGAACATCGCATCAGACTGATGAGCAAAGTACCGAAACATAGGACGGACGAGGAAAAGAAAGCCGTGTTTATAGGCTCGGGCATGACGGTAATAGTTCATGCTTCGATATTGTTGCTCTTTGTAAATACAGGTCTGAAAACCGTTTATCCTCCACCTGCGGAAGAGGGTATTCTTATAGAATTCGAACAGGAGCCTCCAAAGCCCATAATGGTTGAAACGGGAAGGGAGCCAAGACAGGAAATCCCAAAACCTGATGAAGACGTGAAACTTGTGCAAAGGGCTGAAGCTGCGGAGAAGGGAAGTGAGGCACAGGCAGGGGTTGAAACAACGATGGGAGAGGAGGGTGATGTGGAAAAATATGAGGCTCCGAGACCTAAACCGATTGATCAGAGGGCTTTGTTTACATCTGCGATAAACAACAGGGATACGCTTGCCGCACAGACGGCCAAAAAAGTTTCCGATGCCCTGAAAGCAGGACATCCTGATGGAAATACGCTTTTGGGAAATACGGACAATACTCCGACGGCAAGACTCGCGGGACGTTCTATTGTGGGAACCCTTCCGAATCCTGAATATTCGGTAAACAAGTCGGGAAAGGTGGTAGTGAAAATAATGGTGGACCAGTACGGTACGGTTACCAATGCAATACCGGGTGAAAAGGGTACTACCGTTCAGGACAAGACATTGTGGGAGGCTGCAAAGAAAGCTGCCCTTAACGCCAAATTCAATACGAGTTCAAATGCTCCTGTTGTACAGGAGGGTACTATTACATATATATTTATATTGAAGTAATATATCTTGAAGCAATATATCTTGAAGCAAGCAGAAAATGATTCGGTCCATTGCATCCGCCCTTGTAAGGCAATAGATGAATGGACCGTTTTCTTTATCTTCATTTCCCGATATATCCGAGTTCAAGCAGTTTTTCCGCTATCTGTACGGCATTTGTGGCTGCACCCTTACGGAGGTTGTCGGCTACAATCCACAGGTTGAGACCGTTTTCCACCGTGTCGTCGCGCCGTATTCTTCCTACGTATACTTCGTTTTTGCCGAACACGTAAAGCGGCATAGGGTAGATGTTTTCAGAAGGTTTGTCCTGAACGATTACGCCTGGAGTGTTTTCCAGAATCGGATATATGTCTTTAAGTTCGAATGCGTTTTCAAGTTCGAGGTTTACCGATTCTGAATGCCCTCCTGTAACAGGAACCCTTACCGTAGTTGCTGTTACACGGATTTTTTCGTCGAGAATCTTGTGGGTTTCGTTTACCATCTTCATTTCCTCTTTTGTGTATCCGTTGTCAAGGAATGAGTCTATCTGCGGTATCAGATTTCTGTCTATCGGATAATTGTATGCCATTTTTTCCGGTTTCCGGCCTTCCCTTTCGGCTTTCATCTGGTCGAGTGCCTTGTATCCTGTACCTGTTACGGACTGGTATGTGGATACGACTATCCTGCGTATTCCGTATTTGCGATGAATCGGAGCTACAGCAATAAGCATCTGTATCGTAGAACAGTTAGGATTGGCGATTATGAAATCCTCTTTTTCAAGCACATTCCCGTTTATTTCAGGTACTACAAGTTTTTTTCCGGGGTCCATGCGCCAGCATGCCGAATTGTCAACTACCCTGCATCCTTTTTCCGCAAATTTCGGAGCCCATTCTCTGGATACTTCCGATCCTGCTGAAAAGAGCGCTATGTCTGCTCCCGATTCAAGGGCATCCTTCATGGTGACTACCTTTATGTCCTGTCCCCTGAATCTTACTGTTCTGCCTGCCGACCTTTCCGATGCTGCCGGTATGATTTCCGTCGCCGGGAAGTTTCTTTCTTCAAGAACTTCAAGAATTTTTGAGCCTACAAGTCCGGTGGCTCCTGCGATTACGATTCTCATAAGTTATAGTTGTTTTATCTTAATATCTTATTGTAAAAAGTATGTCGTTAAGTATTCCGAGCGCCGTTTGCACATCTCCGGCTCCTGCGCCCTCTATCCTTATCCTGTCCGGATAGTATCTGCTTTTTATCACGATGCAGTTGTTCGTGCCTTCAAGGTTGTAGAACGGATGCCCTTTCTCTATTTCCCTAAGGCCTACACTTATTTTCCCGTCTTCATATCGGGTTACAAATTTAAGTCTGCATCCGTTATTTTCAGCATTTTTATATAATTTGAGAAAATCTTCTTCATTTTTTTCAAGCAGTTCAAAAAATGTTTCGCATGTTCCCTGAAAGTATTCTTTTCCAAGTATCGGAGTGACTTCTATGTCATCGAGCTCTATTTCCTTTCCACACTCTCTTGCGAGGATTACGGATTTACGCAGGACGTCTTTTCCGGACAAGTCCGCACGTGGGTCGGGTTCGCTGTATCCGGATTCCTTCGCCCTTCTTACTATTTTGGAGAAGCTTTCTTTTCCAGTGTAGTTTTCCAGAATATAGTTCATCGTACCTGACAATACTGCTTCGAAGGATTCTATCGTGTCTCCTGCATTTGTAAGCTGGCGTATCGTTGCTATGACAGGAAGTGAAGCTCCTACGGTGGTTTCGTATCCGAAGCCGCATCCGTTTTCTATGGCAGCCTGTCTCATTGCTCTGTATGCAGGCAGATGCGATGCTCCGGCTATTTTGTTGCATGTCACTACGGATATGCCGTTTCGGAAAAGTTCGGTATATGATGAGGCGATTTCCTTTGAAGACGTGCAGTCTATGAATATGCTGTTTTTTATTCTGGCTCTGCATATGCTTTCTACATAATCTCCCGTGTGTTGGCATCTTTCCCTGTTTTCAAGCAGTTCTTTAACGCTTCTGTCTCCTTCGATATCTATTCCGTCCTTGTCTATAATATAACATTTACTGTCGGCTATACCGCAAACTGTAATTTTTTTTCCTGTAGTCTTTTTTATGAAATCCTTTCTTTCCCTGAGGATTTTTACAAGTGCGGACCCTACAGTTCCTTTTCCTGCGATGAACAGGTTGATCCTTTCCTTTTCATTGCCGAAAAATGCTTCATGTACGGCTTTTATGGCCTGTTTGATTTCCTTTGTTTCTATTACCGCAGATATGTTCTTTTCGGAAGAACCCTGTGCGATTGCACGTATGTTGATGCCTTTGCTGCCGAGTGCATCGAACATACGGCTTCCTGCTCCGGACTGGTTTTTCATGTCGTCGCCTACAAGCGAGAGGATGGAGAATCCATATTCTACTTTCAGCGGATCCACCTTTCCGAGTGAAATCTCGTATGCGAACGTTTCATCGACCCCGCGTTTTGCCTTGAGCGCATCCTTTTCATCTATGGCCACGCACATTGTATGTACGGAAGATGCCTGGGTTATGAGAATGATGTTTATTTCTTCTCTTGCCAGCGATTCGAACAGTCTTCCCGAATATCCCGGTATTCCTACCATTCCGCTGCCTTCCATTGATATGAGCGCTATTTTGTCAGTACTTGATATTCCCCTGATCTTTTCCTTGCTTTCCGGTGGATTGTTTTCTATGATTGTGCCTGGATGTTCGGGTTCGAAAGTGTTTTTTATATAGATGGGGATCCCGTGTTTCACGACCGGCTGTATGGTAGGAGGGTATACGACTTTCGCTCCGAAATGCGACAGTTCCAGGGCTTCCTTGTATGAGATGTTGCTTATGGTTTTTGCTTCCGGCACGATTCTCGGGTCTGCCGTTTTCATTCCGGATACGTCTGTCCATATTTCAAGAATTCTTGCTTCGCATCCTACAGCAAGCAGAGCAGCTGTATAGTCCGATCCGCCACGTCCGAGAGTGGTAGTCTTGCCTTTGCTGTCTGATGCTATGAATCCAGGAAAGATATACAGTTTGTTGTCGTTCTCCCGGATGAATCTGCGTATGTTGTCATAGGTTTCCTCCTGGAGTACGTTGCTGGTTGAGTGCAGGAATTCCGTTTTTATGATTTCACGTGAATCCGCCCATTTGCATGATATCCCTAAGGTGCGGAATTTGGTCGTGAGAATGGTTGTCGACAGGAGTTCTCCGAAGCTTACGATGAGGTCATAAGAACTTCTGCTGAGTTCGCGTATAAGAAAAACGCCGTCTGCAATGCCTCTGAGCTCTGTGAAAAGTTCGGTGATTTTTTTGTTCAGTTCATCCCTGTCGTCTGCCGGAATTGTCTTGAGTATTATTTCCCTGTGTCTTTCTTCCAGGGTGTCTATGTTTTTCTTGTATTCCGTATTTCCTTCCGCAGCATACAGACCGGTTTCTATGAGTTGGTCGGTGCATCCGCTTATTGCTGATGATACAACGATTGTCCTGTCGCGTTCAAGAGCGTTGCATACTATTTTCACTACTTTGTTTATGTTTTCGGCATTCGCTACTGAAGTGCCTCCGAATTTCAATACCTGCATATTATTGAATTTTAGTTATCGTTTGTTTATTGTTTGTTTATTGTTTGTTTAGTTTATTCTGCTTGTCTGGTCTTCTTTGAGAAAGTCGTCTATGGCTTTGCTTATGCTTTTCCATTCGAGGAGAAATCCGTCATGTCCGAAGTCGGATGATATCTGTTCGAATTTTCCGTTTCCGACATTTTCCGCTATGTATTTCTGTTCCTGCGGGGGAAAAAGGAAGTCACTGTCTATCCCTATTGCCAGTGTTCTTGCCTTTATTTTTTTCAGTGCGTTTTCCACTCCGCCCCTGTTTCTGCCTATGTTGTGGGTGTCGAGCATTTTGGTCATGTAGTAGTAGGAGTATGCATCGAAACGAGCGGCGAGTTTTTCACCCTGATATCTTTGGTATGATGATGCTCTCCCTGCCGAAAAAGTGTCTTCGTCCTTTTCATATTGCGTGCTGTTGTATCCTTTGTATGATCTGTATGAGATCAGGGCTATGGATCTTGCGGTTTTAAGTCCTTCTTTTCCTCCGTCCAGATCTTTCTGTTCCCTGAAGGAAGAATCCGATTCTATTGCCATCCTCTGTGATTCGTTGAATGCCGTTCCCCATGGTGAAATCCTGCAGTTGCAGGCTATGGCAACAAGGTTTTTTATTGTTTCAGGTTCCTTTATCGCCCATTCGATTGCCTGGAATCCTCCGACCGAGCCGCCTGCAAGTATGTCTATTCTGTTTATACCAAGGGCTTTCCTCAGTTCTATATGGGTGTTGACGATGTCCCTGACTGAAAATTCCGGAAAATCCAGAGGATGTCTGCCGTAGTTTGAAGGACCTGTGGACCCGTAACATGAGCCTATTGTATTTGCACAGACAATGATGTCGTTGTCTGTGTCGAAGAATTTCCCTTTTCCGACAAGATCGCTCCACCATTCGGACGGATCTGAATTTGCCGTAAGCGCGTGGCATATCCATATTATTCTTTTGCCTTCAGAAATCACGTCTTTTGCGGCGAAGTCGAAATTGCTGTGGTAGGCGATTGTCGGTGATGTTATTTTTGCACCGTTTTCCAGTGTGAAATCCCCTTCTATCGTATGGAAGTTTTTTTTCATTTGCGGCATTTCTGTTTCTTTTTGGATGTACGGAGGGCCTTCCGGTACCTTATGTGTACCGGAAAATGTTGTTTTTCAGCCCTGTTCTGGTTTATTCTCTGCTAATTGCGGCGGCTTATTATATTCCCGCGTTTTTCAGTGCCTGATCTATATCGGAAATGATATCTTCGATATTTTCTATACCAACGGAGATCCTTAACGTAGTCGGGGAAATTCCGGCTGCAACCAGGTCTTCGTCGCTGAGCTGGGAATGTGTCGTGGTGGCCGGGTGTGTTATGATTGTCTTGTTGTCACCTACGTTGGCGAGTGCTATTATGAGCTTGAGCGAGTCGACAAATCTGGCTGTTGTTTCCCTGTTGCCTTTTACGCACAGGGTGAGAACAGCTCCGAATCCGTTGCTCAGGTATTTTTCGGCGTTTGCGTGATTGGGGTTGCTTTTCAGTCCCGGATAGTTTACGCTTTCCACAAGAGGGTTGCTTTCAAGCCATTCTGCAAGTTTCAATGCATTGTCGCATTCGCGCTGAACTCTGAGGGAAAGTGTTTCGATGCCCTGTAAAAGCAGGAATGCATTGAACGGGCTGAGGCAGCATCCCCAGTCCCGGAGACCTTCTGCCCTTGCTCTTACGGCAAAGGCTACGTTGCCGGATTGGGATCCTTCTCCGAAACATTCCCAGAAACTGAGTCCCCTGTATGCAGGACATGGTTCAGTGAACAGCGGGAATCTTCCGTTTGCCCAGTTGAAATTGCCGCAGTCGACGACTATTCCGGCTATCGAGTTGCCGTGTCCGCCTATCCATTTTGTGGCGGCATGGGTTATTATGTTGGCTCCGAATTCCTTAGGCCTGCAAAGATATCCTCCTGCCCCGAAAGTGTTGTCCACGATGAATGGTATGCCGTGTCTTTCACAGATTTTTGCTAATTTTTCGAAATCGGGGATATGGAAATCTGAGTTGCCTATGGTTTCTATGAAAATGCCTTTGGTTTTTTCGTCGATAAGGCGTTCAAAACTGTCCGGGTCGGATTTGTCTTTTGCGATCCTTGATTCTATGCCGAGTCTCGGCAATACCTTGAACTGGTTGTATGTACCTCCATAGAGAGAAGGGGAGGCAATGATATTGTCTCCGGCCTGAGCAATGCACTGGAACGTAAGGAACTGTGATGCCATTCCTGAGGCGCATGCCACTGCTGCTGTACCTCCTTCGAGAGCCGCAACCCTTTCTTCAAATACCGATACCGTAGGGTTTGACAGTCTGGTGTAAATATGTCCAGGGACTTCCAGATTGAAAAGTTTTACTGCATGTTCGCTGTTCTTGAACGCGTATGAAGTCGACTGGTGTATTGCTGTTGCACATGATCCGTGAATTGGGTCGCAGCTGTGTCCTGCATGTACCTGAAGTGTATCGAAATGAAATTTGTTGTTCATGTCCTTGTTTTTTTGCGGATGCCGTCCCGGTGCATGAATAAAATCATGCTTACGGACGGATATCCATGTTTGTAAATCCGAATAAATTGAAAATCAGAAAATAAATGTTGAAAACCTTAGTCTGGATTGCGGGATTGCCTGACTCCGTCAGACAGATTCCCAAAATAGGAACATATGCATCTTAGCGATGCATTCGCATGGACATGGACATGGATGAACATGCAGCGGAAAACGCAGCCGATGCAGATTTTATCAGCTTGCCTGAAAATTCGATATGTTTTCCGTGTTTTATCATCCTTGTTTTCGTTTCGGAGAGCAAAATTATGATAAAATTTTTAATATCCAAAAAAAATTAATTTTTGGAATGATGGATAAATGTGATTATTTTTGCGCTTTATTCATACACAAAATATACAATAAAATATAGTTATGCTCAATCAGGCTACGGAAATACGAAGACTTTTGCTTGAAAAGGTCGCAAGGCTTCTTTACGAAGAGAAATTGGTCGAAAAAATTGACAGGATTCCTCTGGAGATCAGACCGAGGGGTGGGGCCTTGTCAAGATGCTGTATCCATAAGGACAGAGCCGTTCTGAAGTATAAGATAATGGCAATTCTCGGGTTCAATATAGAAGATGAGACTGATGAACTTACAAGGTTGTCTGAATATGCACAGATGTCACTCGACAGGACTGAGTTTACCGATACAATGCTGACTGTCGTGGATGAAGCATGCAGTTCCTGTGTAAGGTTCAATTATACAGTAACCAACATGTGCCGTGCATGTGTCGGACGTCCGTGTACGTATGCCTGCAACAAAAAGGCGATTACCGTTACAAACAAGGCGGAAATAGACCACTCTAAGTGTGTGAATTGCGGAAGATGTCTTGAGGTATGTCCGTTCCATGCCATAGTATATACACCGATACCGTGCGAAAATGCATGTCCTGTAGGAGCGATAACCAGAAACAGTTTCGGAGTACAGCAGATAGACGAGACGAAATGCGTGCATTGCGGACTTTGCAAGGAAGCCTGCCCTTATGGAGCGATAATGGAGAAATCGTATCTTGTTCAGATAATAAAGGAGATTCTGGGCGAGAAGAAGATGGTTGCCATGGTGGCCCCTGCAATCGCAGGCCAGTACGGGGTTCCTTTTCCTCAGATTCTGGATGCCGTTAAGAAATGCGGATTCGATGAAGTGGTGGAAGTGGCTCTCGGAGCGAATGTAACTTCGAAGAATGAAGCTCATGAGTTCGAGGAAAGGGTTGTGGAAGGCAACCAGCCGTTCATGACAACTTCATGCTGTCCTTCGTATACCAGATGGGCGAGAATACATGTTCCTTCCCTGGTACCGTATATTTCGGATACGAAGACTCCTGCCGCTTATACCGCAGAAATAGTAAGACAGAAGTATCCTGATGCCCTGACTGTTTTCATAGGACCTTGTCTTGCAAAACGAATAGAAGGTTTTCATGATGAAAATGTTGATTTTGTGATGACTTTCGAGGAACTTGATGCGATGTTCAAGGTAAAGGGCATAAATGTAAGTGAATGTGATGGCATAGAACTTGACCCGCAGATTGAAAAGAGCGGACGCCAGTATGCAAGGACTACAGGGGTTTCCGGTTCCGTGGCATTGTACGCAAAGCATCCTGAAGCTATCAATGTGCATGTAATCAACGGATTGAATAAGGAGGCCGTAAGATATCTCAAGGCTGCCGGAGCCAGCGGCAAGGCTGATGCCAATCTTATTGAGGTCATGATGTGTGAAGGCGGTTGCGTGAACGGTTGCAGCACCATAGCAAATGCCAAGGTTGCAACAAGGCAGCTTATGTCACTGGATAAGTAAGCCGTATATAAAATTAATACGTGCTCATCCGGGTTTCGGGTGAGCACGTATTGTTTTACCGTGATTACATGCTCAGATATGAGTCTTTGAAGCCGAGGAAATAAAGAACGCCGTCAAGGCCCATCGTGTTTATGGACTGTTCCGCTGTTTCTACTACCTTCGGTTTTGCATGGTATGCTATGCCGAGGCCTGCAACGCCGAGCATCGGGAGGTCGTTCGCTCCGTCTCCGACAGCAATGGTCTGGGCGATGTCCACTTTTTCGACCTGTGCTATGAGTCTGAGAAGTTCTGCCTTCCGTTTGCCGTCCACGATGTCTCCGAGATGGCGTCCGGTAAGTTTTCCGTCTATCACTTCGAGTTCGTTTGCATATACGTAGTCTATCCCGAAATTCTTTGCCAGATGGTTGCCGAAATATGTGAAACCTCCGCTGAGAATGGCTATTTTGTAGCCGTATTGTTTGAGTACGTGCATAAGCCTTTCTACACCTTCGGTTATTGGCAGATGTTCTGCAATGTCCTGCATAACCGAAATATCAAGGCCCTTAAGCAGGGCAACTCTTTCAATGAAACTTTCGTTGAAGTCTATTTCTCCGCGCATGGCACGTTCTGTTATTTCCTTTACCTTGTCCCCGACTCCCGCTCTCATTGCAAGTTCGTCTATGACCTCCGTTTCAATTAGAGTGGAGTCCATATCGAAGCAAATGAGACGCCTCATCCTCCTGTACATGTTGTCCAGCTGGAACGAGAAATCTACATCCAGCTCTCGCGACATCTTCATCAGCGATGCCTGCATTGCATTTTTGTCTCTCGGAGTCCCCCTTACGGAAAATTCTATGCAGGCTCTGG
Organism: uncultured Bacteroidales bacterium; assembly: GCA_949296645.1. Taxonomy (GTDB): domain Bacteria; phylum Bacteroidota; class Bacteroidia; order Bacteroidales; family UBA932; genus CALUPD01. The sequence goes on from CASFPH010000017.1 coordinate 13,367, forward strand.
TTCTGGATTCGTATTCGTTGAGCGGAATACGTCCTGTCAGTCGCTTTATGGCGTCGATATTCATATCATGTTCACTGAGGATCTTCGTAGTTGCGGAAATCTGTTTTGCAGTAAGTTTTCTACCGAGAAGAGTGAGTATGTATCTGTTTTTGCCCTGCATCCTGACCCAGCTTTCGTATTCTTCCGAACTGATGGGGTAGAAGCGTATGGTTACTCCAAGGGAAGAAGCCTTGAACAGCAGCTCTTTCATTATATGTCCTGAGTATTCTTCCTGTGTCATGCACAGTATTCCGAGAGAAAGCGTGTTGTGTATGTCGGCCTGGCCTATATCCAGTATGGTTGTGTCGTATTTGGCAAGTATTTCGGTCACCGAGGCCGTAAGTCCTGGCCGGTCTTCTCCAGTTATTCTTATGAGTATCAGTTCTTTGTTGTTGTTTTGTGTCGTACTGCTGTCCATTTTCTTCTTTTGTGTGTTGTCATCGGTTTCCGCGTATTGGCGTGCGGACGACAAATTTAATAATTATATTGTGAAAATTGTCAAGCAGACACATTGTTATAGTTCCTGGACCAGGATGAACAGCAATAAAGAGAGCGAGCTATCATCGATTTTGTCTTTGAGTTTTTCCCTGAGAATTTGAATCAGATGTGCCTTGTTCTTCTTTACAGTGATTTCTGCAACCTGCATCATTTTCGCAACTTCGGCATTTTTCAGTCCTTTTTCGAAGCTCAGGTCGAAAAGAAGTTTGTATTTGTCCGGCAGGTTGCTGATTGCAGTGTGCAGCAGTGTAATGGTTTCCTGTTCTATTATATTCAGCAGTAATGTGTCGTCGGATTCATCCATCTGCTTCAGATATTTTTTTCTGGTATTGTTTTTACGGAAGCTGCTGAATATGGCATTTCTGATGCAGGTATACATGAAAACTTTCCAGTGTAGTGTAGAATCGAACGAGTTACGGCGCATATATGCCTTGTAGATGGCGTCTTGTACGTAATCCTCTGATAGAAAGGCGTATTCGCTGCCCAGAAGACTGTTGGCGTACATAAGAAGTTCCGGATACATCTTCTCATATAAAGGTGCGATATCCCCCTTTTTAAATACTGAATATATATGGTCATACTGATTCATTCAATCATGAATACTGATTTAACAAAGTTAAGAAAAATGTCAATAACAAAAATTTTCAAAAATTACGTATTTTGTACGTATACTAATTCATGCCTCTTGCGTATTTTATATAGTTTGACATTAAAAACCAATTTTATGAAAAGTACTAAGATATATTCATTGTTCGCTTTTGCAGCCGGTATGTTCTTTTCCGCTGCATGCAGCAGTGATACTTCGAATTCCCCTCTTATGACAGGAAGTGTAGGGGATAAGGATTTTGAATCTCTTCAGGTTGTGTATTCGCTTGACGGAGACCGGCTTTCTACTGTATACCAGGAAATTGACCCGTCTGCAGACGGAACGTTTTCTTTCTCTTTGGATTTGCCGGAAAAGACTCTTGATGTTGCGATTTATGTGGATAACGATATCTTCGGAGCGCGTCTGGAGGAAGGCAAGACTGTGCATGTCGACATAGTGAGGGATGGTGATGCAAGGGAGATCAGGTTTTCGGGGGACAATACGGATGCCAGCAATGTCTATAATGCCTATGTAAAGGCATATGATATAATGAAGTATTTTTCAATAGATCCTTCTATGCAGAAAACATATGAAGAGTACAGGGAATTGCTTGATAGCGAGCATGATGCATTGAAGTCCAGGATAGAATCCCTTGAGAACAGGAAATTAAGGAAATATTACACTTCTCTGTCGGAAGGAATGTATAACTGGAGCAAGGTCAGGATTATGCTGGACAAGGCATATGATGAGGATATGGAAGTCTCGGATATCCCGGGATATAATGAAATCATAGAGGGTATAGATCCCAACGATATCATAAGCGTCAGGACAAATCTGATCTATACATGGCTTGATGCAAGATGCAAGCAATCCGGAGAATCTGAAAATCCGGTAGAATCATCAATAGCAGCGATGAATATTGCTGATGCTGAAGTTACCGATGAACGGTGCAGAAAAGCGCTCATGTCATATATACCGTATATATTCCAGATGAGCGGACCGTCAAAGGCAGATATAGACAGATTCATGGCGGAATTTTCTGAATTTGCAAAAGAAAATCCGCAGCTGATCGAAAGTACGAAAAGGCAGCTGGTACCGGAACCTGTAATAGCGCAGGGTTCGGAGCTTCCTTACGATCCTGTTCTTACAAAACCGGATGGAAGCAAGGTCAGACTGTCCGATCTCAGGGGAAAGTTTACTTATATAGACATATGGGCAACATGGTGCGGCCCTTGTTGCATGGAAATACCTCATCTTGAAAAACTTGCTGATCATTTTGCTGATAATGGCAATGTACAGTTCTTAAGTATCTCTACTGATACGGATAAAGATGCATGGTTGAAGAAACTTGAGCAGGACAAGCCTGCATGGCCTCAATATATTCTGGACGGCGAGGAGAATGATAATTTCATGAAAGCTATGGGAATTACCGGAATACCGCGTTTCATCATGCTGGACAAGGAAGGCAGAATCTATGAGGCTGATGCCATAAGACCGTCCAATGAAAAAATTATTGAAACAATAGAATCCCTGTTATGAAAATGAACAATGGTAAATCCGACAGAATCAGCCGTCTGTTATACAAGCATATTATAGGTTCCATTGATGCGGACGAGGCCGAAGAACTGAATGCATGGAGAAAAGAAAGTCCTGCAAATGAACAGCTTTACAATCGTCTGTCAGATATGCATAACGTCGAAAAAGAGTATCTGAAACGAAAGGTTATAAATACGGCCCGCCCAATGGAGGACATGAGGCGGAGAATAGGCAGGGAAAGGGAAACGATACGCTGGATCAGAACTGCCATAGCTTCTTCAGCAGTGGCTGCGGTCGTCATCATTACGTTGTTTTTGTTTACGCCTTTCAGGTCGGATATGAATAATATTCCTGAAGAGCAGATAGCCGGAACAGTGTTCCCTGAAATCAAACCGGGAGAGACGAAAGCTACGCTTATTACCGAAAACGGAGAGTTTCTTTCTCTCGGTGCGGAAGATACTGTTCAGACGAGACTTATAGCAGCCGATAGTAAAAAAATGGTAGCTGATGTCGTAGCCGAATCTGAAATACGTACCCTCTCGCTGGAGGTGCCGCGTGGAGGTGAATTTAAAATAATACTCGAAGACAGTACGGAAGTATGGCTGAATTCACAGTCGCGTCTGAACTATCCTGAATCTTTTACAAAAGATGAGCGGAGGGTCAGCGTGACAGGTGAAGCGTATTTTAAGGTAGCCAAGGACGGGCGTCCGTTTTATGTGGAAACATACGGCCAGCTTGTAAGGGTATACGGCACTGAGTTCAATGTCCGTTCATATATGGAAGATCCTGATGTGTATACGACTTTGGTCAGCGGTTCGATTGCTTTGAGCAAAATCGGAGAGGATAGCGGAGAGCTTGTGCTTACTCCCGGAAAACAGGCATCTTTTGACAAGACAAGTGAGTATACGACGGTGAAATCCGTAGATACGGACGTCGTAACAAGTTGGAGGAAAGGAAGATTTGTGTTTGAGGGACAACCTCTTGACCGGATAATGTGCGATCTGAGCCGATGGTATTCGTTTGAATATGAATTCAAAAATGAAGAACTGAAGGAAATCGTGTTCATGGGAAGCCTTCCACGTTACAGTGAATTCAGTACTGTACTTGCAATACTTGAAAAAAGCGGCGGATTGGCATTCTCAGTCGAGGGGTCCAAAGTAAGTATCTCTAAAAGATAATTAATACCTGAAATCAAATATAATCACTATTTAAAATTTATCCTATGAAACTAAACAGCAAACTGTTTTTAGTATTTGTACTGTGGTTGTTGGCGCCTTTGTTCGCAATTGCCCAGCAATACAGCGTCTCCTATGATGAGACAGAGATAGAACAGGTCATCTTTGACCTGCGTAAAAAGACCGGGTATGATTTCATATACCAGAAGCAGATTATCGAGAATGTGCCTCCGGTGACCGGTACTTTTAATAATATGACTCTTGTCCAGCTTTTGGACAGAATCATTTATACTCATGCAAGGCTTGATTACGAGATTGTAGACAAGTCGGTCATTCTGAGTCCTCTGAAGGAAGATGCCGCGTACTTTAAGAAAATTGTGTCCGGTATGGTTGAGGATGAGGCCGGAGAACCTCTGGCAAGTGCGGTGGTCTCACTTGAAGGTACTGAAACCTATGCCGTAGCCGATGTCGACGGCCAGTTCGTCATTACGGTAGAAGGAAAGGCTCCTGTACTGAAGGTAACATTCATAGGTATGAAAGATTACATAGTAAGAGTGGATCCTAAAAATGAAACTTCTTTCTTCCTGATTAAAATGGAATCTGATGCGACATTGCTGGAAGAGGTGCTTGTTACAGGTTTTCAGAACATCAAGCGTGAGAGTGCGACAGGTTCTTATCAGACAATAACCTCAAAGGATATGGATAACCGTCATTCCACTTCTATTGTAAGTGATCTTGAAGGCAGGATCCCTGGTATGATGAGCTACAATAACGGTATAAGTGAAGACGGAGAAGCCGGTCTTACAATCAGGGGAACCGGTTCTTTCCAGGCCCGTACAAATCCGCTTGTCGTGGTTGACGGTCTGCCTATAGAAGGTTCCATCGAAACAGTGAATCCTTATGATATCGAATCCATAGTGGTTCTGAAAGATGCTTCAGCTGCGGCTATCTATGGAGCGCGTGCTTCCAACGGTGTGATAGTCATTACTACGAAACAGGCTCAGGACAGCAAGGTTACAATCGATTTCAGTTCGGATATAACTATCAGCGAAAAGAATGACTACAGCAATTTCCGTTGGGTAAATGCTGCGGAACTGATAGAACTTGAGAAATATAATTATGATTATGTTCTTGGTCTGGGTGAGACAAGCAGTGCATTTACGAGTCTGCTTGATCGCTATGAAACCAACCGGCACGCGATGAGCCAGGTTTCAAGATTGCTGGTTGCCAACTACAGGGGTGAGATAAGTACCGACCAGATGAACGGGATTCTGGATGAATGGAGTAAAAACGATTATAGGAAAGAATGGCAGGATGCTGCGGAACGTAACAGTATAATCCAGCAGTACAACCTTGCAGTACGTTCAAAGGGCAAATATCTTGCCTCAAGCCTGGTCGTGAATTATAAGGGTGACAATAACGGCATGGTAAACGAGTACGACAGGGCTTTGGCCATAAATTATAAGGGTGACCTTACTCTGAACAAATGGCTCAATTTCAATTTCGGGGTGAATATCATCAATGAGAAATCCAAGGAGCATTTGAGTTCAAGCTGGAACGGGATAAACAGCTTTATGCCTTATCAGAGCATGTTCAATGCCGACGGTTCCCGTGCCGGTATGGAAGCGGATGTATGGTTGGGCGAAGAATCCCTTTCTAATCCTGAATATGGATTGAAGTCGATATCGTATAATCTGCTGGATGAACTTGATATCAACTTCAACAACACCCGCAGTACAAATATCCGTTCCTACATACATGCGAACGTGAATATACTTCCAGGTTGGAGTGCCAGCGCTAAATTCCAGTATGAAGATATAAATCTAAGAAGCGAATCTCATTATGAGGCAGATTCTTACTATATGCGTCACTTGTATAACAGTTATACATTGCAGGATTGGGCAGAGGATATAGATCCGGATACGTTTGAACCTGTTTTAAAGCCGGTTGCAGTACATTATATCCCTGAAGGAGGCAGACTGGATACATATAATCTGCAGCAGGATTATTATACTTTCCGTGCACAGACGCAGTATTCGAATACGATCAACGGCAAGCATGCCCTGGACGGAGTTGCCGGATTTGAATTCCGTGAGTCGAGGAGCAGGAGCAATACCAATCTGTTGATGGGATATGATGAGCAGACCCAGACAAACAGCAACGGACTTCTGAATTATGGAGAACTCAATGATCTGTACGGCAGCCCTAATCTGATGGGAGACAACTACCAGGCATATGGAGCTCCTGACGGTTCAAGTTTTACTACTACGGATGTACTTCACCGTTTTTATTCATTGTATTTTTCAGGCAACTATACATATGACAGCTGCTACAGCCTTTCAGCTTCCGTACGTCTGGACAAGACCGACCTGTTCGGTGCCGACCCTAAATTCAGGGGACGTCCTCTCTGGTCAGTCGGCATGAGCTGGAATATAAACAATGAGTCCTTTATGCGTAATGTAGAGTGGGTGAATGTGCTTAAGTTGAGGGCCAGCTATGGACTTACAGGAAATATTGATTCATCAGTTTCATCGTATCTTACAGCTACCATTGGCATTAACGGAATATCAGGCGACAAATATGCGTCACTGGATACCCCGCCGAACGACCAGCTCCGCTGGGAGAAGACGGAATCATGGAATGCCGGATTGGATTTCTCTATCTTCAGAAACAGGCTGATGGGATCATTGGATGTATACAACAAATATGGAAGCGACCTTCTGACAGTCGTGGACCTGGACCCTACGACAGGTTTCACGCAGCTTACAATCAATAACGGCGAAATGGTAAACAGAGGTGTTGAAGTTCAGCTTGACGGATCGATTTTGCAGCCGCGTAAGGGAAAAGGATTGGGAATCAACGCTTCATTGAGCTTCTCATATAACAAGAATGAAGTGACTAAAGTAAATCACGAGCCAACATCAGGTTACGAGGCTCTGGGAAGTTATACGCTTCATGAAGGATATCCTATCCATTCGCTTTTCTCATACAGGTTTGCAGGTCTGGTTGCCGACGGTGATCTCCAGTATTTCAGTTGGAAAAAAGCCAACGGCGAAATATCTACAAGCGATATAAATTATGAGGATTTCACGGTAGACGATGTTGTATTCAGCGGTACCTTGGATCCTAAATACATGGTTAGTTTTTCTCCGGAAATAACATATGCAGGGTTCACTCTGTCAGCCATGTTCACGTATTACGGAGGACACTATATGAGAGCACGTGTATCAGACTGGGGTACGTCGGGCGATCAGTATGGATACCGTCTTGACGGCGGCGGAATACCAAAGGCGTATCTCGATTACTGGAGAAACGGTCAGGACAAGACTGAATATGTTGCCAACGGATATCCAGGCGGATACTTCAATGTCATAGGCGTACCTCAATATATGGATGCGAATGTAGTTCCTGCGGATTATTTCAAACTGCGTAACCTTACGTTGTCGTATAACTTCCCTGAACGCATCTGCAATGCGATAGGAATGAGAGGGCTGCGTATAAGGGCGCAGATGAACAATTTCAGCAGCTGGTATCTGAACAATGTGGGAATAGATCCTGAGGCAGTCAATCCATCGTCTGGTGCAGACTTAATAAAAACTCCGCGCAGTTATACCATGAGTTTACAATTTACTTTTTAATCCCGGAAAATCATGAGAAAAATATTATTTGCCATTCTGGCTGTAAGTCTGATGGCCTGTGAAAAGCAGCTTGACATTATACCGAAAGGACAGTCTACCTTGAGTACTGTTGAAGATCTGGAGCTCCTGCTTAATTATGAATACTGGCATTCTTCTAATTATGCAGATTTAGGTGTAATCTGCAATGAATCCATTGGAGCGATGCCGTCTGTTCCTGATGTGTTGTCGAGGACAAATACCCTGGATTATGCTTACCTTGCATATGATGAGAGTGTAAACAGAAAAGAGCTTACTTCAAGCGATGCCAGGTATAACGGCTTTTACAGTGCCATAAATTATATGAATACCATCATTGCAAAGATGGGTGAGGTGAAAGGTGATGAATCACGAAAGCCTTCTCTAATAGCAGAGGCCCGTATAATGAGGGCTTACTATCATTGGCTGCTTGTCAATATCTATGCGGAACAGTATGATGAGTCTACAGCTGCCGACAAAGGTGGTATCCCTTATGTAACGGATATTGATGTAAGTGTTGAAAAGACAAAACTCTCATTGCAGGACACTTATGCCAAGATATTGGAGGATTGTTCGGATGAGGTTATAGCGGTACTGCCTGAAAAAAGCGTCAATGCGTTCAGGGCAGGTAAGGCATTCGGATATGCAGTGCGCTCCAAAGTACTGATGCAGATGAAAAATTATGAAGATGCCCTTGATTATGCATTGAAGGCGTTGGCTGTAAATGGAACTATAGAGGACAGGTCTTATATAAAGGATGAATTTTCATGGAAAGTGTCTTATGATTATGCCGGAAACTACGCATATATACATGGAAGCAACAGGGCAGAGCCGTTTATGGAAAGTCTCAGTCTCGAAACAGGTGCCATGTTTGAGCCGGATGATTACAGTATCAAGTACGGTACCGACTGGAATGAAATGTTCGGGGAAATGATGACAGGCCTTGCAGGTTGCAAATTGTATTTTGGAATGAATGCGGAAGCAAATGTCTTGGGTATAACAAGTGACAGAATGTATTATACGGCAGCCGAATGTATGATCCGTACCGGTGAAATAGAGAAAGGTCTGCAGTATGTTGACAAGGTTAGGGCATTCCGTATTGAAAATTGCAGACCGCTGGCGGACAACTATACGGCTGCGATGACTGAAGAAGAAGCCATGGCTTTGCTGCAGCCGGCAAAGTGGATAGAATGCATTGCCACATATGAAAACTTTTTCGACTGCAAACGCTGGAATACTGAAGAAAAATACAGAAGAACCATAACAAGGGATCTTGGAGAGCACGGAAAATACTCCATCTCACCTGACTCTCCGCTGTGGATATTGCCGTTCCCGGCTAATGCGACACGCTACAATGCATCTCTTACACAGAATTATTGATATTATTTATAATACAGATGAAAAAAACAGCTATTTTACTTGCATTTGCCATTGCTGCAACTGCATGTGCGGAATCAAACAGAACGTTTACCATATCGGGTGTAATCAAAAACTGCCCTTCAGATATGATATTGCTGGGCAATGATGCTGAAAACATGCAGGATCAGGACACCGTTTATCTGGGAAATGACGGTTCATTTACGTATACCGCCACTATCGGAAAAGATGCTTTCGGATATATTATGATACCTGGCAGAACTGCATTCACTACCATCTGCATAGGAGGTACGAATACCAGTATGGAAGCGGATGCGTCTTCCTATGAAGCTGTTGCTTCCTTTACCGGAGATCTGGAGAGAGAATATGGATTCAACAACAGTTACATGAAACTGAACCGTGAGCTTCAAGGCAGGACTTCATATTCGTCATTCAATGAGATGAGAAATCTGATACTGTCGGAACGTGATTCATTGTACAAGGTTCTTGAAACTCTCGATTCGAAAAGGTTCGTCAGGTTGCAGAAAGAAATGATAGAAAGGAATACCGAGCAGGCCCTTCACAATTATCATTTCATTTTGAGAATGAAAAATCTTGCTTATGATTCGGATCCTGATTATAATGCCTATATGGAGAATCTCGAACTGAATACGGCTTCGGCGGCAATGGCATATCTTAGATGGAGGGACGGAAGCATTCACGGTACTAAGTTCTCATTCCTCAACATGATAAGGATTGCCAAGGAAAAGGTGAAGGACCCTGCAGTTCTGGAGACTGTTGTGGCTGAGTGTGCAGGTCTCTATTTCATTATGGTAGATTCGGATATAGATACCGTGTATGAAGAAGTGGCTGAGGTTGTAAAGGACGAGGCCAAAATGAAGCAGATTACAGACATGTACAACGTCAAGAAGAAGCTTGCTCCGGGAAGTCCTGCCATCGACTGTCTGCTTGAGGATACTGATGGTAAAACGGCAAAATTGTCGGATCATTTCGGGAAGGTTCTTTATATTGATGTCTGGGCGACTACCTGCGGTCCGTGCTGTGCTGAAATCCCTCATCTCGAAAAACTTGTGGAGCATTATAAAAACGATGACAGAATAGAGTTCATAAGTGTTTCCATTGATGATAACAGGGATGCATGGCTCAAGAAACTGGCAAAAGACAAGCCTCAGTGCAAGCAGTATATTTCTGATGACATAATGGGCAAGTACAGTATAATGGGTATCCCTATGTTCATAATGATAGGCAAGGACGAAAAAATAATTACGGTGTCTGCTCCAAGACCGTCCAATCCTGAGATAATTCAATTTATTGATAGCAATCTTAAATAAAAATTAAATCTGAAAATATGAAGAAGATATTTGTCTTGTTTTTTTGTTTTCTGATGGTTTCCGGCTTCGGCCGGAAGCCTGATGCATATATCTTGAAAGGCGTTATAAATAACTGCAAGTCTCCCGAAATTCTGATAAAGGCCGGTTCAGGTTCTCTAAGTGATGCAGATACAGTCAAATTGGCGGCGGATGGCAGTTTTACGTACAGCAAACCTCTTGATGAAGCATCTTTCGGTTTTGTCTATGTGCCGGACTGTGCATTCTTCCATCTTATATGCGTAGGAGGGACGGAGTCATATCTGGATGCAGATATCAGTAATCCGGGAGAATACACCATTACTGGAGATCTGGACAAAGAATATGAATTCTACAAAAAATACTCCGGGGCGTTCAACGAAGAAGAAATGGAAGGTGATGACTCAGGTGAAGTAGATGAAGAGACCGGAGAAGAGGAAGCCCGCCCCGCAAGAGTATATTCTACCTTTAAGGAAAAGTATGATGCATTTTGTGCCAGAAGGGATTCTCAGTTCACCATTCTTGAGACACTGAAATACCGGGATTATGTGGAACTGCAGAAGAAGGAAATAGAGAAAAATATGGAAAGCAGGTTTCTGAGTTATTATAAAATACTCCAGCATAATGGAGTCCGCCTTGATTCAGATGCGGATTATAATGCCTATATGGAACAGCTTGACTTGGATTCTGTTTCCGATGCGGTTACATATCTGCATTGGAAGGAGATTTGCATGAATGGGGAAGACAGCCTATCATTTCCTAATATGCTGAAAACTGCTGGAGTGAAGATTACGGATCCGGACTTGCTGGAAGATGTTGCGATGGATATTCTTACATCTTATTTCATTGCACCTGATACAGAAATAGATGATGTTTACAATGAAGCTTCTGCGTTGATTCAGGACTGTGACAAGATGAAATGGATTACGGATACATATAATGCAAAAAAGAAGACTGTGCCGGGTTCTCCTGCAATAGAGTGTGTCCTGGAGAGTCCGGAAGGTGAAACAATCAGTTTCTCCGATCTCTATGGCAAGGTGCTCTATATAGATGTATGGGCTACATGGTGCGGTCCATGCTGTGCTGAAATCCCGTATGTGGAGAAGCTTGTCGAACATTTTAAGAATGACGACAGAATACGTTTTGTGAGTATCTCGATAGATACAGATAAAAAGGCATGGCTTGACAAACTGTCAAAAGACAAGCCTCAGTGGGCACAGTTTCTTAATACGGAGTTTACCGATATGTATGGCATAACCGGGATACCTTGTTTCATAATGATAGACAGGGATGGTAAAATCATCACGACCAATGCTCCGAGACCTTCGGATCCGGGACTTTTTGAATTTGTAGAAAACAATTTGTAAAAGACGGTTATTGTACACTTAATTATAATGTAATGGCTCTTTAATAGCGTGGTAATTATAATTCACTCTCTTTGTATCCTGATAAATGAGTTTTTGTTATGGATTCAAAATTTTTTGCGGATTGTAATTCCACGTGCGGGGACAGGTCTTTTTACAGAACTGTTGTCATTTCGGACCTGCATCTGGGGTCCTCCCATTCGAAGGTAAAGGAGCTGGGCGATTTTTTAAGTACTGTGGATTGTGGAAGACTGATTCTGAACGGCGACATAATTGACGGATGGCAGTTGCAGAAATCGGGAGTGAAACATTGGAACCGTGAATATTCGAGATTTTTCAGAATCATCATGAAGATGATGGAGAATCATTCGACGGAGGTCGTTTACGTGAGGGGTAATCATGATGATTTCATGGAACAGATGGTGCCTTTTTCTTTCCTGAATATAAGGATTGTAAGGGATTATCTGATTGATTCCGGAGGAAAAAGGTATTTCGTGACACATGGAGACCTTTTCGACAACGTGACAACTAACATGAAATGGCTGGCGAAGCTGGGAGACTGGGGGTATACGATGCTTCTTTGGATTAACGGCTTGTACAACAGGTACCGTAAGAGCAGGGGGCTCGGGTATTTTTCATTGTCACAGGCGGTGAAGCATAAGGTGAAGCAGGCTGTATCCTATATATCCGATTTTGAAAACGTGCTGGCCGATTTTGCCGTTTCCAGAAAATGCGACGGCGTGATATGCGGCCATATACATCATTCTGAAAACAGAATGATAAACGGAATACATTATCTAAATTCCGGGGATTGGGTGGAGAGCCTTTCCGCTCTTGTAGAGAGCAGTGACGGGAAATGGGATGTTTACCGTTTTTATGACCACAGACTGTTATCTATGCCTGTCCTGAACAGTCCGTCATTTAATGAGGCTGCCTGACGAAAGCGGTATTTATAGTTCAGGGTGAGGGCAGGGGGCATATGACGCAGGCCATAGCCATGGAGCGTATGTTCAGGCGCAGAGGTCATGAGGTCGCTGCAATTCTGCTTGGTAAAAGCAGCGGGCGTAATGTTCCTGAATTCTTTTTAAGACAGACTACAGCGAAGGTTTTGCCTTTCGATTCTCCGGAGTTTTCGCATGGGGGTGCTGACAGGCGTCCTGGTATATTGAAAAGCATTCTGCACAATATTCCAATGACAGGAAAGTATTTAAGGAGTATTGTCATGATCAGGCGTATTCTGGATGAACTTAGACCTGATGCGGTAATCAATTTTTATGAACCTCTTGCAGGGCTGGCATATCTTGTATATAGGTTCGATATTCCGCATGTATGTATCGGCCATCAGTATCTTTTCCTTCATCGTGATTTTGAATTTCCTGAAACCGCTTCTTCAGTGTTAGGAGGATTAAAGTTCTTTACCCGTCTTACTTCGTGCCGTGCTTCCGTTCGTCTTGCACTTTCTTTCAGACCTGTGGCAGACGATTCCAGAGAGAAAATAAAAGTTGTGCCTCCTTTGCTTAGAAAGGAAATCCTTGATGCAGTGCCTTCGGACGGGGATTATATTCTGGGATATATGGTAAACCCCGGATTTGTCGGGGATGTTCTGGAGTGGCACAGGCGTAATGCCGATGTGCCTCTCCGTTTTTTCAGGGACGGTGTTTCTTCTGCATGTGAGGAAGTCGATTCTTCTCTGTCGTATTTCAGGATAGATGACGCCGAATTCATAAGGCAGATGGCGGGTTGCAGGGCTTATGCTACGACAGCTGGATTCGAATCAGTCTGTGAGGCCATGTACCTCGGCAAACCGGTACTTATGGTTCCCGCGTATGTCGAACAGGAATGTAATGCCTTTGATGCGGTAAAGACTGGAATGGGGGTGATTTCCGACAGATTCGATATTGAACTCCTCCGTAATTTCCGTCCTGCAGCGAACAGCGGCGTGTTTTCAGAATGGGTGGATTCGTCTGAAAAAACTGTTCTTGATGCTATAGAGTCGTTTTGTGCAGCTTCATCAGCTTCCACAGCTTCCTGAATATGCCCGGGCGATATCCCGGCGCTTCTAGTGCGCTTTCCCGGCGCTTTTCGACGGTTTTCGGGCGAGTGTGCAGGCTGTGTTTTTATATATTGCTGAAAATCAACAAAGTACCTCGGAGTCGCCAACAGACTCGCCCGCTACCGCGAAAGAAAAATTGAACCAATCCCTGCCAGAGGGCACTCTGAGGCATGTTGCGTTTCCGGGGCCAAATCGAGTGTGTAATCGGCGTTGTACTGAACTATCTGAAAATGAACTAATTGACGCGGAGGGCTCTTACGGACTCGCCTGGATTTCGGGTGTTTTTCAGGCGAGTGTGCAAGTCTTGTTTTTATAAGTTACTGAAAGTCAGTGGAGTACCTCAAAGCCGCGAGCAGACTTGACCGCGCCCGAGAAAGAAAAATACACCTAATCCCCGCCAGAGGGCACTCTGTGGCATGTTGCGTTTCCGGGGCCAAATCGAGTGTGTAATCGGCGTCGTACAGAACTAATTGAAAATGAACTGATTGGCGCGGAGGGCTCTTACGGACTCACCTCGAATTCGGGCGTTTTTCGGGCGAGTGTGCAGGCTGTGTTTTTATATATTGCTGAAAATCAACAAAGTACCTCGAATGCGCGAACAGACTCGCCAGCCGCCGCGAAAGAAAAATTGAACCAATCCTCGCCAGAGGGCACTCTGAGGCAGGTCACGTTTCCGGAGCCAAATCGAGTGTGTAATCGGCATCGTGCTGAACTATCTGAAAATGAGTAAATTGTCGCGGAGAGCTCTTACAGACTCACTGTGTAGGAATGATTGTCTGGGGCCTGATAAAAAAACAGTAAGAGGCTGTGTCATAGTTGCACACTAAAGTGAAGTGCAACAGATACAGCCTCTTAGTGTTTTTTACAACGGTTACCTGAAGTATTTCAGGGGTTGTCCTGATCAGAATCCTTTTAATGCAGAATCTTTCCTGATGTAGTAATCGCTTCTGTTTCGGGATATTTTCTTTGCACTGATCCGGTTGCTGTTCAGATCTTGTCGTTGCTGCCGAGTACGTTGAGGACTTTGTGTTTGTAAAGTTCCTTTAGTTTGTCTCTTGCAGGTCCGAGATATTTTCTAGGATCGAATTCTTCAGGTTTTTCCGCTAGGACTTTCCTTACTGCAGCGGTCATTGCCAGACGTCCGTCGCTGTCGATGTTGATCTTGCATACTGCCGATTTTGCAGCTTGTCTGAGTTGGTCTTCAGGAATGCCTATCGAGTCTTTCAACTTTCCACCGTAATGGTTGATTTCAGCTACGATGTCCTGAGGAACGCTGGATGAACCGTGGAGTACAATAGGGAATCCAGGGATTCTTTTTTCGATTTCAGCAAGTATGTCGAGCCTGATTTCAGGTTTCTGTCCTGGTTTGAATTTGTATGCTCCGTGCGATGTACCGATTGAAATCGCGAGAGAGTCTACTCCTGTTTTTGTAACGAAGTCTTCCACTTCTTCAGGGCGTGTATAAGTGTGGTGTTCTGCAGATACTTCATCTTCTACTCCCGCGAGGACTCCGAGTTCTCCTTCTACTGTTACATCGAACTGGTGTGCGTATTCAACTACTTTTTTTGTAAGGGCGACGTTTTCATCGTAAGGAAGATGCGAACCGTCTATCATTACTGAAGAAAAACCGTATTCAATGCATGATTTGCAGAGTTCGAATGAGTCACCGTGGTCAAGATGGAGTACAATCGGAATATTGCAGCCGAGTTCTTTTGCATATTCAACGGCTCCTTGTGCCATATATCTCAAAAGTGTCTGGTTGGCATATTTCCTTGCTCCGCTTGAAACCTGGAGAATTACAGGTGATTTCGTTTCAACACATGCAGATACGATGGCCTGCAGCTGTTCCATGTTGTTGAAGTTGAAGGCAGGAATCGCATATCCTCCTTTTACGGCCTTGGCAAACAGTTCTCTGGAGTTTACCAGCCCTAAATCTTTGTAAGATACCATATTGAATTAATATTGTGATTAATATTATTAATTAATACTGTTAAGTGTAGCCAGAATAACTGATTCTTAGATAGACAAAGTTAAGATATAATATCTTATTTTTGTACAAAATTTATTGAAATGAACCAAGTTGTTATTTTTTCGGCTCCTTCCGGAGCTGGCAAGAGTACTATAGTCAATCATCTTCTTGAAAAGTACGATTTTCTGGAATTCTCGATTTCTGCGACTTCCAGAAAACCAAGAGGTATGGAAAGAAACGGTGTGGAGTATTATTTTTTTACTGCTGAAGAGTTCGAGGCCAAGATTGCGGCAGGTGATTTTGTGGAATACGAGGAGGTCTACAAGGGGTCTTATTATGGTACACTGAAGTCGGAAGTCGAGAGAATATGGGCAAAGGGTCATATAATAGTTTTCGATATAGATGTGAAAGGCGGCATAAATGTCAAGAGTCTTTTCGGGGATCAGGCCACATCAATTTTCATAATGCCTCCTGGTCTGGATGTACTGAGAGAGCGTCTTGTAGGTCGCGGAACTGATTCTCCGGAAGCTATTGAAAAGCGTCTTGCGAAGGCTGAAGAGGAAATTGCCTACAGGGACAGATTCGACCATGTAATAGTGAATGACCGTCTGGAAAACAGTTTTGCAGAGGCTGAAGCAATAATAGAATCGATAGCAGGATATTCGTCAAAGCATTCAGGAACAGAATTATGATAAAGGCTCTGTATTTCGGATCTTTCAATCCGCTTCATATAGGACATATGGCTATTGCAAATTATGTTCTTGAGTTTGCGGGAGCCGACCGTCTTGTGTTTGTAGTAACTCCTGCCAGTCGTTTCAAGGCCGGAGATACGGAACTTCTGGAAGCGAATGCTACGGAAAGACTTGTGGCTCTGAAAAGTGCGGTTTGCGGTTCGGGACTTGATATTGAAGTTTCGGATATTGAGTTTTCCATGCCTTCCCCTTATTATACGGTCAATACCGTAGAGGAATTCGTAAAAAGGGAACCTGATACGGAATTCGTGATTGTTATGGGGGCTGACAATCTGTCGCTTTTTAATAAATGGTACAGATATGAAGATATAATGTCCATGGCAGGAATATGGGTGTACCCGCGACTTGGATACGATCTTCATACTATTTCTGAAAGATACGGGGATGTTGTCAGAATCCTTGATGCTCCTATTATAGAGGTTTCTTCAACCATGATAAGGGAAGCTGAAGCTGCCGGCAGGAACATGTCGGCTTTCAGATATCGGGGTAATCACTGATAGAATCAGACAGAAGCTGAATTCTGAGGTTCCGTAATTACATGTCGTCAATGATTCCATAGGGCCAGCTTTCAGGAAGGGCCTTTATCGCCATACGTTCCTTTTTTACCGGATGGGTGAATGTTATTTCTCCGGCGTGAAGCGATATGCCTCCGTCCCTGTTCGATCGCGGTGCTCCGTATTTCAGGTCACCCTTTATGGGACATCCTATGGCAGACATCTGACATCTGATCTGGTGGTGTCTTCCTGTCAGAAGTCTGATTAGTACCAGGTGGTATTTTTCAGTACTTTTTATGAATTTGTATATAAGGCGTGCTTCTTTTGTGTCTGGGTGCGGTTCCTTGTAAGCATATGATCTGTTTTGTTTTTCGTTGCGTCCTATATAGTGTTTGAGTTCGCATTCGTCAGGTACAGGTCTGGCGCATAGCAGTGCCCAGTATATTTTCCTGACTTCTCCGTCTCTGAATGCCTTGTTGAGTCTTTCCAGTGCTTTTGATGTTTTGGCGAAAATACATATTCCGCTTACAGGTCTGTCCAGTCTGTGTGTGACACCTAAAAATACCCGTCCCGGCTTTGCATCGCGTTCCGCAATGAAGCATTTGATCGTTTCGCTCAGAGGTTCATCTCCGGTTTTATCTCCCTGGACTATTTCTCCTGATCTTTTGTTGAATATCAGTATATGATTATCCTCATACAGTATTCTTGAAGCGATATCCTTGAATTCCGCCTCATTTATTTTCCTGTAAGCATTTCCGGTTCCCTCTTTCATCTTACGGTATCCTGTATCAGTATTGTTCGCTGTTATTCGGGAAGTCGCATTCCTTCACGTCCTTGACGTAGGATTTGAACGCTTTGAGCGATTCGTCATGCAGATTTGCATATCTTCTCAGGAATCTGGGCGAAAAATTGTTGTTGAGTCCCAACATGTCGTGCATGACAAGGACCTGTCCGTCCACATATCTGCCTGCGCCTATGCCTATGACAGGTATTGACAGCATTTCGGCTACTTTTTTGCCGAGTGCAGCCGGAATCTTTTCGAGAACTATAGCAAAACACCCTGCCTTTTCAAGAGCGACTGCATCTTCAACGAGCTTGTCTGCTTCGGCCTGTTCCTTTGCACGTACAGCATAGGTGCCGAACTTATGTATTGACTGCGGAGTGAGTCCAAGATGTCCCATTACAGGAATTCCGGTCGACAGGATTCGTGTGATGGACTCCATAACTTCAGAACCTCCTTCAACCTTTACGGCATCTGCTTCCGATTCCTTCATTATCCGTATTGCGGAGAATACGGCTTCCTTCGAGTTTCCCTGATATGTTCCGAAAGGCATATCCACCACTACAAGCGGGTTTTTTACTGCCCTCATGACACTTTGTGCATGATATATCATCTGGTCGATTGTTATCGGAATAGTCGTTTCATGGCCTGCCATGACATTGGCTGCGCTGTCTCCGACCAGAATGATGTCGACGCCGGCTTCATCCACTATTTTTGCAAAGGTGTAGTCATATGCCGTTATCATGGCGATCTTCTCACCTTTTTGTTTCATTTCCAGTAATCTGTGGGTTGTCATAACCCTTGCTTCACCTTGTACTGACATGATTGAAATTTAGTTGTTTGTTCGATAAACGATGCAAAGCAATAAAATATTTATGACATAAACAATATATTCAATTTACTGACAAAGTGTCACCCGTCCGTCTTTGGCATAATAATCGTTATATGATATTGCAAATGCCGCTTCGGTGGATACCGGGAGACATTGGTAAATAAACTGAAAACAAAAATAATAAAATAAAAAATAGGAATTATGGGAAAGATTATTGGAATTGACTTAGGTACTACCAACTCATGTGTAGCAGTGATGGAAGGCAATGAGCCGGCAGTCATCATAAACAGTGAAGGAAAAAGGACAACTCCTTCAATCGTGGCTTTTTCAGACAACGGTGAAAGAAAAATAGGTGATCCTGCAAAACGTCAGGCAATCACAAATCCTCACAAGACCATTTTCTCAATCAAGAGATTTATGGGTGAAACATTCGATCAGGTACAGACGGAAGTAAGCCGTGTCCCTTACAAGGTTGTAAGAGGCGACAACAATACTCCGCGTGTGGATATAGACGGTAGAATGTATACTCCTCAGGAAATTTCGGCAATGATTCTCCAGAAGATGAAGAAAACTGCTGAAGATTATCTTGGTCAGGAAGTTACGGAAGCCGTAATTACCGTGCCTGCATATTTCAGCGATTCACAGCGTCAGGCGACAAAGGAAGCCGGCGAGATATCAGGTCTGAAAGTGAAGAGAATCATAAACGAACCTACTGCTGCAGCTCTTGCATACGGCCTTGACAAGAAGAACAAGGATATGAAGGTTGCCGTATATGACCTCGGTGGCGGTACATTCGATATATCCATCATGGAATTGGGTGACGGTGTGTTCGAAGTGAAATCTACAAACGGTGATACTCACCTTGGAGGTGATGACTTCGACCAGGTTATCATAGATTGGCTGGCAGATGAATTTAAGGCTGAAAACAACGGCCTTGACCTCAGAAAGGACCCTATGGCTCTTCAGAGACTGAAGGAAGCTGCTGAAAAGGCTAAGATTGAACTTTCAAGCCAGACATCTACGGAAATCAACCTTCCTTATATAATGCCTGTTGACGGTGTTCCTAAACATCTTGTAAAAACACTCTCAAGAGCAAAATTCGAACAGCTTGCCGACAGACTTATCCAGAGTACCATCGAACCTTGCCGTCAGGCTCTTAAGGATGCAGGACTCAATCCTTCTGATATAGATGAAGTTATTCTCGTAGGTGGTTCTACACGTATCCCTGCAATTCAGGAAATAGTTCAGAAGTTCTTCGGAAAGGTTCCTTCAAAAGGTGTCAATCCTGATGAAGTGGTGGCTGTAGGTGCAGCAATCCAGGGTGGTGTGCTTGCTGGTGATGTGAAGGATGTGCTTCTTCTTGATGTTACTCCGCTTTCTCTCGGTATCGAAACATTCGGCGGTGTAATGACGAAACTGATAGAATCCAACACTACCATACCTACAAGAAAGTCTGAAGTATTCAGTACTGCGAGCGATAACCAGCCTTCAGTTGAAATACATGTCCTTCAGGGTGAAAGGCCTATGGCTAAGGACAATAAGACTATAGGACGTTTCCATCTTGACGGAATTACACCTGCTCCTAGAGGCGTGCCTCAGATTGAGGTGACATTCGATATCGATGCAAACGGTATCCTCAATGTATCAGCGAAGGACAAGAGTACCGGCAAGGAACAGAAGATCCGTATCGAAGCTTCTTCCGGTCTTACTGAGGATGAAATCAAGAGGATGAGGGACGAAGCCAAGGCGAATGAGGCTGCGGATAAGGCTGAACGTGAAAGGGTCGATAAGATAAACGCTGCTGATGCGATGATTTTCCAGTCAGAAAAGAATCTTAAGGAATATGGCGACAAGATTCCAGCAGACAAGAAAGGTGCAATCGAAACAGCTCTCAACAAACTGAAAGAGGCTCACAAGGCATCTGATCTTGTAGCGATAGACAAAGCAACTGAAGAATTGAATAATGCATGGCATGCAGCTTCCGCCGATATGGCGAATGCAGCGCAGCAGCAAGGTCCTCAGAGCGGAGCACAACAGGGAACTCAGGGTGGCCAGAGTAGCCAGAACGGTGGTAAAGGCGACGGAGAAGTTACCGACGTAGACTTTGAGGAAGTCAAGTAAATATCGATACAAGCGATAAACACTCATAAGAAAAGGTGAGATACCCGAGCGGTTTCACACCTTTTCGATTTTTTGGTGTCTCTTTTCACTTCAGCTGCAGGCGAGTCTGTTTGCGGCTTCGTGGTTCTTATTCGATTTTCAGTGATATACGAAAATACGGCTTGCAGACTCACCTGAAAAAAAAAGACCGTATCTGAAAGAAGATACAGTCTCTTGATTTTTTGTTCTTATTTCGTAATTAATTTTACAGTGTGATCCAAACAAGGAATGTTGCTGCAAAGGCAAGGATGGCGTAAAGTTCAGGGAATACTCCGAGGATAAGTGTTTTTCCGAATACGTCGTTTCCGTTACCCATTTCGTTTACACCGTTTGCTATAAGTCTTGCCTGTTTGATGGCCGAGTAATAGCCTACTACTCCAAGTGCAAGTCCTGATGCGAAGATTGCAAGTCCGCTTCCCAATGAAAGTGCGGTTGCTTCTGTGAGTTTGTTTAGGATAAGGAAGAATCCGGCAAATCCGTAAAGTCCCTGTGTTGAAGGAAGCGCGCACAATATCATTGCAGAACCGAATATGTCAGGGTTCTTTTTCAATGATGCAACTGTGGCGTTTCCGCCGATTGTTACTCCGATTGTGCTACCGATACATGAAATTGCCAACATGGCGGCCATACCGACGTAGGCCAGGATTAGAGGTAAAGTTTCCATTTTCTTTTTAATTTTATTGTTTATTGATTATTCGTTTTTTATTGCTTTGTTATTTATTTTTTTCTGAACGGTCTGAATGCACGTCCTCCGCCTTCAAATCCGGAATTCTTGTAGAATTCGACGAATGTCAGACGCATTGGATGGACGAATGCTCCAAGTCCTGACAGGAACAATACTGCAATGTGTCCGACAAGAAGCATAAGTCCTGCAAACAACCAGCCTACGTACGGAAGTCCGCTCATTTGTCCGGCTACGGAATTGACCACCATGCCGAGGATTCCTCCGGCAGTACCCAGTCCGAAAAGTCGTATGTATGAGAGAACATCCCCGAATACCGATGTTATGTCCCAGAATGAAGTGACTCCCTTTATTACTCTCAGGAAAATGTTTCCTTCAGTAACACTGAACAACAGTATGAGTGCCGCACCTCCGGCAGCAAGTCCTGTCATCACGGATGAAGGCAGTATATCGTTTCCTTCCATCGCTGCATATCCGAATGCTGCAGAGGTTATGAGTAGCGCCCATCCTATGTCAGCGAGTCCGTATTTAATGCCTTTCATTATTATCTGTGATATTCCTCTCAGCATTTTTGCAAAAACTATCTGGAAAACTCCAAATATTATTGCAAACCAGAACATCTGGATATCGCTGAAAAACAGTCCTTTTACAGAGTCAGACATAGGAAGTATCTCAGCGAGTTTCATTCCGAAGAATGTGCCCGATAGCATTGGCATTATTATGGATCCCAGTCCCAGCAGCTGTACCAGTGAAGCGTACTGTTTCAAGGCAGGAAGTTTTATCTTTGCTATCATTCCTACTATTACCAGGACTATTCCGTAGCCTATGTCTCCAAGGCACAGACCGAAGAACAGCATGTAGAACGGAGCGAAGTAAGGAGTTAGGTCAAGTTCACCGTATTTTGGCAGCATGTAAAGTTCGCCTATCGGTTCGTAAAGTCTTGCAAACGCATTGTTCTTGAGTTTGACAGGCGGATTGTCTTCTTCTTTGGCCTCTTCTTTCAGATATATCACTTCCTTGCTGTCAAGGAACGATGTTATATCTCCATCCTGGGATACAGGTGCGAATGCTTCGAGTATGCTTATGGAGCCTTCGCCTTCCTTCTGTACGGAGTCTTTGGCCATATACATCTCAATCCTTTCCTTGAGCTTCTCATTTTCTCCGACAAGAATTTCGACATTGTCTGCTATGTGCCTGATGTCTGATCGTATTTCCGATATTTCTTTTTCTGTTTCCCTTACAAGGGATTCATATTCTGAAACGGATTTTTCGGGAAATTTGGCTTCGATCAGTTTGAACGGCAGTTCTTCCCCTTCTGGAAACAGTACGGCAAAGTATATTCTGCCTCCGTTTATGTTGAGTATCTGTATGGCATACTCGTTTTCCCAGGTACTGTCGTATTTGTTTTCAGGTACAGAATAGAACTTTATTGAATATCCCAGTTCCTTTATTCTGGAAATGTCATTGCTGTCGAAGTCCCCCCACAGGGAAGCTTCTGCCATTTCCCTGTTGAATGCCTTCAGTGAGTTTTCCTGTTTTTTTAACCTGCCGAAAAGATCTTCGGTCATGGCAAGAAGTTCTTCACCGTCGGAAGGGAGTCCCTTTTCAGATGCCTCGATATTCTTGTCGAAGGCCTTTAGGTTTTTTATTGCCGTCCTGTATGAAAATGCCGTATCGAACATTTTACGGGAATCCTTGTTGAAAGCACGGGATTTCCTGGTTATATCCATCAGCCCGAGGTCCTGAGCGGATTCCAGAAACTCATCCAGTCCGCTTGTGGGCAGGATGAACGAGTATTTGCTCATCTTAGTTATCATTGTTTTCTTCCTCCTCTTCTGCTTGATGTCTGTTCTTTACTATTTTCTGTGCAGCCTTGGAAAGATTTTCCTCGTCTTCCATATACCTTTTTATTTTCAGGATAGCTTCCTGATATCCCGGTATCTGGACCTTTTCGTAGAGGTTCACTTTCTGTGTAGTTTTCTTTCTGGCAAAATCCAGCAGCTTCATCTTTTCAAGATAGATTTCAGACTCGATGCCTATCTGGGCAAGTTTCTGAAGAAGTCTTACTCCTTCAGCATACCAGAGCGGCTTGCGGAATGTGTTGAAATCATGGACGATGTATTTTACGTTTTTAAGGGCAGGTGTCCTTACTCCCGCAATTTTCACCGTTTCGAGTTCCACATCTTCCACGGTAACGAGGCCCGGCTGGAATTCGTTCCACAGCCCCGCTATGTAATCGTATTTCCTGAGTGATGCCTGCAGTTCTTCCAGAAGTTCCTCCGATCTTTTGCGTGCCCTTTTCGCTTCCATGCGGAGAGCGGACTCCTTGTTCTTGAGAGTAGGGAGCGCAGTCATCCTGACCTTAAGCTGTTTGTTGAGGTCATTCAGGGAGGTTTTGTTAAACTGGAATTTTATTGCCATAATCAGTCGTTACCTTTCCAATATTTGTCAACAAGTTCCTGCTTGATACCCAGTTCGGCTTTCTTGAAATGTTTTGCAAAAAGCTCCCATGCAGTATCTAGCATTTCTTCTATTTTAATGTTTACGTCTATTGCCAGCAGTCTGTTGGAATAGTCTTTCGCATAGTTGAGGCATCTCATGTCGTAGTCGCTGAGGTCAAAACCGTTTTCAAGTTTGGTCTTAGCATTTGCAGCATCTGCGTACAATCTTACTCCTGTGTTCATTACCTGGGAGTGGTCTTCCCTTGTCTGTTTTCCTATTACAAGCTGTTTCAGACGTGAAAGGGATCTGAACGGGTCTATGATGACCTTTCCGGTATCGGTGTCTGTTCTCAGGTAAAGCTGTCCTTCCGTGATATAACCTGTGTTGTCCGGAATTGCATGAGTGATATCCCCGTTGTTCAGAGTAGTCACAGCGATGATGGTTATGGAACCTCCGTCAGGAAGCTGTACGGCTTTCTCGTATATTTTTGCAAGGTCCGAATAGAGCGAACCCGGCATGGAGTCCTTTGAAGGAATCTGGTCCATACGGTTGCTTACTATACAGAGTGCATCGGCGTAGAGTGTCATGTCCGTAAGGAGCACAAGCACTTTCTGGTTTTTGTCTACCGCAAAATATTCTGCTGCAGTAAGTGCCATGTCTGGAATCAGAAGCCTTTCCACGGGAGGCTGGTCCGTAGTGTTGACGAAACTTATGATTTTGTCCAGAGCACCTGCATTCTCGAACATCTGTTTGAAGTACAGGTAATCGTCGTTGGAAAGTCCCATACCACCGAGTATGATCTTGTCAACGTCAGCCCTGAGTGCAACGCTTGCCATTACCTGGTTATACGGCTGGTCCGGGTCTGCAAAGAACGGAATTTTCTGTCCGGATACGAGGGTGTTGTTCAGGTCGATACCTGCAATTCCTGTAGGAATCAACTGGGAAGGCTGTCTCCTTTTATATGGATTGACCGAAGGTCCTCCGATATATCTTCTTTCACCCTCCACCTTGGGGCCATTGTCTATCGGTTCTCCGTATGCATTGAAGAACCGGCCTGAAAGTTCGTCGCTTACATTCAGTGCTGGCGGTTCTCCGAAGAAAATCACTTCCGCATCGGTTGCGATACCGTCTGTTCCTGAAAACACCTGAAGAGTAATGAGGTCTCCCTTTATTTTTACGACCTGTGCAAGTCTTCCTGCAACCGTCGCAAGTTCATCGTTGCTGACCCCTTGAGCCTTCAGGGACACAGTTGCCTTGGTTATGGCTTCCAACTGTGTATATATTCTTTGAAATGCTTTATTTGTCATTGCTGGTTGATCTTATTGTTAAGTTGCTCAAGATATCCTTTGAATTTGTCGCTGTTGAACTCTGAATAGTTCATCTGGCGCATGATGTTTATGATTTCCTTGAAATAGGCGTTGCACTCTTCGAATCCATCGAAGTCGAACTTTCTGTCACATATTTCAAGAACCTTTGTCAGCATGAATTCCTGTCTTTCCATAGGAGTGGAGGCATCTATGTCGTCGAATGCGTCCTGTTGCAGGATTATGAAGTCGATGAGCTCGGATTTCCAGTATCTTTCATGGTATTCCATAGGTACTCCGTCGTCTCCGAGGATGTTTATCTGTTCGAATGATTCCTTTCCCTGCTTGATGATGTTTTTGGCTTTGTTTACCTTGTCAACCCATCCGCTTTCCACTCTTTTCTGGAGATATTCTATGATTTCAGGATATTCGAGATATTTCGAGTATGAGTCGATAGGGTCCACGGCAGGGTATCTTTTTCTGTCTGCCCTGTTTTGAGAAAGTGCGTAGAAACATCTTGCCGCCTTTTTGGTTGATTCGGTAACCGGTTCCTTCAGGTTACCTCCGGCAGGTGATACGGTTCCTATGAATGTTACGGAGCCTGTTTTTCCATTGTTCAGCGTGACTATGCCGGCACGTGCGTAGAAGTTGGAGATTATTGCAGGAAGGTCAACCGGGAAAGCGTCCGCACCAGGCAGTTCTTCCATTCTGTTACTCATTTCTCTCAGTGCCTGTGCCCACCTTGATGTGGAGTCTGCGAGCAGAAGAACTTTCAGACCCATTGCCCTGTAATATTCGCCTATCGTCATTGCCGTGTATACGGATGCTTCACGGGCTGCCACAGGCATGTTGGAGGTGTTGCAGATGATGGTTGTCCTTTCCATTAGCTTTCTGCCTGTTCTCGGGTCTACCAGTTCTGGAAATTCAGTGAATATTTCCACAACCTCGTTTGCACGTTCTCCGCAGGCAGCCATTATTATGACGTCCGCTTCACCCTGTTTTGCAATGGCATGCTGGAGGACTGTCTTTCCGCAGCCGAATGGTCCGGGGATGAATCCGGTACCTCCTTCAGCTATAGGATTGAGTGTGTCTATGATCCTGACTCCAGTTTCCATTACCCTGTAGGGTCTCGGTTTTTCCTTATATGCCGTTATGGCTACCTTTACAGGCCATTTCTGCACCATCGTGATATTGTGGTCGTCGCCTGAATCGTCCGTTACGACTGCGATAGTATCGTTTATTCTGTACTGTCCTGCAGAAGCGACGGATTTTACTGTATATTTCCCCTTGAAAGAGAACGGTACCATTATCTTGTGTGGAAGCCATCCTTCCTTTACTTCACCCAGCCAGTCGGCAGCGGAAACGATGTCTCCTTCTTTTGCTATCGGAGTGAAGTCCCACTGTTTTTCAGTGTCAAGCGGAGATGTGTACTCGCCTCTTTCCAGAAATACGCCTTTCATTGTTGAAAGGTTGTTCTGCAGACCGTCATAGTTGCTTGAGAGTATTCCCGGACCTAATGTGGCTTCGAGCATGTATCCCTGAAATTCTGCCTTGTCTCCAGTTTTAAGTCCTCGTGTACTTTCGTATACCTGGACAAAGGCGTTTTTCCCGGTCACCTTTATGACTTCTGCCATCAGTTTTACTCCTTCCAGATCAATGAGGCATATTTCATTTTGAGCGACAGGGCCGTCAACCTCTATCGTTACGAGGTTGGAAGTGATGCCTGTTACTTTTCCTTTGGTTGTCATATTTATATGTTTTAATTTTCTTTGTTAATGCCCTTGAAGGTTCCCCTTACTTCGTTTACGAGTTCCTCGAACATTTTTGATCCGGTTTCCTTGTCGAGGCTGTTCCATCTGTCGACAATTTTCGCCTTGAGCAGGAAAGCGAGGATTACGTCAATGTCGAAGTAGTTGAATGCCGTAATCTCGTTGGCTTTGTCCCACCTGAGTCTGTCGATCTGTTTTTCCTTTTCGATTATGTCGCCGGTCGAAAGAATGTTTCTGACTTTTGAAATTTCTTCAAAGTCATCCGGAATTTCCCCTATGGTGTACCTGGACGTTTCGAATCCGAGTTCTTTAGCATTATGGGCGGCTATGGCATTTCTTACGGACCTGTCGAATGCGTAGTATTGTCTTATGAAATTGTCGTCTGACTTTTCCGCAGCCCTGTATATATGGCTGCATAGATTTTCTTCGTTGAATCCGAATTCAAGCCATTCAATCAGGCGGATGTCCTTTACGGAGCACATTTCCGCTATATTGTTGCGGATATCCTGATAAGAGAAGTTCTTGCCGCTTTGGTAATCAAGAACAAGTGACGGGAGACCGGCTATTATGTAATGATAGTTCGCCATGATCAGAATAGAAGTTCTCTTGTTTTAGGTCTCAGATATTCTGCTACCAGAGCTTCGAAGTCCTTGTCCGTAAAACTTATGATGTATGATCCGTCTTTAGGGCCTATTTTGAAACCGCCGGATTTGAGTCTGTCGTATTTTACTTCGATTCCTGTATTGAGATTCTTTGAAAGTTCATTCTTCAGGAAATTGTCAAGATCCGATTTCATTTCTTCGGAAAGAATGACGCATAATGGAACTGCTTTTGAAGAATCCGGATTAAAGGCCTTGGCGATTGTGGTTATGAGATTTTTCATCAGTTCAATGTCCGAAACGGCAGCTTTTATATTGTCTGATGTTACCTTTGAAACAATTGCATTTTCAATCTGTTGTTTCAAGGTGGCTATTATCTGGGATGAAGCCATTTTCAGGTCGCTTCTGGTTTTGTTTTCCATTTCCTCGGATTCCTTTTTAGCATCCGATATTATCTTTTCAGCCTGTTTTTTTGCATCGGCCAGTATGTCAGCAGCCTGCTTTTCAGCTTTTGCCAGAAGTTCTTCGGCTTCTTTTTTGCCTTTTGACAGACCTTCGTTGTAGAGTTTGTCTGTCAGTTCCTGCAGTTTGTTTTGCATATTCTTGTCTGTTTAAAAATTTCCATCTTCAAATTTAAAAATTACTTTGCAATATTCATACACTTTTTTATTTCTAAATGTTAAAGATTTCCGAAGTATGTAAAACTGCAGCCAAAACGGATAATACAGAACAGGATGTTGCTTGAGGCAGTAAATTAAAAAGGGGGTGACCCAAAAGGTCACACTCTCTTTTTTCATTATATAATACGGTCAGGATGACTTCGGAAACCCCTCCCACTATCGTGGGTCCTTCCCTGT
>CASFPH010000018.1 GCA_949296645.1 uncultured Bacteroidales bacterium
AAAAAAATCGGCTGCAACCTGAAATATTGCAACCGAATATCATTCTGCATTACACAAAAGAAGCCGACCTCAAAAATCCTCTTTTGGGTCGGCCCCTTTAATCGTATTACAGCTTATGTACAGCTTTTCCCCGTTTTCAGAACAGAGGACTTGGGTATTTCCCTTCTGCAACGAGTTCGCCTATCTTCTTCACAACTGCTTCCCGGTCTTCCTTGTATGTAACACCGAACCATTCGGAATCTGTAGACAGGACTTTTACGGATGCTGAACCGTCCAGGAGCATTCCGTTGACTACTGTCGGAATGTAGAATTCTGAATCAAGTCTGTCCCCGTTTTCAAACAGGAATGTCTTGAAATCGTTTTCTATCCTTTTGAAAATATCATGTCCGAATCCCCACATGTTCATTGAAACAAGGGCGTCCCTGTTGATATCGGTTATTTCCTTGTTATGGTCAAGTCCTGTCAGTTTGCCATCCTGCAGCATGATTTTGTGGTGTTCTTCTACCGACGTAAGGTACATTTTGTCGTCTGCCGAACATATTCCTCTTGAAACGCCGCCGCTTTCGGACAACGTGTTGAGGATCTTGAATCCTACCATGCAGTATTTGCCTTCCGAATCTTCATTTTCCTTCAGAAAGCGGGCCAGTACCTCAAAGGAATGCCTCCCGTAGAAATCATCGGCATTTATTACTGCAAAAGGACCGTTTATGCAGTTACGGGCCATAAGTATGGCGTGTGCCGTTCCCCATGGTTTCACTCTTGCCCCATTGTATGCACATCCATCAGGTACGGACGATATCTCCTGTGCCACGAATTCCAGTTTGATGATACCGGCGTATTTTTCCCTTATCCTTTTTTCAAAATCCTCTTTAAAAAATTCCCGGACTACGAATACGACTTTTGTAAATCCCGATTTGGCGGCATCGTAGATTGAATAGTCCATAATGGTTTCTCCAGACGGACCGAGAGGATCGACCTGTTTCAGGCCTCCATATCTGCTGCCCATTCCTGCAGCCAGTATCAGAAGTGAAATTTCCTTATTCATGTCTTTTTCATTAAATCTTTATATGATTGCGAATATACACATTATAGTATAATTTTTGTAGCTTTATAGTCATGATGAACTAATTATTTGATATTATGAAAGCAGATAAACTGTTCGTTCTGGCATGCTGCATGTTGTTTTCGGTTGTTTCCGTCGCGCAGCAGAGTATAGTGACCGAAAGCAGAAACCGTCTTGAAAAATGTTTTGCAGAGGGTATAGACACCCCTTCCGAAGCTATTGAGGCACTTGGGCAAATGAAAAGGCTTGAGAATGCATCTTCCAGAGTAGACCGCTTCTCTTATCTGTCGCTAAGGGACGAGTACGGAAATTACGGGGAATATTTCTCCGGCAGGATCGAGAACCTTTTCTACAGCCTTTTCATGAGGGATATGTACGGTTCTGAGTATGCTCTTCCCGATATAGACGATGTTTTAGTAATGGAATATGATAAAGTATCCTCCGAGGCTGATGCTTCAGGATTGCTGGAGGCATTCAATGATCTTTTCAATTACTATATAATCGACGGTTACAGGGCAGTATCCCTGAAGGAAGCGGTCCTCTCTGCAATATATTGGAACGACCATGATGCCGGACACAGGAAAAGAATACTGGACGAAATGATTGCCGTTGTTCCTGACGGCAGTTATGCCTGTGTAAAATACAGATTGCTCAGGAATGAGCTTGAGTATAGCGGAGATCCGGAATCGGAACTCGAAGAGGTAAACAGGATGTTGTATGAGTACGGCCACGAACCGGAAATACTGCCTGTCGCATTCAAGAAGATACTGCTTGAGTCAAGGATTGCATATTCTTCCTCTCCAGTGAACGGAAACCTGCTGGAAAGTATTTCGGTGTTTTCGGAGTCTGTTCTGGAAGAATTTGCGTACTGTTCGGATGATGCCGTATACAAGTCGGATTACAGAATGATATTCACGCATCTGGAGTCCATGAAGGCCAGGCGCGTCAAAATGACAGCGGAGTCGTCTGTTTTCTACCCAGGACAGAACGTCAGGCTTTCGTTATCGGTCGTCAATGCTGATACCGTAAATGCCTCAGTTTACAGATTGCCTGATGCATGCAGGTTCAGAAGTCTTGACTGTAATGCGGATTCAATCGCGTTTTATGCAAGCAAGTTTGAGAAAGTGCTTGATCTTGAAGTGCATTTCGAAAATATGAAAATTGCAGTTGAAAGGGATACGGTGATTTCCTGTCAGATGGATGAAACAGGAGAATATATTGTGGTTGCAAGTGGAGGAACGGATTATCTCCCGATGCACAGGTTCATTGTTACGAATGTGTTTTTTGCTACAAGGGCATCGGAGGATGGAGCTTCCATCTACGTTACGGACATGAAAACCGGAACCCCGTTGTCATCTGCATCCGTAATGTTTTACAAGCGTGATTTTGACGGGAATACAACTTTCTATACACCTGTTGGCACAAAAGACCTTTCATTGTGCGGTTTTGAAGATTTTGTCTCAGGTTATGACAATAACCTTTATGCAAATGTGATTGCAGGTGGTGACTCTACTTCTCCAGTACTTCCTGTGCGTACATTGAGATCTGGCGGGCGAACTGAAAAGGCACGGATGATGTCGGTCCTGTTTTCAGACAGAAAACTGTATATGCCCGGAGATACGGCTCTATTGAAGGTTATTCTTTTCAATCAGGACCCTTCAGGGGTAAGGAAAACCCTGCAGGGTGAAAAACTGACTCTAAAAATATATTCTCCCGGAGGAAAACTTGAAGATGAAACCTTGCTCGAAACGAACGGATTCGGGTCTGCATCATATGGTTTTGAATGCAGAGGGGCGAGAATGGGTTCATATGTGGCTGAAGTCAGAAGAGGCGACGAATACCTGACTTCTGCAAGTTTCAGGATAGAGGATTACCATATCCCTGCATTAAGGATTGAGCTTGACAGAAAGGATGATCTTTATACATACGGAGATACTGTACATGTAAGCGGGAGGCTTGTCTCGGATGCCGGTTTCAGTGTGGAGGGACGCGAAATTTCCGTGGAAGTATCTTCCGGAAATGTTCCGGAACTTACGGTAGGGACTGATGAAAATGGTTGTTTTGAAATAAGCTTCCCCGTTGGAGAACGTCCCGAAAATGCGGCTGCGCCACTTGTGAAGATACCTGGTTTTATAAGGATTTCTTTAAGGTCATTGTCTCCGGACGGCGAGCTTGTGACTGCCGTAAAACATATCAGCGTATGTGCCGAGCCTCTTCTGTTGTCATGCGATATTCCTGATGTGCTTTTGAAGGGCATGGAGAACAGGTTCTTCCCCGAGGCATCCGGCGTAAATTCAGGACATGTGGACGCGGATATAAATTATCGTATAGTTACATATGATGGTCTGCATACTGTCATTTCCGGGACGGTATCCGACGGAGAATCCATATGTACAGATGCAATTCAGTCGCCAGGACGTTATGTACTTGAACTTTCAGCAGAAAAATCCGGGAAGAAGGCTGTTTTCAGAAAACCGTTCCATTATGTCGATCCTTATGCAGATACTCTGCCTGAGGGAATGGATACGGTGATGTTCGTTTCCGGTCTGCCTTCTACCGATGAGATGATCAGAGCCGTGGCAGGCACTTCGGAAAGAAAAATGAGCATGCTGGCGGAAATTCTGTATTATGAGAAGGTGCTGTACAGCAAAGTTGTGGAACTCGATGACGGGATGCGGATTCTGGAAATTCCGTATGCTTCCGAATGGCCGGACAATGTGCAGCTGTCTGTATTTGCTGTCCGTGAAGGAAAACCTTTCCATACTCTTATGGATTATGGCAGGAAAAAGGATAATCCTTTCATAAAAATGGAACTGGTGGAAAAGCCGGATTCGATAAGATCAGGGGAAAAATCCTCCCTTAAACTTCGTGTTACGGACCGTTACGGGAATCCGGTTTCAGCCGAACTGGCTGTTTCCGCATACAACAGGTCTCTTGACAGGTTCGGTGAGAATTCTTTCCATCTGTCTGCCTATCGGACTCCTGTTCCTTATGCTCCATACATTACATGTTCATCGGTTTCATACTATCCGGCAATAAGTTTGGCAAGATCGAATACCCTTTATGCTTCAGGTGCGGCGCCGGCTGCCGTAATGGAAGCGAAACTGGCAATATCCGATAACGATGCAGTGGCAGAAGATTCTGCGGCTGGAAGTTCCGTAATGAACGAAAACGGGACGCGATCGAATTTTTCCGAATCGGCATTGAAGGTCATGCATCTTGTGACGGATGCGGACGGAGAAGCTGAACTTACCGTAAAAGGTGGAGACCTTCTTTCCGAATACAGGATCATTGCATTTGCCCATACTGCGGATGTTCTGACTGCCGGTGCGGACTGCATTTACTCAGTCTACAAGAATATTTCCGTAAGGGCCGGAATCCCTAAATTCCTGCGTGAAGGCGATTCTCTGTCAGTGGAGGTAGGGGCTTTTATGAAAAACGCTGCATGGAGCAAAACAGACTGCGTGGATGCAGTCGTTTACCTCAAGGCGGAGGATTCAGTTGGGAAAAAGATATTCAGTCAGGAGCGCAGGCTTTCAATCAGACAGGGAGAGGAAGTATCGGAAGTGTTCAGTATCATGATCCCTCACGGTACGGTAGAAAATATCCGTTATGAATATGGAGTCGTGGCAGGGAATGAAAGGGATGCAGTCACCGGAATCATCGATATACTGCCTTCAGAAGAGGAACAGTTTGTTTCCCATGCATATCTTGTAGACGGTAAGTCGACGATGGAGATACCTTATCCTGATGACGCCCGTTCATTCGACATCAAGGTCATATCTCCTGTCGAACTTGCCAGAAGTACCTCGTATACACTTTCCGAGCGTGAAAGTCCGACGTTCACAACGGCTTTGTGCAGGTATGTTTCGGAAATGATCCTTGCTTCTCTGGCCGGGACGGATCCTGCAGCCAAGGCTCCCGGAAAACCTGCCGGTATGGACAAACTTCTTGAATTTGCGAATGCGGATGGCGGATTCCCGTGGATAAGTGGCATGCGGTCTTCTTTTGATATGACGCTTTCTTTTGCGGAACAGATGAAATATCTTGAGCGCAAGGGAATGCTTGTGCTTGCAGATAAGGCGGGTGATGCGTTTGACAGGGCAATGGGTTATCTTGACAGATCCTTTGCAAGTATGGATTCGGCATATGTGGTTTCATTGCCTGAGAATGTGCTCAGGTATGCTTCCCTAAGGAATATTTCCGGCGTGAAGTCCGGGAATGCTGCACTCTCTTCAAGGTTTGCACTGCTGTCTTCTAAAATACGTTCATTTGCGGACTATCATGCCGCTTCGGTACGGAAGATGGCTTATGTGGCCGATGTTGCCGGAAGATTAGGAATGTACGGCAAGAGGGATTCGGTACTTGATGTCTTGAGGGATTATGCCGTCCTAAGGGACGGATATGTGATTTTCCCTAATGCGTCTATGGCGGACGGGAATTTCGATGCTGAAATGGACGCCCATCTGCTGCTTTACAGCCTTTTTGCCGGTTCCGGTGATATGGATACTGCTTCCGGAATATACAGGTGGGTGATGATGCAGCGTTCGATGTACGACTGGGGTACGTCTATGACTACATTGAAAGCTGTGGAAATGATATTGTCGGAATCATATAAGATAAGGAAGAAACCTTCATTCACTGTATGCGGTCTTGTCGCATCTGCGGAAAACGGTGTCTGGGAGAAGAAAGGAATACAGTCAGGCGATGGAGGAATGCTGTTCAGAAACAGATCAGCATCTCCTCTTGTGGTAATGATCTCCACTTGCAGGACGGTACCGGTGGAAGATCTGGATCCTGATTTCAACGGAGCATCCGTTACATATGAAAGAAAATATGATGACAGTTTCGTTTCAGTAAAATACAGGGTTTCTTCTCCTCTTTTCATGGATTACATGGTCATGGAGGGCATATCAACACCGGAGTTGCGTCCGGTGGTTGAGAAATCCGGACTTATGTACATGTGGGGAGTGCAGTGTTACAGGGAAGTGCGTTCTGATGGAATCCGATATTATTTTGAAACGCTGCCAAGAGGTGTATATGAATTCGACGAGCATCTTTACAGAGCGGTCGGAGGGAAATTCTCCGTGAGAAATGTCAAACTGTACAGGGAATGATGAGAAAAGTGATTATAGTGGGTGCTACTTCCGGTATAGGTAAGGGGCTTGCAGAAAAATATATCGCCGGGGGATGTATTGTGGGTATCACGGGCAGAAGGAAAGAGCTGCTTGAGGAAATAAAGAATTCGGCTCCTGACCGTGTGTTTATATCTGTTTTCGATGTCACTGACCGGAATGCGGTAGAGCCTTCCATCGAAAAACTTGCCTGGGAGATGGACGGTTTTGACACGTTCATATACAATGCCGGATACGGCAAGTCTTCATACGGGATGGATGCCGATATGGAATTGAGAACTGTAGACGTGAATGCTACGGGCTTTGTAATGTGTGCCTGTCATGCATTTGATTATTTTGCACGTAACGGAATCAGGGGACATATTGTCGCTACCGGTTCGGTAGCTTCTACGAAAGGGCTCGGTTCCGCTCCGGCTTATTCGGCTACAAAGAGATTCATTTCCGCATTCATGGAGGCGCTTGAGCAGAAGTCTTCCATTTTGGGGCTGGACATAAGGTTCACTACGGTGAGACCTGGTTTTGTTGATACCGATTTCATCAGCGGCAGGAAATATCCCTTTACAATTTCCCTGGACAAGACAGTAGACCTTTATTTCAGAGCCGTGGAATCCGGAAAACGTAATGTGATAATAGATTGCGTATGGAAGACGATAGTGTTTTTCTGGTCGCTTATACCTGGATTCCTATGGGTGCGGATGAAGATAAAATGATAAAATAAGGTTATTTGAAATAAATGCTGTACCTTTGTATCCCGTTAATTACAATCCTATTTCATTTATGAGCACAAAATATGTATTTGTTTCCGGCGGTGTGACCTCTTCTTTGGGGAAAGGCATAATTTCGGCATCCTTGGCAAAATTGCTTCAGGCAAGGAATCTGAGGGTGACTATCCAGAAATTCGATCCATACATCAATGTCGACCCGGGAACACTGAATCCATATGAGCACGGGGAGTGCTACGTTACCGAAGACGGTGCGGAAACGGACCTGGACCTCGGTCACTACGAGAGGTTCCTGAACGTATTTACATCCAAGGCAAACAATGTTACAACAGGGAGAATATACAGGTCTGTCATTCATAAGGAACGTGAAGGCGCCTATCTCGGCAAGACCGTGCAGATTGTACCTCATATTACGGATGAAATAAAAAGAAGAATGCTTCTTCTCGGTAATACAGGCGATTATGACGTTATAATCACCGAACTGGGCGGAACGGTGGGGGATATAGAATCCCTTCCTTTTCTTGAGGCGGTAAGACAGCTCCAGTGGGAATTGCCGAAGGAGGATTGCGTGCTTATACATCTTACGCTTGTACCTTATCTGAATGCTGCCAAGGAGCTTAAGACTAAGCCTACCCAGCATTCAGTACGTACCCTGCAGCAGGACGGGCTTCAGCCTGATATCATAGTTTGCCGTACAGAGCATCCAATACCTTCTGACATGAGAAGAAAAGTAGCCCTTTTCTGCAACGTGAAGCCGAATGCAGTTATAGAGTCGATGGACGCCAAGACGATATATGAAGTGCCACTTACGATGATGAAGGAGAAACTGGATGAAATCGTTCTCGAAAAGTTTGCGCTTAAGAATTTGCCAGCTCCTAATCTTGACCGGTGGAACGATTTTCTGCACAGGCTTTTCAATCCCGAGCATGAGGTTGATATCGCCCTTGTCGGAAAATATGTTGAACTTCAAGATGCATACAAGTCGATACTTGAGTCGTTCATTCATGCGGGTGCGGAAAACAAATGCAAGGTTAATGTTCATTCCATACACAGTGAATATGTGGATGCTTCCAATGTGGCAGAAAAACTCGGCGGAATGGATGCGGTGCTGGTTGCTCCGGGGTTCGGTGAACGTGGCCTTGAAGGCAAGATAGAATCAGTCAGGTATGCCAGAGAAAACGGCATTCCTTTTTTCGGAATATGTCTCGGCATGCAGATGGCTGTCGTCGAATATGCCAGAAATGTACTTGGAATGAAGGATGCCACTACTGCTGAAATACGTCCTAATTCCCCGAATCCTGTCATAGATCTCATGGAGGAACAGAAGAGTCTGACCGCAAAAGGCGGTACCATGAGGCTCGGAGCTTACAAGTGCAGACTTGAAGAAGGTACGCTTGCGCGCATGATTTACGGAAAGGACATGATTTCCGAGAGACACAGGCACAGATATGAGGTGAACGGAAAATACGTTGAGGCTCTTGCGGCTGCAGGGCTGAAACCTTCTGGACGCAATCCTGAAACTGGTCTTGTGGAAATAGTGGAAATACCGGAGCATCCGTTTTTCATTGCAGTGCAGTTCCATCCTGAACTCAAGAGTACACCTGAAAATCCACAGCCTATATTCGTGGCTTTTGTAAAGGCGGCAATGGAATACAAGGAGAAAAAGCAGAAATGATATTGAGTCTGATATATTTTGTGAGAAGCTCTTTCCGGAAACTGTTTCCGGCAGTGCTTCTCATTTTTTTGTCTTTTCCTCTGCGGGCTGAAAACCGTCCGTCAAAATTGAACTACAAGGTCGAGGCTGTTTATTTCCACGATCCACAGGCGTATACCCAGGGTCTGTTTTTCGAAGACGGAGTCCTGTATGAAAGTACAGGGCAGTACGGATCTTCTTCTTTCAGAAAAGTGGACCTGAAAAGCGGCAAGGTGCTTGAAAATACATTTTTCGATGCCAAATATTTTGCCGAGGGATCCTGCATGCTAAACGGGCTTCTCTATATACTGACATGGCAGGAACACGTTTGCCTGGTCTACAATCCTTCGGATATGAGGCTGGCAGGCACACTCCCGGTGCATGGAGAGGGATGGGGCCTTACCACTGACGGAACTTGCCTGATTATGAGCGATGGGACATCCGAAATACGTTTTCTGGATCCTCTGACATTCATGGAAAGAAAGCGGATTACAGTAAGAAAATCCGGGAAACCGGTCAATTTCATAAATGAACTGGAATATATTGACGGCAGGATATGGGCCAATATATATCTTACGGATGAAATAATAGTCATTGATCCGGCTGACGGGAAAGTGGAATCCGTATTGGACCTTTCGAAAATATATCCGGTATCCGAGCGTCCGAGAACTGCGGATGTACTGAACGGTATAGCATATGACGAAAGAAGCGGGAAGATTTACGTTACCGGGAAGCTTTGGCCCAAATTATTTGAAATTTCCGTATATTAACCGAATTTGCAATAAATAAAAAATCTAACTATGCGTCTGATAGCTGATAGCGGCTCAACGAAAGTCGACTGGAGGGCGATAGCCTCTGATGGAACGGTCGTTTCCGTTTCAACCGAAGGGATAAACCCTGTTTTCCAAAGCGAAGATCATATCGTGGAGATTCTCCAGAAATTCCTTTTTCCTGTATTGGGAGCTGAAGTACGGGAAATATTCTTTTATGGAGCGGGAGTCATTTCTGAAGCTACCTGCAATGTTCTTGAAAGAGCGTTCAAGAGGGTGTTCAGTAATCCCGAATGCAGTTTTGCATCCGATGTGCTTGGAGCGGCAAGGGCGTTGTGCGGGGATAATCCTGGAATCGCATGCATTATGGGTACCGGTTCGAATACCTGCTTTTATGACGGAAAAGACATTGTGAAGAATGTCAAGGCCTGCGGATTCATTCTCGGAGACGAGGGAAGCGGCGGTGTTCTGGGGAAAAACTTCATAGCTGATTATCTGAAAGGTCTTCTTCCCGAACATATAGAATCGGAATTCAGAAAAAGATATGCGCTGGATTATGCCTCCGTGGTTGAAAAGGTTTACAAGTCTCCTCTTCCGAGCAGGTTTCTTGCCTCATTTTCTCCTTTTATAAACGAGTTCAGGGAAGACCCTCATATAAATGCGATGTTGAGCAGATGTTTCAGGGATTTTTTCACAAGGAACATATGGCAATATGACTATAGAAATTACAAGGTCAATCTTGTCGGTTCTGTCGCATACTATTATTCGGATATATTGGACAAGGTTGCCGTCGAATGCGGTGCAACTCTTGGAATCATTATGAAAAACCCTATTGAAGGATTGGTAGAATATCATAAAAACAGGTAGTCATGAAAGTCACTGAGCAGTCTTCAAATTACAATAATCTGGACAAAATGTCCGTAAAGGAACTTCTTGAAAACATAAACAGGGAAGACCAGCATGTCGCTCTTGCCGTAAAGGAATGTATTCCGCAGATCGAGAAACTTGTGGAAGGAATAGTGGAGCGTATGAAAAAGGGGGGACGTTTGTTTTATCTCGGAGCCGGAACGAGCGGCAGACTGGGTATTCTGGACGCATCGGAGATACCTCCGACATACGGGGCTCCTTATGATCTTGTCATAGGATTGATTGCCGGCGGGGATACTGCCATAAGAAAGGCCGTAGAGGATGCCGAGGACAGCCTTACAGGAGGTTGGGATGACATGCAGAAATACAATATCGGGGATAATGACGTTGTTGTCGGGATAGCGGCGTCCGGTACTACCCCATATGTTATAGGCGCAGTCAGGGAAGCGAGAAAGAGGGGATTGCTTACGGCGTGTATTACCTGTAACCCTGGCGCACCTGTTACTGAAGAAGTGGATATCCCGATAGTGGCGGTGGTAGGTCCTGAATTTGTTACGGGAAGTACTAGAATGAAATCAGGTACGGCGCAGAAGCTGATACTGAATATGATTTCTACATCGACCATGATCAAGCTTGGTCATGTAAAAGGCAACAAGATGGTGGATATGCAGCTTACCAATGCCAAACTTGTCGACAGGGGTACGAGGATGATTATGGAAGAGGCGAAAATCGAGGATTACGATTATGCAAAATCCCTTTTGTTGGAGCATGGTTCGGTAAGGAAAGCTGTGGATTATTACAAGTCCCTGAATGTACAGTAAATATTCTTCACAGTTGCTGGACAAGGCAGTCGACGAACTTGCTTCACTGCCGGGAATCGGGCGGAAAACAGCATTGAGACTGGCTCTTTATCTGATGAAACAACCGCAGGAAAATGTAGAACGTTTCAGCGCATCTTTCGTCAACATGAGAAAGAATCTCAAATATTGCAGATGCTGCAATATGATTTCCGACAATGATCTTTGTCCTGTCTGTTCCGATGCCGGAAGGAACCGCTCCGTAATCTGCGTTGTGGAAAGCATACGAGACGTCATGAGTATAGAGAATACAGATCATTATAAAGGGCTGTATTTCGTACTTGGGGGAATCATATCTCCGATGGACGGTATAGGACCTTCGGACCTTCCCATAGACAGATTGCTTGAAAGGGCATCGGCAGAGGATACCAGAGAGGTGAT
This sequence comes from uncultured Bacteroidales bacterium, assembly GCA_949296645.1. GTDB lineage: Bacteria > Bacteroidota > Bacteroidia > Bacteroidales > UBA932 > CALUPD01. The sequence continues at coordinate 11,489 of CASFPH010000018.1, forward strand.
ATTGGCGCTCAATACTTCGCCTGAAGGAGAGACAACCTCCTTTTACATATACCGCAAACTTTCCGTGCTTGGTATTGTCGTTTCAACCATTGCCAGAGGCATAGGATTCGGAGACGACCTTGAATATGCCGATGAATTTACGCTCGGAAAATCAATAGAAAACAGACAATTGTTTAAACCGGATAAATTTTGATATTATGGCACATACGTTTCCAGTATCATGGCTTATAGTTTCCTTTGTTCTGTATACGGCCCTTCTTTTTCTGGTGTCGTGGCTTACATCAAGGAAGAACGACGGGAACTCGTTTTTTTCAGGAGGCAGACGGACCCCCTGGTATATTGTGACATACGGTATGATAGGTACATCGATTTCCGGAGTTACGTTCATTTCCGTTCCGGGGAACGTGCTGAACCAGAATTTTTATTACATGCCTCTGGTGCTCGGATTCATGGTCGGATATGTAGTTATAGCGAAAGTGCTTCTTCCGTTGTATTACAGGATGAATCTGACATCCATCTATACGTATCTTGAACGCCGTTTCGGATTCTTTACCTACAGGACCGGGGCTGCAGTCTTCATGGTTTCGAGGATTCTCGGAGCAGCAGTGAGGATATTCGTGGTTGTACTTGTCCTGCATGCCTTCCTGCCTGCCGGTACGGTGCCGTTCTGGGTAGTGGCGATGATTTTCATGTTCCTGATATTCCTTTATACCTTTAAGGGAGGTGTCAGAACTATAATATGGACGGATGTCCTCCAGACTACGTTCATGCTTCTTGCAGTATTTCTTACACTCTATTCCATAGCGGACAGGATGGACTGGTCGGCAGGAGATATGCTGAGGGTTGTTACGGCTTCGGACTACGCCAGCTGGTTTGACTGGGAATGGAGCAGTTCCACAAATGCCGTGAAACAGTTCATTTCCGGAATATTCATAACGGTTGTGATGACCGGACTGGATCAGGAAATGATGCAGAAAAACCTGAGTTGCAAGAATATCGGGGATGCACAGAAAAATATGTATTCAACTGGAGTAACCCTTGTCGTGGTGAATTATTTTTTCCTTATGCTGGGTGCGATACTTGCGGTTTACGTGAATGAACGTTTGGGCGGCATGCAGGGAATCGGACTTGCGGATGCTTCCGGCTTTTTTACCAAGGCGCAGACAGACAAGCTGTTTCCTACCATAGCGAGCGAGTATCTCGGTCTCGGTGTAGGCCTGTTTTTCATAATCGGTCTGATATCCGCTTCGTATCCGAGTGCCGGAGGGGCGCTGACTTCGCTTACCACTTCATACTGTATAGATTTCGCCGGATTCAATACGAGAACGGATCTTGATGCCGCCAGAAAAGAACGGATCAGAAAAACCGCACATGCCGGTTTTACAGTTCTGTTTTTCGTGCTTATAGTCTTGCTGTATATATTGAACAACCAGACGGTGATAGATCTGGTCTATATGCTGGCATCATATACCTACGGACCGTTGCTCGGATTTTTCTTTTTCGGAATACTTACCAGGTATCAGGTGAAGGACAAGGCCATGCCTTATATTGCAATAATGTCTCCTGTACTGTGTTACATTCTGGACAGGATTTCGTCTGTAATATTCGGTTTCGGTTTCGGATTTACAATCCTTATAGTGAACGGCCTGATAACTTTTATCGCAATGTATATTTTCAGAAAAAAGTAATATGGAAATACTTGAATTGACTGCATCCAATCTTAGAAAACACGGATTCGAAGCCGAAACGGTATCTACTTTGCAGGACGCCGCCGCAATACTTGAAAGAGAGCGTCTGAAAACCTCGCCCGTTATTTTTTCTTACGGTGATTCCGTTACTGTGAGAAAAACCGGTCTTATAGAGAAATATCGCGGTATGGACGGTTTTCTCGACGGCTTTGACAAGGATTTGCCGAGACAGGAAAATCTGAAGATACGCAGGAAGGCCCTGATGTCTGATTTTTTCTTTACAGGAGTGAACGCGATAATCTCCGACGGAAGGATGGTCTGGCTTGACATGATCGGGAACAGAATATCTCCTGTGATCTTCGGACCGGAGAGGGTGGTTATTCTTGCCGGAAGAAACAAAATAGTTGGAACGCAGGACGAAGCCGTAAAAAGGATAAAGACGATATCCGCACCGCAGAATGCGATACGGCATGTGAACTTCCGAACCCCATGTCAGAAGACCGGTGTGTGCATGGATTGCAATTCAAAGGACAGAATATGCAGTTCTTGGCTGATTATGGAAAGATGTGTTCCTGCAGGAAGAATCATGGTCGTTCTCATAGACGAGGATCTGGGATTTTGACATGCTGATTTTGAACTTAAGTTAAAAACAACTACCTTTGCGCCAGTTTTAAATTCCTATAAAAGATTATGGATGACTCGTATGGTTCCTGTTATATATTCATATCTGCCTTTTGCGGCAGATTGTGCGGGCGACCGTATGATGTCCGTATGGGGTGCCGTACGTTTTAAGGTCCGATGGTGATTATTGTTTCTTCGCAGCGGAATTTCCGCTTATAAATGAAGTCTAACGCAATAATCATCGAATCATGGTAGAAATATTTTACAAAGACGGCGGCAGGGTAAGCACCTCTGATCAGATAAATTTTTTGGAAGAGCTGGGACTTGATGATGTCCTGTGGATTGACCTTTCTTCTCCATCTGGTGAAGAAAAAAGATCCGTTGAGGCCTTTCTTGATACGACGCTCCAGAGCCGTCTGCAGGCAGAGGAGATCGAAAGTTCTTCACGTTATTCCGAGTCGGAAGTCGCTATTTTCGCCAATACCAACTTTCTTATACCCGGACCTGAACATTATTCCATGGAAACCGTCTCGTTCATATTGAGCGAAGGGGTCCTTGTTACGATAAGGGATGTTTCGTTAAGGAGTTTCATAGATATCCAAAGGCGTATCCTCACGCAGTCGAGAATGTTTCCCACAGGATATCATATCATGGTAGGTATTCTGGAAAACAGAATCGACCTCGATGCCGACATGATAGAGATAATGGCCAAGGAAATCGCACAGTTCAGCAGGAGGGCGAGTCTCGGTGAGGATGTGAGCGAAGAGTTTCTTCTTGACATAAACCAGCTTCAGGAAAATACAATGGTCGTGAGGGAGAATATAGTCGACAAGCAGAGGATGATATCCGCTATTCTGAAAAGCGACAAGTTCCCGAGGGATGTCTATACGAAACTCAATGTCCTTATAAAGGACGTAGGTTCATTGATAAACCATACCAATTTCAGTTTTGAAAGACTTGAATTCCTCCAGAATACCGTGTTGGGTCTTATCAATCTCGAGCAGAACAAGATAATGAAGATTTTCACGTTTGCATCGCTGCTTTTCATGCCTGCTACCGTGATCGCCAGCATATTCGGAATGAATGTGGAACTTCCCATATTTGGGGGGAGACTGGACTTTATCCTGATTGTGGCCTTCATGCTCCTGACGATATTCGTGGCATTCGTGTATTTCAGAAAAAGGAAAATGCTTTAGATTCCCGGATCCTGAAGACTTCTAACTTATTTCCGAGTAGTCGGTTCTGCAGTGCCTCAGCCTGGAAACCGTTTCTTCCATAATCCTGTTCTCAGGCTCTGAAAGTTCAGGATCCTTTTCAAGTATTTCCGATGCTGCCTTTTCCGTTTCCCTGAGCAGTTCATTGTCCTTTACCGGGCTTGCAAGTTTAAGGTCGAGGAGCGTACCGCTCTGTTGCGTGCCTTCCAGGTCTCCCGGGCCTCTCATTTTAAGGTCCGCCTCGGAAAGTTCGAAGCCGTCCTGTGTGGAACACATGAGTTCTATCCTTTGCCTTGCTTCCTTGCTGAGTCTGTTTCCAGTCATGAGTATGCAGTAAGATTTGTCCGAGTCTCTTCCGACCCTCCCTCTGAGTTGGTGCAATTGTGACAGTCCGAAGCGTTCCGCGCTTTCTATAACTATTACTGATGCATTCGGTACGTCTACCCCGACTTCGATGACTGATGTTGCCACGAGTATATGTGCCTTGCCTGATGCGAACAAATTCATGTCGTAGGCCTTGTCTTCGTTTTTCTGTTTCCCGTGAACTACCGCTGTAATGTACTCAGGTGCCTTGAATTCCCCGATTATGTTCATATAGCCTTCCTGCAGGTTTTTGTAGTCCATTTTTTCTGATTCTTTTATAAGGGGATATACTATGAATACCTGTCTTCCTTCCTTTATCTGGCTTTTCAGAAAAGCGTACATACGCTGCCTGTCGGCTTCGGTAGAATGGATTGTCTTGACCGGTTTTCTTCCCGGAGGCATTTCGTCTATGACGGATACGTCAAGATCGCCGTAGATTGTCATGGCAAGTGTTCTCGGGATCGGTGTGGCTGTCATTACCAGTATGTGCGGGGACGGAACGGATTTAGCCCATAATCTGGATCTCTGTTCCACTCCGAACCTGTGCTGTTCGTCTATAATGGCCAGTCCTAGTCTGCGGAATACGACTTTTTCCTCTATAAGTGCATGCGTGCCGATGATCATATCTATGGAGCCGTCTTCAAGTTCTTCAAGAATATGGTTCCTTTCCTTTGTTTTTGTGCTTCCGGTAAGCAGGGCTGTCCTTACCTTGCTGTTGCCGAAGAACTTTATGGCGCTGTTGTAGTGTTGTGCCGCAAGCACTTCGGTAGGAGCCATCAGACATGCCTGAAAACCGTTGTCAATGGCCAGCAGTGCACATAAAAGTGATACAGCCGTCTTTCCGCTGCCCACATCTCCCTGAAGGAGCCTGTTCATCTGTTTTCCGGACACAAGGTCGTTTCTTATTTCCTTTATTACCCTTTTCTGTGCGTTTGTAAGCGGAAAGGGCATGCTGTTGTAGCATATATTGAAACTTTCTCCCACCTTTGGCATAACATTGCCTTTGGAAAAGCTTTTCCTGATGTATTTCTGCTTCAGCATCGCCAGCTGGAGGAAAAAGAGTTCCTCGAATTTCAGACGTCTGGTGGCTTTGGCAAGTTCATGCAGGCTTTTGGGGAAGTGGATGTTTTCAAGCGCGTCTTTCAACGGCATCAGACTGTGAGCCTCGATGATTTTGTGGGGAATGGTTTCCCTGATATCCGTACAGCATATGTCAAGCGCCGCTCGGACAAGTTTTATGAAAACCTTGTTGCCTATTCCGGCCTTTTTCATGTTTTCGGTACTTGGATATATGCCTGCAAGACCAGTACCCGTGTTCAGGCTTCCTTCGTTGACAGGGTCCATTTCAGGATGTACCATGTTCAGGGAATTTCCGAACTCGGATACCTTTCCGAATATTATATATTCTTTTCCGGGTTTCAGCCTTTCCATTAGCCATTTTATTCCCTGAAAGAAAACAAGCTCCATCTTGCCGGTCCCGTCGGAAACGGTAACCGTAAGCCTTTTTCTGTGCCTGCCGTCTTCCGAGATGCTGCAACTGAAAATCCTGGCCCTTATCTGTATCATGCTCATGGACGGAACTGCATCGGAGATGGAGTATATCCTGCTTCTGTCTATGTATCTATATGGAAATGTGTGAAGAAGGTCCCTGAAGGTATATATCCCCATTTCTTTTGCCAGGACAGCGGCGCGTTTGGGTCCGGTGCCCGGTAAAAATTGAATGTCTCTGTCCAATAGATTTGCCATGTCACAAATATAATTTAATTTTGTCTGTTTTTAAGGATTTGTTTTACATAATATACAGAACAAAATGGGGAGAAAAGTAGTAATAGGAATATCTCAGGGAGATACTAACGGGATAGGTTATGAAATCATAATAAAGGCTCTGGCCGATGCCAGGATTCTGGATATGTGTACCCCTATAGTCTACGGGTCGTCGAAGGCTTTCGGCTTTTACAAGAAACAGCTCCCGGCAGTGGAGTCCATGCATACCAACATAATAAATACTGCGGCTGACGTTCAGAACAGGCGCGTGAACATAATAAACTGTGTGCCGGATAATCTTCAGTTAGATCCTGGCCAGCCAACCGAAGACGGTTCCAGGGCTGCGGTGATAGCGCTGGAAGCAGCAGTAGAAGATCTGAAATCGGGGCTTATCGACGCCCTTGTAACGGCACCTTTCAATAAAAGAGGGGTGGCTTCGGTAGGATTCAATTATCCCGGCCATACGGAATATCTAATAGACAGGTTCGGCGCTGGAGACGGTCTGATGCTTCTTTATTCAGATAATTTCAGAATAGGACTGGTTACTGGTCATCTTCCAATATCCAAGGTTTCCGAGAATCTGAACAAGGATTCAATTCTCAGTAAACTCAGAGTGATGAACGGTTCTCTTATGAAGGATTTCGGAATAGTGAAACCCAAGATTGCGGTGCTGGGTCTCAATCCTCACAGCGGAGACAAGGGACTTCTGGGAAGCGAGGAGGAGAACGTTATAAATCCTGCAATCGTCGAGGCAAATGCCGAAGGCATCATGGCTTTCGGGCCTTATCCTCCAGACGGGTTTTTCGGGAACAACATGCAGTACAAGTTCGATGCGGTTCTTGCCATGTACCATGATCAGGGTCTTATACCTTTCAAGGCGCTTGCCTTTGACAGCGGTGTGAATTTCACTGCCGGACTTTCCGTAGTCAGGACTTCTCCCGATCATGGTACCGCCTATGAACTGGCAGGACAAGGGAAAGCCAATGCCCTTCCCATGCTTTCCGCTATCTATTCAGCGATAGATATCGTAAGGAACCGTGAACTCTATAATGAAATTCATGCCAATCAGCTGAAAGTCAAGCTCAGTGATATAGGCGGAAAGGAACCTGAACTGAAGATGCCGTCGGAACAGGATGCCGAACAGGAGTAGTCATGGCCAGACCTGTCATAGAACTTTTTACGGACGGTTCTTCGAGAGGCAATCCGGGCCCTGGAGGATACGGTGTTGTGTTGAGGTGCGGCACATATGAAAAGGAGTTTTCCCAAGGGTATGAACATACCACAAACAACAGAATGGAACTGATGGCTGTTATAGTCGGACTTGAGGCAGTTTTGTGGGAAAATGCCGAAATCGTAGTTTACAGTGATTCTTCTTATGTCGTAAATGCCGTAGAGAAGGGATGGGTGTTCGACTGGGAGAAAAAGAGATTCGCCGGCAAGAAAAATCCGGACCTGTGGATAAGATTTCTTGCGGTCTACCGCAGGCATAACGTACGTTTCGTGTGGATAAAGGGACATGCGGGACACCCGGAGAACGAAAGATGCGACAGGCTTGCCGTAGAGGCTTCAGGAAAAAGCGGGCTTCTTGTTGATACTGCGTTCTCAGAATGCGTATAATGTATCTTTTTTCCTTGTTTTGCCGAATAATTTAGTAAATTTAAAGCAAAATTGAGGAGAGGTTTCAGAATGAAGACTTTTTTTGAAAGAAGCGGTCTCAAATATGCCATGATAGGCAGCGGAAGTTGGGCCACAGCGCTTGCCAAGCTGCTGCTGAACAATCAGCCAGAGTTATACTGGTATATGAGGGATGAAAAAAATATACAATACCTTAAAGCAAATCGTCAGCCGAGATCATATCTGAGATCCGTAAATTTCGACCCGGAAAGGCTGCATCTGAGCAGTAATATAAACGAGATAGTTTCTGCAGCCGATGTGCTGGTATTCTGTATACCTTCTGCGTTTTTTGTCAGGACAGTGGCTCAAATATCCGTTTCTCTCGAAGGCAAATTCATAATTTCAGCCACGAAAGGTTTTGTGTGTGAGGAAAACATGACGATTGCGGAGTACTTCAACCGCATCCATGGTATTCCTTATGACAGAATAGGCATAGTCAGCGGTCCGTCGCATGCTGAGGAAGTTGCGATGGACAGGTTGTCGTATCTTACCCTTTCCTCAAAACATATGGATGTGGCGAAGGCGCTTTGCAAGGTCTTTACATGCAAATATATCAGGACGCAGCCCGGAACCGACATATACGGTGTGGAATATTCCGCTGCATTGAAGAACGTGTATGCGATAGCGGCAGGCATATGCCACGGTCTCGGATACGGAGATAATTTTCTTTCCGTTCTGATTACCAACTCTTTCAACGAGATGATAAGGTTTCTCGACGCAACACATCCGGACAGGAACAGAGTTACGTCCTCTTCAGCTTATCTTGGGGATCTTCTTGTTACTTCATATTCGCAGTTCAGCAGAAACAGAACTTTCGGGAGCATGCTGGGCAAAGGGTATTCCGTCAAATCGGCACAGATAGAGATGAACATGGTGGCAGAAGGTTATTATGCCGCAAAATGCATTTATGAGATAAACAGGAATCATCATTTGTATATGCCTATAGCAGAGGCTGTGTACAGAATACTTTATGAGGACAAGTATCCTCCGTATATTATAAAACAACTTTCAGAAAACCTCCATTAAATTCCAAGTTATGATAGACGTGAAACTTAACGGTTGTAAGAGTTTCGTAGATGACTCTACAATGAATTTATATCTTGACAAGGTCGAAAAGGCCTTTGATACGCTAATGGGTGGAAAGGGTGCCGGTTCGGATTATCTGGGCTGGCTTGATCTGCCTTCCAGAACCCTGGATTCAGACATAGTGGCGCAGTGTGACAGGATAGTCCAGAGATGGAGCAAGAATATTGATGTCGTGGTGGTCATAGGAATAGGCGGCTCGTACCTCGGCGCAAAATCCTTCATAGAGGCCGTATCGCATACTTTTGACGTACAGCTTCGCAACTACAGACCGCAGATAGTGTATGCAGGGCATAACATGACGGAAATCTATCTTGCCGACCTTCTTGATTTCATAAAGCAGAAATCCGTAGCAGCCGTAGTCGTGTCGAAGTCAGGTACTACTACGGAACCGGCGGTGGCATTCAGACTGATACGAAACCATATCGAGGGTCGTTACGGCAAAGAGGAAGCCAGAAACAGGATTGTAGCGATAACCGACAGCTCGAAAGGTGCGTTGAAGTCAATGTCCGACAAAGAAGGCTATACTACCCTTGTCATTCCGGACAATGTGGGTGGCCGTTATTCGGTATTTACATCGGCAGGTCTTCTCCCTATTGCTCTTGCAGGCCATGACATGAAGGATTTTCTTGAAGGTGCGAGGGCCATGGAGAGAAAGTGCAAGGTATGGGACAGAAACAATCCGGCAGTGCAGTATGCGGCTGTAAGAAATGCCCTTTACATGTCAGGCAGGAAGATAGAGGTGCTTTCGAACTTCAATCCGAGGCTGGTAATGTTCGGTGAATGGTGGAAACAGTTGTTCGGAGAATCAGAAGGCAAGGATGGCAAAGGACTTTTCCCTGTAACCATGACGTTTACGACTGATCTGCATTCTCTCGGACAGTATATGCAGCAGGGTGAGCGCATCATGTTCGAGACCGTACTTTCCATAAGGCAGAGCAACAGAACCATTGTCCTTGCTACTGAGCAGGAAAATCTTGACGGTCTGAACTATCTTTCCGGAAAAACGATAGGGGAATGCAACAAAAAGGCGGAACTGGCAACCATCCAGGCCCATGTGGAAGGAGGAGTGCCTTGTGCCGTTATCGAGATCAACAACATAACCGAATACAATCTCGGGGCTTTGTACTATTTCTTCGAATTCGCATGTGCCCTGAGCGCATATACTCTTGGGGTAAATCCTTTTGACCAGCCTGGGGTGGAACTTTACAAGCGCAACATGTTTACTTTGCTCGGCAAGCCGGGTTTTGTCAATAACAAATGAATAGGGTGCGATGAATCCTCTTTTGCTGGATCTGGCTCTTATACTTATCGTAGCGGGACTTACGACTGTGGTGTTCAAGTACCTGAAACAGCCGTTGGTCCTTGGCTATATTGTTGCCGGTTTCCTTACAGGACCGTATTTCGAGTATATTCCTACGGTAAAGGAGGTCTCCAGCCTGGATTTCTGGGGAGAAATAGGGGTCGTGTTCCTGTTGTTCGGGCTGGGTCTTGAATTCAATATAAAAAAACTTATCAAGGTGGGTTCCATCGGTTTCACGACGGTTACAGCCGAAGTGATACTGATGTCCATCGTAGGCTTTTCCGTAGGACGCCTGCTGGGATGGTCTGACATAAGTTCCATCTTTTTGGGAGGCATGCTGACAATATCATCCACGTCCATAATAATAAAGGCTTTCGACGATCTTGGACTCAAGAGCAAGAAGTTCGCCCAGAATGTTTTCGGGGTGCTTGTTGTGGAGGATATAGTCGCAGTCCTGCTGCTTGTGGTCCTTTCCGCCCTGGCCATTTCTTCAGACATAAGTGGAACGGAAATGTTCTATAAGATTCTGTATCTGTTTCTGTTTCTGCTTCTGTGGTTTACAGGCGGCATCTATATAATACCTTCCATATTCCGTAAGATAAAATTCCGTGTTTCGGATGAAACACTTACCGTCATATCACTGGGGCTGTGTCTTGGAATGGTTGCAATAACCGAGTATTCCGGATTTTCGTCAGCTCTGGGCGCTTTCATGATGGGGTCAATACTTTCAGGTACGATTTATACCGACAGGATAATAAAGCTTGTACAGCCTGTCAAGGATTTCTTCGGAGCCATCTTTTTTGTAACTGTCGGTATGCTGGTAAACCCGCAGACAATTGCGGAACATTGGTCCACGATATTGCTGATAAGCGCGGTGGTTATTTTCATCAAGCCGCTTTCCGCAATATTGGGACTTCTTCTCTCAGGACAGACAATCCGTAATGCAATGCAGTCAGGTTTCTGTCTATGTCAGATAGGTGAGTTTTCTTTCATAATAGCTTCGATGGGGCAGAGTGTCGGTGTCGTTAATGACGAACTGTATCCTATAATAGTTTCCGTATCCATTATCACAACATTTGCCACTCCTTATATGATCAATGCATCGGGTTCCGTATATGACAAACTGTATTCATTGCTGCCTGTAAGTTGGGCAAGGGTTTTTGACCGTCTTGGTACCGGGCGTAAAACCATAAACAGACGTACCGAGTGGAATTCTCTTATAAAGAGATATTTCACGGTCGTTATAGTTTATTCCGGATGGCTTGTTCTGGTAGTCACATTCTTTACAAAATATGTAAATCCGTTCATAATTTCGAAGTTGACGAACTTTACACATGTGAAACTTCTGTGTCTCGTCATTACATTGCTCGCCATGTCTCCATTCGTTTACGGACTTCTTAAGAAAAGGGACAGAAACAGGGATTTCGACAAGATATGGAAAGACAGCCGTTTCAGCAGGGGGCCTCTTATTTCGATGGTCCTTTTGAAATACATAGTGGCAGCCATTGCAGTCAACTTCGTGATTGCCAAATATCTGGCGGCAAGTGCCGGAGTGGTTATACTTCTGACTCTCATCGTTGTTGCTGTGGTATATTATTCGAAGAATCTTAAAAATTACTATTCTGTTCTGGAACAGGGTTTCCTTGAAAACTATCATTATGGGGATGTAAAGAGAAAAGTGGTGATTCCCAGGGCTCTTGCGGATGAAATGCATACTGATACCGTGCTTGTGGGCGTTTCTTCCCCTGTGGCCGGCAGGAGCATAAGGACAATTCACAGGATGTACAATACAGGGGCTCTTGTTCTCAGGATAATACGCGGAGAATCGTACATAGATGTTCCTGCCAAGGAGGAAATACTTCTTCCAGGGGATATGGCCGTGGTTCTTGGAGAGGATGAGCAGATCATGAAGTTCAGATCATTATGTGAATCTCCTTCTTCCAGGTTTAATGTAGAGCCGGATGAAATAGACCTGTTCCATTTCACAATACCGCCGGAATCGCCTATTATAGGGATGGATGCCAATATCACGAGATTCAGAGACCGTTTCGGTCTGATACTGGTAGCGATAGACCGTGACGGTGTAGACGGCCTTCTCAAACCGAACTCAACGGTTATATTCGAACCGTCCGACACTATCTGGATTGCGGGTGACAGAAAGCATGTTGAATCATTGATGAACTGATTATGGAGTTTTTAAGAGGTGTCGCTTCGGCGTTTGTATCCGAATGCCGGGAGTGCCCGGAATCGTTGCTGTTTGTGTTTTCCAACAGGCGTTCGATGCTTTTTTTTCAAAAGTATCTGGGGGAGGAATCCGGTGTTCCTCTCTTTTCACCTTCCGTGATGACCATAGGGGATTTCGTATCGACCTTTTCCTGTCTGGAATCAGCAGACAGGCTCGAACTGCTGTTTCTTATGTACGGTATCTATGAAAAACTGACCGGTGCGGGTGAGAGTTTCGACGATTTCCTGTGCTGGGGGGATATTCTGCTTTCCGATTTTGATGATGTGGACAAGTACATGGTTGATGCCGCGCAGCTTTTCAGAAATCTTTCGGATTTAAGGAATATAGACGATGACTTCTCTTTCCTTTCCGATTCGCAGCTTTCTGCAGTAAAACGCTTCTGGTCGTCTTTTTCAAAGGATGGAAAAAGGTTTTCCGACGGCAAGGCGGAATTCCTGAGATTCTGGGATATTCTGTATCCTCTTTATACATCTTTCCGAAATCTGCTTTCCGGGAAGGGAATAGGATATGAAGGCATGATATACCGCACTGCAGCGGAAGAGGCCCGACGAATATCTTCAGGCTCCGGAGACAATGGCCTTCCAGATATAATGGACGGTGTTGAGAAGGTGGTTTTCGTGGGCATGAATGTTCCTAACAACTGTGAACGGATGATAATGGATTCCCTGAAAAATATGGGACGTGCAGATTTTTACTGGGATTATTACGGGGATATGCTTTGCGACAGGGACAACCCGGCGTCCCGTTTCATGAAGGAATATACGGAAAGGTATCCTTCTCTTAAAAAGGATATTGCCGGAAGAGTAGTTGCATCAGAAGATGCCTTGCCTGAAAAAAAGAATATGGAAATATACGCAGTGCCATCAGGTGTAGGACAGGCCAAACTGCTTTACGGCATACTTGACAGAATTTCCGGGGAAGGGGAGACGGACTGGTTCCGTACTGCAGTAGTCTTGCCGGACGAAACCCTGCTTATGCCCGTTCTGGATTCGATTCCCGAAAATATAAAGGATGTGAATGTCACGATGGGATATCCGCTGTCTTTTACACCGGTATTGTCTTTCATAAACATATTGTCCGATCTTCTGAAAGGGAACCGTGGAAGTTCTTCTGGGTTTACGTATTATTGCAGGCCGCTGTTGAGGCTTTTCGAGCATCCTTTCCTTTCAGGGGCAGCCGTCTTGCTGGAGCCTGTTAAAAGAAAAATAATACAGGAGAATATGCTTTATGTCAATCCGGAGCAGCTGCGGAAGATGATAGCTGAAAGCGTGGAATATCGGAAAGAGGAGAATGCAATGACTGCAGATTTTCTTGAGAATTGTCTGTTTGCGGATTATGAAGACATAGCTGATTATCTTTCCGTCCTTTTCCGTACATTGGCGATGATGTCCGCTCCTCTTGACCGGGAATTCCTGTATAATTGCCATATGATAGTGAACAGACTTGACAATATGGAACTTGAAGTACGGCAGGATACATTCTTCCGCCTTTTCAGGCAGGCGGTTTCCGTTTTGAGAATACCGTTCAGGGGAGAGCCTCTCTCAGGTCTTCAGATTATGGGAACGCTCGAAACAAGATCTCTTGATTTTGAAAACGTAATCATACTGTCTGCTAACGAAGGTTCGTTTCCGTCCAGGTCGGTTTCGGATTCTTATATACCTTACAATCTTAGAAAAGGTTTCGGATTGCCCGACAGGGAGCTTCAGGACAGTATTTATGCATATTATTTTTACAGGCTCATCTACAGGGCCAGAAATGTCTATATGGTATATGATACGCGTACTGAGGGCCTTAAAAGCGGAGAGATGAGCAGATACATTTATCAGTTGGCGCTTCATTACGGTTTGAACATACACAAACATGCCGTATCATCTAAAATAGAAGTTCCGGAGAAACAGAAAACCAGTATATCCAAGAGAGGGGATGTCATGGCACAAATGAGGAAGATGTTCCTTTCGGATAATCCGCAGGCTTCGTTCTCCGCTTCCTCTATCAATACATATCTGGACTGTCCGCTGAAGTTCTATTATCAGTATGTCATGAATGTCAGAGAAGATGATGATCTTGTGGAGAATATCGAAGCGGATCTTTTCGGCTCCATATTCCATGAAACCATGGAGAGAATCTATGCGCCTTACAGAGGCAAGACCGTAGCATCGGAAACGATTGCCGGACTGGCCGCTGATTCACATACCGTATCCGGCATAATAGAGGAATGTATAAAGGCCGAACTCAACGCTTCGGAACTCAGAGGCAGAAATATAATAGTCAGGGAACTTTTACGGAAATATGTGACCCGTACGCTTGAGTATGATGCTTCTCTGGATAATCTGGAATATGTCCGTTCTGAATACAATGCCAGTACATTCCTTGATACGGATGCCGGAAAGGTGCGTATAAAGGGATTCATTGACAGGATTGACAGAGTCTGCGGGAGACTGAGGCTCGTGGATTATAAAACCGGCAGGGTCGAGACAGGAAACGGGCCGGGGAACATTGAATCGATGTTCGACAGGTCGGACAGAAAACGTTCTTCCGTAATGTTGCAGCTGTATCTTTACGCGCTGCTTTACAGGGAAAGCGAACTGTACGGAGGTGAAGATATGCTTGACCTGACCGTCTATTCCCTTAGGTCAATGTTCGGGGAAAATCCGGGCATTGAAAATCTGCTTGGTATGGAAGCGATCGATTCATTCAAAGAAGCCCTTATATCCCTTCTGAATGAGATTTTCGATGAAGATACCGATTTTTCCCAGACTGATGACGAGGGCAAATGTGAGTATTGTCTTTTTAAAAGTGTTTGCAACAGGGGGTAGTCATGCTTGATTTGTACAAGGCTTCCGCAGGTGCCGGTAAAACGCACAGACTTTCCGGTGATTATCTGAAAATGTTGTTTTCAGAAGAATATGCATACCGGCATATCCTGGCCGTTACCTTTACCAACAAGGCAACGGAGGAAATGAAGGGAAGAATATTGTCGGAACTGGCGTGTCTGGCCGATCCTGCCGGAGATAGCCTGTTTATGGAAGATATCCTTGCATTAGACAGGATAAGATTGATGTCCGACATGGACCTTTTACGTTATGGGAGCAAGGAGGCATACGTCAGGGCACTTGCCAGAAAAAACCTGATAGCGCTGCTTAACGATTATTCTTCTTTCAACATAAGTACCATAGACAGGTTTTTCCAGCTTGTCATGAGATCGTTTGCCAGGGAAATCGGCAAATATTCGTCATACAGGGTGGAGCTTGACGAGAATATGGTGCTCGACTCTGCTATAGACTCCCTGTATGATTCCCTTGATAAACCTGAATCTGCCGAAATACTGGAGTGGATGCTTGAAATGTCACTGGATTCGATACAGAAAGGCGAATCATGGGACGTAAGGCGCAGACTGTCTTCTTTTGCCTCGAAGATATTTTCCGAGGAGTATATGATGAAGAGAAAGCAGGTCGCTCCAGTGGAGAAAGATACAGTCAGACAGATCATGTCCGAAATGAAGGATTTTGTTTCCCGCTTTGAAGCATCTTTGTCTTCTCTGGCGTCGGAATTCATTAATGTTATTGAATCTTCCGGAGAGTCACTTTCCCTTTCGGATTTCAAGGGAGGCAGTCGTTCTCCATTTATGAAAATCGCCCTGTTGAGTTCGGGTAAATCGTATGAAATTCCGGAATCCCTGATTTCCGCAGCATATGCTTCAGACGACAGAACTCTGGAGGGATGGGCCGCCAGGCGGACAAGAAACAATGCGGCAACAGTTGATGCTATAGGCCGACTTTACCATACTCTTCACCCTATCCTGTGTGATATGGTTTCCTTGTATTCAAAAGATTCTAGGAAATACAGAAGTTATAAAAAAGTGTTGTCGGACATATATTTCCTCGGACTAGTAAATGACATAAGCGGATTCGTGGACAAATATACCGCTGAAAACAACCTTGTACTTATATCCCAGACTACGGATATACTTAACAGCATAATAGGAGAAGATGATGCTCCTTTCATATATGAAAAAACAGGGACCAGAATAGATCATTACATGCTTGATGAGTTCCAGGATACCTCTGTAATGCAGTGGGCCAATTTCAGACCATTGATATCCGACAGTCTTGCGGCAGGTCGTACAAATCTGGTTGTTGGAGACATAAAGCAGAGCATATACAGATGGAGAGGGTCTGACTGGAGGATACTCGGAGGAATGATTGAATCCGATCTCGGAGAAAACAGGATAAGGCACAGCCATCTCAAGGAAAACTGGAGAAGCATGCCGGTGCTCATTGATTTCAACAATCGTTTTTTTGAATATGCCGGAAAATCCGCCTCTGACCTGTTCAGATGTTCCGTCCCTGAAAAGTATTCGGGGTCGGCTGACCGGATAGAGAAGATATATTCGGATTTTGCACAGAATGTTCCTGCTTCGAGATACGGAAAGGACGGTCTTCTGGAAAATTACGGTTATGTGGAGGTGAATCCCGTTCCGGAGGGAGAGGAAAGTGTTTCATGGAAAGATGAGGTCCTTGACAATATCACGCAAAGAGTCGCGGATCTGCTGCAGGCTGGATACGGGCAAAGCGACATAGCTTTTCTGGTAAGGACAAGGAAGGAAGGTGAGATTGTCGTCGACAGACTTCTTTCCTGCGGGTATAATGTGATATCGGATGATTCTCTTCTGGTCTCATCTTCATCCCTGATTCGCGGGATTGTGGCTGGGTTGAAAAATATGCTTTATCCTGAAAACGGGATGAATCTTTTATATGACGGTTTTCCGGTACCCGATCCGTCGCTGTCGTTGTATGAAATGTGCGGAAAGATGGTCGCTTCCGCACTGGCGGTTCTTGATGAGGATTCGCTTCTGTCGGTTTCTCCTTTTGTAAATGCATTCATGGATGCTGTTCTGCAATATGTTACACTGGAAGGCTCGGATGTCTATGGCTTTGTCCAATGGTGGGATGCGTATGGAGTAAAGATGAAACTTCCGGCTTCCGAGGACCAGGATGCAATACGGGTGATGACGATTCACAAGTCCAAAGGTCTCGGGTTCGGAATCTGCATAATGCCTTTTCTGGATGACAGACTGGATCCTGTGTCGATGAATGATTCCTGGATATGGGCGGTTCCTGAAGATGAAATTCTTTCCAGGGCAGGAGTGACACCGGTAAAATATTCTGGCGCGCTGGCCGATACCTTGTTCGACGGAGTCTATTATGAAGAGAAACTTCTCCGCTATGTGGATTGTCTCAACATGTCATATGTGGCATTTACAAGGGCGAAGAACGGAATCATAGTATATATGCCGGAACCAGAACGGAAAAGGGACGGATCTTATCCTTCGGGAAGGATATCGGATATTCTGTACTCCTATTTGTCTGTAGGAAGTTTCGAATATGATGAAAATCTTCACAGGTACAGTAAGGGAGTTCTTCCTCCGTGTAAACCGAAAAATGAAGATAATCGGGATATGACTGTCGATCTTCCTTATGTTTCTTCCCCGATAGGGGGCAGGCTCAGGCTTTCGCTTAAAAACACTTCTTTTGCGGAAAGCGGTGTGGCGGTTCCAGACAATAAGGCCAAGGGAATATTGTATCATGCACTTCTGCAGCGTGTCGTTTTTGCTGATGATGTGAGGAGTGTTGCGGAAACCGCATGTTCGGACGGGCTTCTGCAACGGGCAGAGGTCGGTCATGCCGTTTCCAAACTGTCTGAAATGATAGATTTTGCAAAGTCAAGAAAATGGTTCGACAATGACGGTAAAAAAGTGCTGAATGAAATGGATATCCTTTTGCCTGACGGTTCTTCAAAAAGACCTGACAGGGTAATGTTCAACGTGGACGGGAGCATAGAAGTCGTGGACTATAAATTCGGTGACAATATTTCCGATTCATATGTCCGTCAGTTGAGGTCATATGCGGACATTCTTGAAAGTATGGGTTTCCACAATGTTATGGGGTACATATGGTATGTGGAACGGAAAGAGATTTATCCTGTAACGGTATAAATGGCGGTTTTTATATTTGTCTCTTTTTCCGTAAGTTTGCCGCCTGAAAAAATGGAATCGTATGGTATCGGTTGAAGGTCTTTCGGTAGAATTCAGCGGAACGACGCTGTTCAAGGATATTTCCTTTGTTATAAATGACAAGGACAGGATTGCCCTGATGGGAAAGAACGGAGCCGGCAAGTCCACTATGCTCAAGATAATTGCAGGTGTAAGGACTCCGACAAGGGGAAAGGTTACTGTAAATGACGGAGGGGTGATAGGCTATCTGCCGCAGCATCTTATGGTGGAGGACGGCAATACCGTCTTCGACGAAGCATGCCTTGCATTCGAACATCTTTTTGAAATAGAGCGCCGTATAGAAACCCTTAATGCCGAGTTGTCTCTCAGAACCGATTATGACAGCCACGAGTATATGAGGCTGATAGAAGAGGTGACTTCTCTTTCGGAAAAATTCTATCATATTGACCTGACCAACTACAGGGAGGATGTCGAGAAGATGCTCCTGGGACTCGGTTTTGTCAGAAGCGATTTCAACCGTCCCACTTCTGAATTTTCGGGCGGTTGGAGAATGCGTATAGAACTGGCGAAACTGCTTCTGCAGAAACCTACGCTTCTGCTGCTCGATGAGCCTACAAATCATCTTGACATAGAGTCAATCGAATGGCTGGAGAGCTTTATAATAAACAGCGCCAATTCCGTAATGGTGATATCCCATGACAAGGCTTTCGTGGACAATATAACCACAAGGACAATAGAGCTTACCATGGGTCGTATATATGATTACAAGGTTAATTATTCCAAATATCTGGAACTCAGGGCGGAAAGAAGGCAGCAGCAACTGGCGGCCTATGAGAACCAGCAGAAAATGATTGCCGAGAACAAAGAATTCATAGAACGTTTCAAAGGTACGTATTCGAAGACAAATCAGGTGCAGTCGAGGGTGAGAATGCTTGAAAAACTTGAGATAGTGCAGGTTGACGAAGAAGACAGAAGCACCTTGAATCTTAAGTTTCCGCCTTCTCCGAGGTCCGGCTCTTATCCCGTCATAGCACATGAAGCTGGCAAGAGCTATGGAGATCATGTCGTTTTCTCAAAAGCCTCCTTTACGATAGAACGCGGTGAAAAGGTTGCTTTTGTCGGAAAGAATGGAGAGGGAAAGTCTACTATGGTCAGAATGATAATGGGGGAAATCCCGTTTGACGGGAAGATACAGCTGGGACACAATCTCAAGATAGGTTATTTCGCCCAAAACCAGGCCTCCCTGCTTGATGATGACAAGACAGTTTTCAAGACGATTGACGATGTTGCCGTAGGTGATATAAGGACCAAGATACGCGATATACTGGGGGCTTTCATGTTCGGGAGGGATGATTCCGACAAACTTGTCAAAGTGCTTTCCGGTGGGGAGAGAACCAGATTGTCCATGGTGAAACTGTTGTTGGAACCTGTAAACATGTTGATTCTTGACGAACCTACAAATCACCTTGATCTTAAAACAAAGGATATTCTCAAGCAGGCCCTTGTCAGGTTTGACGGTACGCTTATAGTCGTGTCGCATGACAGGGATTTTCTTAACGGCCTTGTAAGCAAGGTTTACGAGTTTTCGTGCGGCAGGGTCATAGAGCATCTGGGGGGCGTCTATGATTTCCTCGAAAAGAAAAAAATTGAAAACTTGAGGGAAATAGAGCGACGGTAACATGGATTCGGGTGCTGCGTCTATCTCTGGAGTATCCCGAAACTGTGCAATTGCCATAATTAATTGAAAATTATTTTGCTGGATATAAAAAACTGATTATTTTTGCCGCGCCCTTTCGAGGGACTATAAATAATGTCTAACCACTTGTTGCAAAATCTGATTTTAAAAATGAGTACAGAAGAAACAGTTAAGGATGTGGCTGAAACAGTTGAGGCCGCAGCGGTTGCAGAAGAACCGGTTATCGTGGATGCAACCAAAAAGAGAAAAAGCAATGCGTCTGTAGCAGTTGACAAATTCGACTGGGATGCATTTGAAAATGACGCCGATTACGGTGTGGAAAGAAGCGTAGTGGAACAGCAGTACGACAACACCCTTTCAAAAGTAATAGAAAGCGAAGTCGTAGAAGGTACTGTAGTATCAATCAACAAAAGGGAAGTAATCGTAAATATCGGTTACAAGTCAGAAGGAGTTATCAGCATCAATGAATTCCGCTACAACCCTGAACTTGCGGTAGGAGACAAGGTTGAGGTTTATGTGGAAAATGCTGAAGATAAAAGAGGCCAGCTTGTCCTCTCTCACAGAAAAGCCCGTTCTCTCCGTTCTTGGGACAGAGTCAATGAGGCATTCGATAAGGATGAAATCGTTAAGGGATATATCAAGTGTCGTACGAAAGGCGGTATGATAGTTGACGTCTTCGGAATCGAGGCGTTCCTGCCTGGTTCACAGATCGATGTTAAACCTATCCGTGACTACGATGTATTCGTAAACAAGACAATGGAATTCAAGATCGTCAAGATCAACCACGAATTCCGCAACGTAGTAGTTTCGCACAAGGCTCTCATAGAGGCTGAACTCGAAGCCCAGAAGGCTGACATTATCGGCAAACTTGAAAAAGGCCAGATACTTGAAGGTACCGTTAAGAATATCACTTCATACGGCGTATTCGTGGATCTCGGCGGTGTAGACGGACTTATCCATATCACTGACCTTTCTTGGGGCAGAATCAGCCATCCAGAAGAAGTCGTTCAGCTTGATCAGAAGATCAATGTCGTTATATTGGATTTCGATGATACCAAGAAGAGAATTGCTCTCGGTCTGAAACAGTTGAGCGCTCATCCTTGGGATTCACTGGATCCTAATCTTCAGGTCGGCGACAAGGTGAAGGGTCGTGTGGTTGTGATAGCAGATTACGGCGCATTCATCGAAATACAGCCTGGTGTTGAAGGTCTTATCCATGTGTCTGAAATGTCATGGTCACTTCACCTCAGAAGCGCGCAGGACTTCCTGAAAGTCGGTGACGAAGTTGAGGCCGTAATCCTGACGCTTGACAGGGAAGAAAGAAAGATGTCTCTCGGCATCAAGCAGCTCAAGGCTGACCCATGGACAACAATAGCTGAAAAATATCCTGTAGGTTCAAAACATACGGCTGTCGTACGCAATTTCACGAACTTCGGAGTATTTGTAGAACTTGAAGAAGGCGTAGACGGACTTGTTCACATAAGCGACCTTTCATGGACCAAGAAAATCAAACATCCTTCAGAATTCACTTCAGTAGGAGATACTCTTGAAGTTGTGGTTCTTGAAGTGGACCAGGAAAACCGTCGTCTGAGCCTCGGTCACAAGCAGCTCGAAGAAAATCCATGGGATGTATTCGAAACAGTATTTACCATAGGTTCGGTTCACGAAGGAACAGTTGTTTCGTTTGTTGACAAAGGCGCAAACATCGCTCTTGCATACGGAATAGAAGGTTATGCAACCCTCAAGAATCTTGTAAAGGCTGACGGAACACAGGCTCAGCTTGAAGAAAAACTCGATTTCAAGGTTCTTGAATTCAATAAGGCTACCAAGAGAATAGTTCTTTCACATACCCGTACTTTTGAAGATCCTAAGAAAGAGGAAAACAAGGAAAAGGCAAGTGAAGCGGACAATACTCAGAAGGCTGTAAAGAGATTGAATGCCAATATCGAGAAAACAACTCTCGGTGACATATCAGAGTTGGCAGCACTTAAGAGCGAAATGGAAAACAAATAGTTTTCGATGGATTTCAAACTTACTGTATTGGGGACGGCTTCGGCCCTCCCCACTGTAAACAGATATCCGAGCGCCCAGGTATTGGAAATACGTGGGCGCTTGTTTTTATTGGATTGCGGTGAAGGAACGCAGATGCAGATGAGGCGTTACTCCATAAGTATGATGAAAGTCGAGAAAATATTCATTTCTCATATACATGGGGACCATCTTTTCGGAATCTTCGGACTTTTGTCTACGATGGCCATGTCCGGCAGAACGGCACCGCTCGAAATCTATGCTCCGGCACAATTCGCAACAATTCTGTCCTTTTTCAAGGCCAATTTCGTGGAGAAAATGAATTTTGAGACGGTCCATTTTCCTTTGAATCACATCAAGAGCCCGACGATAATATCGGAGACACGCAATATTGAAATATATGCTTTTCCCCTGAATCACAGGATAGCAGCCTACGGGTTCATGTTCAGGGAAAAAACACCGCAGTTAAACATACGTAAAGATGCAATAGAGCGTTATTCGCTTTCTTTGCAGGAAATAGGCCGGTTAAAGAAAGGCGAAAATATTTACAGGGAGGACGGAAGTCTTCTTGACTGTTCCGAACTGACATATATGCCTTATGTGCCCAGATCGTATGCATATTGTTCCGATACGGCACCTTTTGAAATGCTTCCTTCCTGGATAAAGGGGGTTGATCTTCTTTACCACGAAGCCACATTTGACGATTCCCTCAGGGAAATGGCAGAGGCAACCTATCATTCTACGGCAAGGCAGGCCGCGGAATGTGCCTTAAAGGCAGGCGTTTCCAATCTGCTGCTGGGACATTATTCATCCCGTTTCAGATTTCTGGATAATCTGCTCGAAGAAGCGAAAAGTGTGTTTGCGGATACATTACTTGCATACGAGGGTATGGTATTTGATATCCCTCTGAAAAAAAGCACGTGCAATGAGAATATTTAAATTGACGGCAATAATTTTTATTGCCACAACTTTGTCGTTGGATGCACAGGTGGCATCAACGATGTCGCAGGCAGCAAAGGTTCAGACTGAAATGAAAAAGTACGGGGAAACGATGTATTATCTTCAGAACTTCTACATCGATACGTTGAATCTTTCTTCCGTAACTGACGAGGCGCTTAAAAAAGTGATGTCGCAGCTGGATCCTCATTCTGTATATATACCGGCAAAAGAAGTGGAAGCCATGAATGAACCACTTGAGGGAAGTTTCAATGGAATAGGTATCGAATTTGCCGTTATAAATGATACTTTGACCGTACAGGCTCCTGTTTCTGGCGGACCTTCGGAAAGAGTAGGACTCATGGCAGGAGACAAAATAGTTGCAGTTGACGGTGAGAATGTGGCTGGAATAGGACTGACGACTCAGGGTGTCCACAAGTATCTGAGAGGACCTAAAGGAAGTAAGGTCGAACTTGAAATCATAAGGAAAGGATATTCCGAAAGCCTTGATTTTATTGTGGAAAGGGACAAGATCCCGCTGAACAGTATAGATGCATGGTATGAAGTCTCTCCCGGAGTTCTTTATGTGAAACTTGGCAGATTCGCCGCAACATCAATGGAAGAGTTCGGCAACATATTCAGGGAATACGGTACGCCGAAAGGACTTGTCCTTGATTTAAGAGGCAATTCAGGCGGATTTCTTCATATTGCGCTTCAG
Organism: uncultured Bacteroidales bacterium; assembly: GCA_949296645.1. Classification (GTDB taxonomy): domain Bacteria; phylum Bacteroidota; class Bacteroidia; order Bacteroidales; family UBA932; genus CALUPD01. Next base: position 34,835 of record CASFPH010000018.1, read on the forward strand.
CTGACAAACCAGTTTCTGGAACCAGGTTCCCTGATGCTTTATACTGAAGGACGTATGCTTCCCAGAACGGATGAATATGCCCGTGGGGCCGGTCTGTACAGAAAGGGACCTCTCGCAATTCTGATAGACGAGAATTCTGCGTCGGCAAGCGAGATTGTCTCGGGTGCGGTACAGGATTGGGACAGAGGTGCGATAATCGGGAGAAGGTCTTTCGGGAAAGGACTTGTGCAGAGAATGCTTCCTCTTTCCGACGGGTCGCAGATAAGGCTTACAATTGCGAGGTATCATACACCTTCCGGACGTGTGATCCAGTCACATTATGAGAACGGCAAGGCAGAAGAATATTATATGAATCTGATGAAGCGATATGAAAACGGAGAGGTTTTCAGCCGTGACAGTATAGAATTCCCGGATTCCCTCAAATACAGGACCCTTAGAAAAGGACGTACAGTGTATGGGGGAGGCGGAATAATGCCGGATATTTTTGTCCCTCTGGATACAGCCGCAACATCCGAATTATATTCCACTATCCTCAGGGGCGGATATGCAATCGACTTTGTAAACGCCATGTTCGACGAAAAGAGGGAAGACTACAAGACCAGATATCCCGATTTTGCATCACTCGACTCTTCTTTCCTTAATGACAATGATATATTGGGTGAATTTTCAGAATATCTTGTATCCAGAGGCGTAAGTGTTTCTTCTGCTGATATGGAAAAATCCGGAGTTGAAATTACATCCTTTTTGAAAGCCCTTGTGGCAAGGAATCTGTTTGGAATGAATGAGTACTTCCGCATAATAAACGAGGACGACGGAGCATACAGGAAGGCTCTGGATTATGTTAATTCCGAAATCCGGAGCTGATGTTTCAGAGTCCAAGGGCCGAGATGGCCTTTTGGTATTCTTTTGCATTTCTGTTATGTTCCGACAGTGTTTCGGCGAATTTGTGAGTCCCGTTCAGGGATGCATCCGCGCAGAAATACATGAAATCGTGCTTCTGATAATTTAGGACTGCTTCTATGGCTTGAACCGACGGTATGGTTATCGGACCTGGAGGCAGTCCTTTATATTTATACGTGTTGTACGGAGAGTCCGTTTCCAGGTGTTTGTACAATATCCTTTTTATGGTAGGATCTCCCGTTGCGAATTTTACGGTAGGATCGGCTTGAAGCGGTATGCCGTTTTTGAGACGGTTTATATATACTCCTGCTATGACGGGGAGTTCAGATGGAACATTGCTTTCCTCTGCAACTATGGATGCAAGTATACCTGCCTCTTCAGGGGTGAGGCCTGCATCCTCGGCTTTATGTTTTCTTGTTTCATTCCAGAAAAGTTCATATTCTCTTGTCAGTCTTGACGCCAGTTCCCCAGGTGTCACTGTCCAGTACACTTCGTAAGTTTCAGGTATTATCTTGAGCAGCCCTTTTTCTCCGGCAAATTTTTTTGAGAATATTTCATATATTGATGAAGAATCTGCAAGTATCTGTCTTGACAAAATGGAGGACAGTCTTTCAATATTGCGGATATTTCCAGCTATTGTTATTCTTACAGGTGTCTGCCATCCCATAAGGAAGGAGTTTATGATGAATCTGTTGTCCCTCCCTTTTTTGAACGAATAACATCCTGTTTTCACGTCTTTTCCTTCAAGTCTTTGTCTTGCGGCCCTTTCGAACGATGCCTGTGATATCAAGATATGTGCATCTTCAAGTTTTACGGCCACTGAATCAGACGTGTCGTCCGTATCTATGAAAATCCTGGCCTGTTCGTCAAGAATATTGGCCTTGAAGTATGTGCTGTATATGAAGTATGCGGAAATACATCCGGCTGCAAGTGCAGTCATGCATGCATACAATACGATTTTTCCAGTCCTTTTCATTTTGTGTTTCAATTGATTATATCCCCATTGTCATGCCACTCATCTGTGATTTATCTGAGTTTCAGAATCGTGCCGCATTCCGGTTCGGTTCCTTCCTCAATCTTGTTCATTTTGTAGAGTCTTTTTAACCTGATACCATATTTCTGTGAAATTCCGTACATGTCGTCCTCGATGGAGAATACATGTTCCTTTATCCCCCTTTTAGCTTTACGGGATTTTTTCTGCAGATATATTATCTCTCCCTTGGTTATTGAATGCTCCTTCTTCCTGTCATTGAAACTCATCAATTCCCTTTTGAAGAAATTGTATTCTTTTGCTATTCCTTTGAAAGAGTCGCCATCTTTTGCAATGATGAACAGTTTCCCATTGTTGCGGTAGATTTTCCTTTCGTGTGAATATCTGTAAAGATAGGATTCCGTAACTTCAATCCGTTCGATAACGGATCTTGCCGGATCCGGGTCGGATTTCGAGAGATATGTTCCGTCGATATTTGTCGCTGATTCTGAAATTTCGGTCCGGCCTGTTTTTTTCTTTTTCCCTGATTTCCCGGAATCGTATTTGTACAGCTGATAATCTTCAATTATTTTGATCAGCAATTGCGGATATTTCGGATTGGTTGCATATCCGGCTTTTTTCAGACCGTATGCCCATGATGTGTAGTCCGTTTTGTCATATTCGAACAGAAAGGCATATCTGCTTCTTTCTGTAAGGAATTTGGAATGGTCCTTGAAGGATTCTTCCGCATTTCTGTATTTTCTGAAGCATTCTTTCCTTTTGTCGTCGTCCTTTCTTATTGTAGGACCGTCCCATTCGTGGCATTTTATTCCGAAATGATTATTGCCCTTTACGGCAAGAGTTGAAGTTCCGTCCGCAGATTCCAGACAGGCCTGAGCCAGAATTATACTTGCCGGAATACCTGTCCTGTTCATCTGGCGTATGGCGATATCCTTGTATTTTTCAATATAGGCCTCTCTTCCAGGATTGGTCTGGGCAAAAACCTCATCCAATGCCGACAAATATATAATACCCATGATTAAGGGCATGAAAAAAATTCTGTTCTTGAGCATGTCGTAGTCAATGTGATGCCAAATAATGCCAAAAATAGTAAATTTGCACCAAAAATCAGAGTAATGGAATTTAAAGAACGAAAGATTGTGTACAGGGAGTATCTCTCGATAGAAGAATTACCGGAAAAGGACGCATCACTGGTACGGGCTGCAATAGGTGCCGCATCGTCAGGATCCTATTCTCCATATTCCGGATTCAGGGTAGGGGCGGCTGTTAGAATGAGTGGCGGAGATATTGTAATCGGAGCGAATCAGGAGAATGTGGCGTATCCTTCCGGCTTGTGTGCCGAGCGAACGGCTTTATTTTATGCTCATGCCTCTCATCCTGAAGAAAAGGTCGTAGCCATAGCGATAGCTGCCATCAATCGTGACGGTATAATGTCTTCCCCTGTATATCCATGCGGAGCATGTTGCCAGGTTATGTTGGAAACCCAAAAGCGTTCTTCGGAGCCCTTGCATATAATATTGTATGGGAAAAACAGGACTGAGGTAGTCGAAGGTGCAGAATCATTGCTGCCGTTTTCATTTGAAACATTCTGATAACTATATGTTTGTATGCCGTAAGGCTGGATATTGAAAATTATTTTTTTTGGAATGATGTAATTTTGATATATCTTTGCAGAAGGGTAAGTCTTATACGACCAGCTCCCTCTGAACTCCCCCAGGACCGGAAGGTAGCAAGGGTAGGAGGTTGTAGCGGTGCGATATAATCAGCTTGCCCTTTTTCTTTTATATATTGGTGAGGATTTTTGGTATTCGTCACATAATCAGCATTATTTGTCACACAATGACAATCCGTGTTAAAATGCGATTAAAAAATTTCAAAAAAAGGGATAAAAAAATTTGGATGGGATAAAAAAATGTGTACCTTTGCAATCCCAAACGAAAAACGGGGTACCTGAAATGAAGGTACGGGGT
>CASFPH010000019.1 GCA_949296645.1 uncultured Bacteroidales bacterium
AAAAACAAATCGGCTGCAACCTTAAAAATTGTAGCCGATCATTGTTTATATAAAAGACAAAGAGACCGACCTCAGAAAATCTCTTTTGGGTCGGCCTCCGGTTTATGGGTATTGTCCTTTGTCGTGTTATGCAAGGAATCCGAGCAGGATACCGGCTGCCACGGCACTACCTATCACACCTGCCACATTAGGACCCATGGCATGCATGAGGAGATAGTTTGTCTTGTCGTATTCAAGTCCGACATTGTTGGAGACCCTCGCTGAATCAGGAACGGCAGATACACCTGCGTTTCCGATAAGAGGATTGATCTTGTTGCCTTCCTTGAGGAACAGGTTGAAGAATTTCACGAACAGTACACCTGCTGCAGTTGCAATTACGAATGAGATTGCACCGAGGATGAAAATCTTGATAGAGTTCCACTGGAGGAATTTGTCGGCCTGGGTAGAACAACCTACGGTGACACCTATAAGTATCGTCACTACGTCGATCAGCGGTCCTCTTGCCGTTTCAGCAAGACGGCGTGTAACGCCGCTTTCCTTGATCAGGTTACCGAAGAACAGCATACCGAGGAGCGGAAGACCTGAAGGTACGATGAATGCAGTTAGCAGGAATCCTATTATAGGGAACATGATCTTTTCTCTCTGTGAGACTGCACGAGGTGACTTCATTCTGATAAGTCTTTCTTTCTTTGTCGTGAAAAGTCTCATGATAGGAGGCTGAATCACTGGAACCAGTGCCATATATGAGTATGCGGACACTGCAATTGCTCCCATAAGGTCAGGTGCAAGTCTTGAAGAAAGGAAGATTGCCGTAGGACCGTCTGCTCCGCCGATGATACCTATGGCACCTGCTTCTGCAGGAGAGAATCCGAGGGCCAGGGCTATACCGTAGGCTCCGAATATACCGAACTGCGCCGCCGCTCCGATAAGCATCAGCTTAGGGTTGGATATCAGTGCGGAGAAGTCTGTCATGGCTCCGATGCCAAGGAAGATCAGAGGAGGGTAGAAGCCCTGTCTTACACCCTGGTACAGAATGTTGAGTACGGAACCTTCTTCATAGACGCCCACGCTCATTCCAGGAAAGAGCGGAATGTTACCTATTACTATACCGAATCCGATAGGAACCAGAAGCATAGGCTCCCAGTCCTTTTTGATTGCAAGATACATGAATCCCAGTCCTATGCATATCATCAGGATATGTCCGAATGTAGCATTCGCAAATCCTGTGTACTGGAAGAATTGGGCAAGGTTATCTGCAATCAGTGAAAATACACTCTGATGTTCCATATGATTAACCGATTACTACAAGAGCAGCACCTTCAAGTACTGAATCTCCCTGTTTAACTTTAATGCTCTGTACAGTACCGTCGACTGAAGCTTCGATGATGTTTTCCATCTTCATGGCTTCCAGTACCATAAGTTTCTGGCCTTTCTTCACAGCCTCGCCTTCCTTGACATTTATTCCGATTATGACGCCAGGGAGCGGTGAAGAAATAGTAGTACCGCCTGCCGGTGCGGCTGCTGCAGGTTTGGCTGCAGGTGCAGCGGCTGGAGTTGCAGCGGGTGCTGCAGGTCTGGAAACAGGTCTGCTTACAGGAGCCATGGACTTTTTGGTAAGAGGCTTGTCAAATTCCACCTTGAAAGGTGTTCCGTTTACTTCAAGAAGAGCGACTTCATCCTCTACTTCATTTATGGTAACATTGTAATCGTTACCATTGATTTTCATTTTGTATTCTTTCATTGCAAATAAAATCTGTTGGTTATTTTTTTCTGAGTTGAGGAGTCTCTCTCAAAGTGTATATCTTAGAGCTCCAAGGTGAGTATGTTTTCTTAACCTTATCAATAGTAAGTATTGTATTTTCGTAGTCATGGGCTTCATTTTCCTCTCTGTAAAGATGTAGAGCAAGAGAAATGGCCGCATATACTTCAGCTGAAGTCTCTTCGTATTTATGGTCAGGAACCTTGTCGTCTTTTTGGGTGACATTGTCAGACCTTTTCTGGGAGCCTCTGATTGATGCGTTGCCGATCTGCTTGAATACGATATAGAGGAGAATGAGGGCGAGGAATACTACGGACATGGCAGTAACAGCCATTACTATTCCGTAAGGGTCCAGTTTCTTGAGCCTCATGCTTGCGCTTTCACCGTCAAGAGTAAAATTGTTGGTGCTTGGAGATGTCTTCTTCATGACAGCCCATCCTTCGCCGTCACCGCTGACGCTTCCTATACCGTCTTCAGTACGACCGAAAGAAACGTTCGGAGTAAGTTGTGAATGGTCTATTTTTATTCTGTCTATGATTGTTCTACCATCACTGCTGACAAACAGGATCTCCTTTGCTTCATCCAGTTTGAAGTTGATGTGGAATGTACCTCTGAACGGCTGGTTGTCAGCCCAGAACAGGATATGCTGTCTAGGTTTGATTTTGGTGAGTATATCACCTTTGGGCACCATGTATTTTGTAAGGTTGCCCGGATCGTCGGTAAGGTAGCATCCTCCTATGTCAACGGTACCGTATGAAGTGTTGAAGAGTTCTATCCATCCGTTCTTGTGTCCGAAGTCGTCTTCAAAATCATCGGTGTTCGTTACAAGGAACTCATTCAGACGCATGTCAGACATATTCTGAGCGTTCAGATTGAGCGATGCAATTACACAACCGAGCAATAGAAATAGTTTGAATATTTTCTTCATCTTCTTTATATTAATCAATTATAGAGGAAGGTTGTCGTGTTTCTTTGCAGGGTTGGTAAGCTTCTTGGTAGCAAGCTGCTGGAGTGCGCGGATGATGCGGAAACGAGTGTTTCTAGGTTCGATTACATCGTCGATATAACCGTATTTTGCCGCATTGTAAGGATTTGCGAATGCATCCCTGTATTCTTTTTCCTTTTCTGCCGCGAACGCTGCAGGATCGGCTGATGCTGCCATTTCTTTTCCGTAAAGAACTTCAATTGCACCTGAAGGTCCCATAACGGCGATTTCTGCTGTAGGCCATGCGTAGTTGATGTCGCCTCTCAGATGTTTTGAACTCATCACGCAGTATGCTCCTCCATATGATTTTCTTAGAGTAACGGTTACCTTAGGAACAGTTGCTTCTCCGTATGCGTAGAGCAGTTTTGCACCATGGAGTATGATTCCGCCGTATTCCTGCTGTGTTCCCGGAAGGAATCCAGGTACGTCCACCAGTGTTACCAGCGGAATGTTGAATGCGTCGCAGAAACGTACGAAACGTGCAGCCTTTCTTGAAGAGTTGTTGTCAAGTACGCCTGCAAAATATTTAGGCTGGTTTGCAACGATACCTACTGATATTCCGTTGAAACGTGCGAAACCTACTATTATATTCTTTGCGAAGTCCTTGTGTACTTCAAGGAATTTTCCGTCGTCGATGATCGCACCGATAACCTCATACATGTCATAAGGCTTGTTAGGGTTGTCAGGTATGATTTCGTTCAGACTGTCTTCAAGACGGTCGATCGGGTCTTCAGTCGGAACTATAGGTGCTTCTTCGAGGTTATTCTGAGGTATGTAGCTCATAAGGTCTCGTATAACCTGGATACCTTCTTCTTCGCTTTCAACTGCAAAGTGTGCCACACCGCTCTTGGTTGCATGCACGCTTGCACCACCAAGCTGTTCCTGGGATACGTCTTCACCGGTTACGGTCTTTACAACCTTAGGTCCGGTAAGGAACATGTAGCTTGTACCTTTGGTCATAATGTTGAAGTCGGTGAGGGCAGGAGAGTAGACGGCGCCGCCTGCACATGGTCCGAAAATGGCAGAAATCTGAGGAACGACACCTGATGCAAGAATGTTTCTCTGGAATATTTCGGCATAGCCTGCGAGTGCGTTCACACCTTCCTGTATACGTGCTCCGCCTGAGTCGTTGAGACCTATTACAGGTGCACCCATTTTCATGGCCTGATCCATTACCTTGCATATCTTCATTGCAAAGCTTTCAGAAAGGGAACCTCCGAATACGGTGAAATCCTGGGCGAAAACGTATACCAGTCTTCCGTCTATCGTACCGTAACCTGTTACAACGCCGTCACCGAGGAATACTGTTTTTTCCATTCCGAAGTTGGTACAACGGTGTGTTACGAACATGTCAAATTCCTCGAAGCTTCCTTCGTCGAGGAGCATTGCTATTCTTTCACGGGCAGTGAATTTACCTTTCTGGTGCTGTGAGTCAATTCTTTTCTGACCACCTCCCAAACGCGCTTTTTCACGTAGCTGTATAAGCGCTTTTACTTGTTCAAGCTGTTGGCTCATCTTATTTGTGTTTGTTTGTGAATGTTTCCGTTATTTTTCGTTGGGGTTTTCGCAAAGCTCAGTAAGCACGCCTACTGTTGATTTAGGATGAAGGAATGCGATGTTCAGACCTTCTGCGCCTTTTCTCGGAGCTTTGTCTATCAACTGTACACCTTTGTCAGAAAGTACGTTGAGTGCATTCTGGACGCCATCCTTAACGGCAAATGCCACGTGATGTATGCCTTCTCCTTTCTTTTCTATGAATTTGCCTATAGGACCTTCAGGATCAGTGCTTTCAAGCAATTCTATTTTTGTCTGTCCTACTTTGAAGAATGCTGTTTTCACTTTCTGGTCTTTTACTTCCTCTACGGCATAGCATTTCAGACCCAGTTTTTCCTCGTAGTACGGTATTGCTGTTTCAAGAGATTTAACAGCTATACCAAGATGTTCAATATGAGATAGTTCCATAACGATTTGATATTTATTTGGTATATTTGAAACAATATTGTATTTATCCCGCAAAAGTAATAATTATTGTAATAATTTTCAAAAAATTCACTTCCTCTTCTCGTTCTTCCCGGGTTCTGCTGCGTGTCTGAAAATCCTGTATCCTGTAGCTGCCACAATTATGCTCATAAGCGGACTTATAAGATTGAAAAAACAGTAAGGAAGGTAGGCAATGGTTGCAGTTCCAAGTACGGTCGACTGGGCAAGTCCGCAGGTATTCCATGGTATCAGTACGGATGTGACTGTTACGGAATCTTCCGTGGTTCTGCTCAGCAATCTGCTTTCATATCCTTTTTCCCTGTATATGTCCTTGAACATGTTGCCGAGCAGTATTATGGATATGTACTGGTCGGCAGTGCAAATGTTGAGTGTCAACCCGGAAAATACGGTGGAACTAACCAGACCGGTCCTGTTTTTCATGAATTTCAGGAACAGTGATGTAAGGCTTTTCAGCATCCCGCTCGCCGTCATTGCTCCTCCGAAACACATGGCGCATATGATTAGCCATATCGTGTTCATCATGCCGCCCATGCCTTTCGTCGCGACAAGCGAATCCAGAGGTTCGTAACCCGTGGCCACCGAGGTATTTCCGTACCATGTTTTCATCAGTCCTTCCACGGTATCAGCAAAGAGGTTTCCTGTACCGGACGAAATTTCATGAAGTATATGCGGCTGCGATATGGTTGCAGTAAGTCCGGCGGCAAGAGCCGACAGGAACAGCGTCACTACAGACGGAACCTTCCTGGCTATCAGTATCCCGGTAAAAACGGGAATCAGAAGCAGCAGTAGGGAAATGTTGAATGTACCGTCTATGGCGGAGGCGAATTCCGCTATTCTGTCTGGCGAGTCTCCAGAACCTCCGGAGAATCCTGCTACGGTATATATCGCCAGGGCTATTAGCATTGACGGTATTGTTGTTATCATCAGGTAACGTATGTGCTTGAACAGGGGAGTCCCGGAAACGGATGATGCGAGAACGGTAGTGTCAGACAGTGGTGATACCTTGTCCCCGAAGTATGCTCCAGAGATTATTGCACCTGCAGTCCATCCGCTGCTGAAACCGAGGGCTTCTCCTATTCCCATGAGAGCTATTCCGACCGTAGCTATCGTGCTCCATGAACTTCCGGTCATTACAGATACTACGGCACAAATGAGGCAGCCCGATGCAAGAAAAAAGTCAGGGTTCAGGATTTTCATGCCGTAGTATATCATCGTGGGTACTACTCCGCTTATCATCCAGCTGCCTGCCAGTGCACCTATTAGAAGCAGTATGATGATTGCCGTTGCAATATCCTTTATGTTGGAAGCTATTCTGTTTTCGAAATCTTCCCATTTCCCTTTACAGAAAAATACTGAAACGGCAATGCAGATTGCTGCCGATAGCAGCAGGGCGATTTGACTGGCGCCGTTCAGTGCATCGCTTCCGAAAATTCTGATAATGATGAACAGCAGAGTCAGGAGACTGACAAGTGGAATGGCGGACAGCCAGGCGGAAGGCATTTTGTTCTTGTCCATGTTATTCGGAATGTTTGAAGCTTTTCATCTTGTAAATTTATGAAAATATACTCATGTCTCAAAATGTATATCGTGCTTATTAAAAAACTCTGAGGCCAAATCGAGTGTGTAATCCACGTCGTATTGAACTATCTGAAAATGAACTGATTGTCGCGGAGGACTCTTGCGGACTCGAACGGATTTCGGGTGAGTGTGCAAGTTAAGTTTTTATATATTGCTGAAAATCAGTAGAGTACCGCGCAGTGGCAAACAGACTCGACCGGGCCCTTGAAAGAAAAATACACCTAATCCCAGCCAGAGGGAATTCTCTGGCAAAGGAAGGGCACGTTTTTCTCAGGTCATGAGTTTAAAGGGTAGCCTTTAAAAAAGAAGAGTGATTCAAATGAACGAATCACTCTTCTAAGTCGCGGACGAAAAAAGTTATAATAAATTTGGTTTTAACTTTAGAATTCGGCCTATTATATTATTCGTATGATCTGCAGTATGCCTTTGTCAGAATGCGCTTCGGTTATGACAACGACATTGTGTGGTAAACGTTCTGTACGTCATCGTCATTTTCGAATTTTTCGATGAGCTTTTCGATCTCTGCCTGTTCTTCAGGATTGAGTTTCTTGAGTTCTACGGTAGGCATTCTTTCGAATCCTCCTGATATGAGTTCTAGGCCGTTTTCTTCGATGTATTTCTGAATGCTTCCGAAACTTTCGAAAGAACCGTAAATAACGATTTCCTCTTCATCCTGGAAGATTTCCTCTACTCCGAAGTCTATCATTTCAAGTTCAAGTTCCTCAAGATCCAGACCTTCCTTAGGTTTAACTTTGAATACGCATTTTCTTTCGAACATGAAATCCACGCTGCCGGATGTTCCGAGAGATCCTCCGCATTTGTTGAAATAGCTTCTTACATTTGCCACTGTTCTGGTTGGGTTGTCAGTGGCGGTTTCAATGAGAAAAGCGATTCCGTGAGGACCGTATCCTTCATATACCATTTCCTTATAGTCACCCTGGTCTTTTTCAACAGCCCTTTTTATTGCTCTTTCGATGTTGTCTTTCGGCATGTTTTCCGATTTTGCCGTCTGTATGAGGGTTCTCAGTCTCGGGTTTCCGTCCGGATCAGTACCTCCTGCTTTTGCAGCTATAGTTATTTCCTTTCCAAGACGGGTGAAGACTCTTGCCATGTTGCCCCATCTTTTAAACTTTCTCTCTTTTCTGAATTCAAAAGCTCTTCCCATAAATTATTTATTTTCTATTTGTATCGGTTATAAATTTTCAGAATAACAGGCGGCAAAGTTAGAATTTATATTTGCAAAAATCAAAGTGACCCTAAAATTTTTTCGTAAGTTTTTGTACAATTTTCACTTCTGCAAGAAATTCCTTGGCGAAAACCCTTATTACTGTGTATGAAGGGATGGCAATCAGCATGCCTATGACTCCGCCTATGTGGGCTGCCATCAGGATTACAATAAATATTTCAAGAGGATGTGCCTTGACGCTGTTCGAATATATGAATGGCTGGAAGAGGAAAACGTCTATCAGGTGTGTTACCGTATACACCGCTATTATGACGGTTATGCTTGCCGTAAGACTCATGCTGGAATATTCCGGATGGTATGTCACCATTCCGACCAGAACTCCGACCGCACCTCCGGTCAGCGGACCTATATAGGGAATGACGTTTATGATTCCCGAGAAGAAAGCCAGCACAAGTGCAGTCGTGAAATCGAATCCTGCTATGAAATGCAGTCCGGCGGTATTCAGGACAGTAATCAGTAGTGCTTCGAGTGAAATTCCGAGAAAATACCTTACGAGCAGGTTGTTGATTGATGACATGGCATTTATTATCTTGTTCTCGTATTTGTCCGGGACTATGGCGGTCAACATGGACGTGAAGGTATTGTCATCCTTTATGAAGAAGAACGATATGAATGATATCGAAAATATGGCGATTCCGAAATTTATCACCATCGATGTCAGAGAGTTGAAAAGATCCGAAAATACGGAAGAACTTATGAAATCTGTCAGGTGCCTGAAAATAATTGATTCTATGCTGAATTCGGGATCTATGTCCGGAAAGTATCTGTGAATTGTCATGTTCCAGTTCTGCAGCGGTTCTGATACTTTCATCCTGAATGAGTTGAAATCAATGCTTCCGAGGTGGGATACGGTTCTGGCCACAAGGGGTGTGATGAATGCCAGAATGCCGAGAATAAGTCCCATTACAATAATCAGCGTCAGCATGGCGGCCAGTGTCCGCGGTATTCGGTATTTCCCTATACGGAGCCGGCACAACATGTTCATGGCGGGTTTGCTAATCAGGGCTATGACAACCGATATGAGAATATAGGTCAGAACGGTGCTGAAGTACCAGCACAGGAACAATACGATGCATGCTATTGCTGCGATGGTGATATATCTTGCTATTTTGTTCATCTTTTCCCGTTTTCTTTTCCAAAGTTATCATTATTATTTTATTTATTGTGTTACTTTTGTATTGCAATCAATAAAATCCATTTACAGATGAGAAAATATTTAAGTTTGTTTCTCGCTGCGGTAGTTTCCACGCAGCTCTTTGCGGACGAAGGCATGTGGCTTCCGTCCAGAATTTACGAGAGGATTGCCGATATGCAGGATAAGGGATTCAGGCTGACAGCCGAAGATCTCTACTCCGTCAATCAGGCTTCTCTCAAAGACGGAATCGTCCATTTCGGAGGTGGGTGTACGGGAGAACTTATTTCTCCTGACGGACTGTTGATTACAAATCACCATTGCGGTTATGGACAGATTCAGGCCCACAGTTCGGTAGAACATGACTATCTGACAAACGGTTTCTGGGCAATGACGCGTGATCAGGAACTTCCGAATCCGGGACTGACAGTAAGTTTCCTGGTGAGAATGGATGATGTTACTTCACAGGTTCTTAAGGGATGCAAACAGGGTATGTCGGAATCTGACAGGTCTGAAATTATCAAAAAGAACACTGATGCCATTGTGGAAAAGGCGGAGACGGAGGGAATTGGATACAAGGCAAAGGTTTCCCCTTTGTACTACGGCAATCAATATTTCCTGTTCCTGTATCAGGTATTTTCTGATGTAAGGCTTGTAGGTGCACCGCCGTCCTCTATAGGCAAGTTTGGCGGGGATACCGACAACTGGATGTGGCCCCGTCACACCGGTGATTTCAGCCTTTTCAGAATCTATGCGGACAAGGACAACAATCCTGCCCCGTATTCAGAAGACAATGTTCCATATAAGCCGAAAAAGTTTTTCAGCATATCCGTAAAAGGAATTGAAGAAGGTGATTTCACTCTGGTATACGGATTTCCAGGCAGAACCCAGGAATACATACTTTCAGATGCCGTCGACTATATAGCCAATGTGTCAAATCCTCACAAGATAGCATTGAGGACAATGCGTCTGGACAATCAGAAAGCCGAAATGGAAAAATCTCCGGAGGTCAGGATAAAGTATGCTTCGAAGAATGCCAGCGTAGCAAATTCGTGGAAAAAATGGCAGGGTGAGATGAAAGGTATCTTGAAAATGAATACCGTAGCTGAAAAACAGAAATATGAGAAGGCTTTTACCGAGTGGGCGAAAGGCAATGCGGAGTATGAAACAGTCATACCGGAAATGAAGAAGATATACGGAGTTCTGGCGGAATACAATTTTGCTGAAGATTATCACAAGGAGGCGGTTATGGCTGTAGAAGCGGCTTCGTTTGCAGGGCGTTATGTCAAATCGGATGCCGGCGCCCGCGAAAGTCTGGCAAAGTCGTTTTTCAAGAATTATCATATGCCTATAGATAAAAACATATTCGTGGACATGATGACTGCCTATTCTAATAATGTTCCTGAAAAGTTCCGTCCTGAATATTTCAATGTCCAGATGGAGAAATACGGTACTCCTGAAAAATGGGCAGATGCCATTTTCTCTTCGACGGTCTATACCGATAAAGACAGGCTTTCGGCAGCAACGGAAGAGCAGCTTGCTGAAGATCCTTTCGTGGAATACTACAACAGTTTCAATGATTTCTACAACAGGGAAATAAAACCTGTTATTGCCGAGAATTCAGCAAGATTATCTCTTCTTTACAGAACATATATGAAGGGCCAGATGGAATTCGATCGTGAGAAAGCCTTTTATCCGGATGCCAATTCCACTCTGCGTATAGCATACGGTCATGTGAAGGGATATAAACCGGCTGATGCAGTGTATTATAAGCCGTCGTCAACACTTGAGGGTATAATGCAGAAGGATAATCCTGATATATATGACTATAATATTCCTCAGGTGCTCAGAGATGTCTATGCGAAGAAGGATTATGGAAGATGGGAAGTAAACGGCACCGTTCCGGTATGTTTCATAGCAACGAACCATACTTCTGGCGGAAATTCCGGAAGCCCGGTGATAGATGCCGAAGGCAATCTGATCGGTGTGAATTTCGACAGGGTATGGGAAGGTACCATGAGCGATATCGTTTTCGATCCGGATGTATGCAGGAACATTGCTCTCGACATAAGATATGCCCTCTTTGTAATAGACAAAGTTGCAGGTGCATCACATCTGATCGATGAAATGGTTATAGTCGAATAGAATAGATTCAGAATTCTATTTTCAAACCGTCATATCCCTGCCTGATGTTTTCAGGCAGGGATTTTTCCGTTTCGGAGTATTTTCCGAGCTGGTGCGATATATGTGTGAGGTATGTCTTTTCGGCATGTGTGATTTCAGCTATCTTGACAGCTTCGTCAAGACAGAAGTGGGAAATGTGCTTTTCCCTTCGTACACAGTTTATTATCAGAATTTTTATCCCGGAGAGTTTTTCGAACGTCTCTTCGGGGATGAAACTGCCGTCGGTAATGTAGGCGAGGTCTCCGAACCTGTAGCCGAGTATGGGCATTTTGTAATGCAGAACTCTCAGCGGTATTATTTCCGTTCCGTTTATTTCAAACGGTTTGTCGTCTATAAGGTGTAGTTCCAGATCTGGTGCTCCTGGATATTTCTTTTCCTCGAAAGCATAATAGAATTGCTGTTTCAGGGATTCCGCAACCATGCTTTCACAGTATATCGGCATCGCTTTTTCCTTGAAGTAATTGTATGACCTGACATCATCAAGACCTCCTGTATGATCTATATGCTTGTGTGTAAGTAATATTGCATCCGGATTGCAGATGTTTTCCCTCAGCATCTGCTGTCTGAAGTCCGGTCCTGCATCGATTACTACGTCTATTCCGTTGTATTCAACTCTGGCGGATGTCCTCAGCCTTTTGTCATGTATGTCCGTACTTGTACATACCGGGCATCCGCAGCCTATCATTGGTATTCCCTGTGATGTCCCTGTTCCGAGTAATGTTATCCTGTTTTCCATGATGCAAAGTTAATTCTTCTTTTTCAGAAACGAGTAAAAGAGTTACCTTTGCAGACATGAAAGGTACATTACATCTTATACCTGTCCCGCTCGGTGAAAATGCGGTGGAAGAGGTACTCCCGGCTGCTCTTCTTGAAAGGATCAGGGAGATAGGTCATTTTGTGGTTGAAGAGACAAGGACTGCAAGACGTTTTCTTTCCAGGGCGGGCCTTAAAGGTCATATAGGGGAAATTTCTTTTTACGAACTCAATGAACATACTTCTCCGGAGGTTGTGGAGGACTATATACGTATTATTGAAGAAGGATGCGATGCAGGTCTTCTTTCGGAGGCCGGACTTCCTGCCGTTGCTGATCCGGGGGCATTGCTTGTCTCTGCCGCGCACAGGCATGGTATCAGGGTCGTACCTTATGTAGGGCCTTCTTCTCTCATGATGGCGCTCATGGCGTCGGGGCTGAACGGCCAGTCATTTGCCTTCGTGGGGTATATCCCGGTAAAGCCTGAAGAACGTAGAAACAGGTTGAAAGCCTTGTCGCGTACGGTGGCTTCCACTGGGCAGACGCAGATAATTATAGAGACGCCTTATAGAAACGACTCTCTGTTTTCCGATATGATTTCCGTATGTGCCGACGATATGAGGCTTACTGTCGCGGCTGACATAACGCTTCCAGAAGAGTTGATTGTCACCAAAACTGTAGGGGAATGGAAAAAGACTGGTATTACGATAGGCAAGAGGCCTGCCGTATTCGTTTTGGGCAAGTAAAAATGTCCGAGAAAGTGAAAGACCCGAAAGTGAAAGATCTGAAAACATGATATTATGAAAAATACAGGAAAAATCGAACTTCTCGACATGGAGTTCTTTGCATATCACGGATGTTTCGAGGACGAGAGACGTATAGGAAACAATTTTGTGGTGAATCTTACCATGGAGGCGGATGTCTCGCGTGCTTCAATATCGGACAATATAGATGATGCTCTTAACTATCAGGCCGTATATCAGGTCGTGAAGAGGGAGATGATGATACAGTCACATTTGCTTGAGCATGTTGCGGCCAGAATATTGAAAGCTCTGAAGAATGAATTTCCGGCCATAATTTCGGCTTCTGTAAAAATAGACAAGCTTAATCCTCCTATCGGCGGTAAATTGTATGCCTCGTCGGTGACCATGTCGCTCTAAATGTTCGGTATACAGGAATCATGGATACGAAAGGTATGATGAAAGATAAAATCGTTTTTGATGTTTCCGGATATGCTGCAAGCGGCATGTCCGTCGCTTTTCTTACTTTGGGTTGCAAACTCAATTATTCGGAATCGTCCTATATGTCCCACCGTTTTTCTGATGCAGGTTACAGAATCGTGGCTGACGATGCTGTGGCAGACATATATGTTGTCAATACATGTTCGGTTACAGAGCATGCGGACAAGAAATGCCGCAATATAATAAGGCGCGTGCATAAACTCAATCCGGATGCTGTCGTAGCGGTGACAGGGTGCTATGCCCAGCTTAAGCCCGATGAAATCATGTCCATAGAAGGAGTGGATATTGTTCTTGGTGCCGGAGAAAAGGGCAGGCTTTTCGAAGCGGTTTCAGAGTATCTGGCGGAAAAACGTTCAGGAAAAGTGGATGTACGTATAAAGTCCGCATGCGATATAGACAGGGTGGAAGTAATATATCCGGCTTATTCTTCAGGAGAAAGAACAAGGTCTTTCCTGAAAATACAAGACGGTTGCGATTATAAGTGCACTTATTGTACAATCCCTCTTGCAAGGGGGCGCAGCCGGAACATACCGATAAAGGAACTTGTTAAACAGGCCGGTGAGATCGCTTCGGCAGGTATAAAGGAGATAGTGCTGACTGGTGTTAATACCGGAGATTTCGGGAAGAGTACCGGGGAGGATTTTCTCGACCTTCTGAAGGCCCTGAACGACGTGGATGGTATAGAGCGTTACAGGATTTCTTCAATTGAACCAAATCTTTTGAAGGAAGAGACAGTCAGGTGGATAGCCTCGGGTACCAGATTCATGCCTCATTTCCACATACCTTTGCAGTCCGGTTCCGACAGAATCCTCGCCCTGATGAAAAGACGTTACAACAGGGAAATGTTCCGTTCCAGGATAGAAATGATCAGATCTCTGATGGAAAAGGGAAGCGACAGCATGCCTGTCTTTTTCGGAATTGATCTTATTGTAGGCTTTCCGGGGGAAGGGGAAGAAGAGTTCATGGACAGTTTTGCCTTTTTAAGAGATGTCGTGAAACCTTCCTTTATTCATGTCTTTCCTTATTCAAGGAGACCTGGGACACCTGCTGCTGTCATGAAACCTCAAGTTATGGAATCCGTTAAAAGCGTACGTACGGAGAAGATGTCGCGTCTTTCGGATGAACTACATGAAAACTTCGTAGCTTCATGCCGGGGTAGAAAGTTTTCAGTTCTTTTCGAGCAAAAGACCTCGGACGGAATGATGGGAGGGTATACCGAAAATTACATAAGGGTGGAAAGACCCTATGATGAGAATTCCATAGGAAAAATAAGGGAAATCACTCTCTGACGTGCCGTTTTCAAATCCTGCTTTTAGGCAGTTCTGCTATTATGGTCTGCTTGCCTTTTACCTTGTCTCCCTTTTCCACAAGTATTTCGCTGCCAAGAGGCAGGAAAAGGTCAATTCTTGAGCCGAATTTTATGAAACCGGTCTGAGCTCCCTGCTCTACCTGGTTACCGACCTTTGCATAGCATACTATCCTTCTTGCCACATATCCGGCTATCTGGCGGAAAAGAACCTTGTGCCCGCTTTCGTGCCTTACGACGATTGTGGTACGCTCATTTTTTTCGGAGGATTTTGGATGCCATGCGACAAGATATTTTCCCGGATGGTATTTGAAATATTCCACAATACCGCTTATCGGGAACCAGTTCACGTGGACGTTGAATATGGACATGAAGATGGATACCTGTATGCATTTCTCCTTAAGGTATTCTCCTTCATATACTTCATCGATGATGACTATCGTACCGTCAGCAGATGCAAGCACCGAATCCGCATCCAGATTCGTTTTCCGGTTCGGACTTCTGAAAAAACTCGTGATGAACAGGAAAATGACTATTCCTGCACACGAACTGATTATGCTGGTAAGAGTATTGCCGTTGAAAAAGCATATCAGGCCTATTATGAATCCGATTATTATGAAACTAACTGCTATTATCTTATAGCCTTCCTTATGAATCCTCATCACTTATCTTATTATCAGTTCAATATAGATTACAGCCATCGGGAATGCAATAAGCGCGCCGTCGAATCTGTCTAGGAGACCTCCGTGTCCCGGCATTATGCTTCCTGAATCCTTGACGCCAAAGTTACGCTTAAATTGAGATTCCACCAAATCTCCGAGAACTCCGAAAAGGCTTATTACGGCTGCAAGCGCTATGGAGTGGAATATTCCGAAGCGGAACATTCCCGTTTCCGACAGAATGTAACCGGTAACGAGAGCGGAAAGCAGTCCTCCGAAAAATCCTTCCCATGATTTTTTTGGAGATATCGACGGGCACATCTTGTGTCCGTTTTTCTGACCGAACATCATTCCGAAACAGTATGCTCCGATATCCGATACCCACAGGACAATGAACATGGACAAGAGCAGTTTCCCGTCATATCTTCCGAACATGTCGAATACGGACATGTTGAGGAGGGAAAAGGGCAGTGCTATGTAGATGATTGAAGCCAGCATGAATGCGTATCCCCTGTATCCTTCCTTTTCCTTGCCGGAAAGCAATGACACCGGAATCATTATTATGGGGATGATTACCGGCAGTATGAATCTGAAATCCATACGGTACTGCATCGATACTGCTGAAGTCATGAACAGGAGCATGCCCGACATTATGGCCAGGAGCTTTTCCATATGCATGCCCGAAGGTACCGATATTTTCAGGTATTCATGCAGCATTATTGCTATGATGCATGAGACTACGGCTATATAAGAAATGGCACCCCACAGTATGGAGGTGACCATTATCAATATGAATACCAGTCCCGATATGGTTCTGACATATATGTTTTTCATAATCAACGTTAATTTTCTGTTCTTGTTTCGGGAGCGTTTTCGGCTGTCTCCTTATTGTCAGGCTGCGTTTCTGCGGATGCCTGCATTTCCGATGAGAAAGTGTTTTTCGCCCTCGGTCCGAAAATCTTTTCAAGGTCTTCGCTGAAGATGACTTCCCTTTCAAGCAACAGGTTGGCAAGAGTTGTGAACTTGTCTATATTGCTGTTAAGAATATCCTTTGCGGTTGCATATGACTTTTCAATGAGTTTTTTGGCTTCTTCGTCCATAAGTTCCGCTGTCTTCTCGCTGTACGGTCTCGAAAATGAATAGTCGCTTCTTCCTGTCGAGTCATAGAAAGACAGATTGCCTATCTTGCTGCTCATTCCGAAGTAGCTTACCATTGCATATGCCTGTTTAGTCACCTTCTCCAGATCGTTTAGCGCTCCTGTAGATATCTTGCCGTTTATTATTTCTTCGGCTGCACGTCCGCCAAGGGTTGCTGCCATTTCGTCCATCATCTGCTCCGTTGTTGTTATCTGTCTTTCTTCAGGAAGGTACCATGCTGCACCGAGAGCCTTGCCTCTTGGTATGATGGTTACCTTCAGAAGCGGATTCGCATTCGGGAGTATCCAGCTTACGGTGGCATGTCCCGCTTCATGGAATGCTATTGTCCTCTTTTCGGAAGGGGATATTACCTTGCTTTTTCTTTCAAGTCCTCCCACAATCCTGTCGATGGCATCAAGAAAATCCTGCTTGTCAACGCTTGATTTGTTCTTTCTCGCAGCAATCAGTGCGGCTTCGTTGCATACGTTTGCAATGTCTGCTCCTGAAAATCCAGGAGTCTGTTTCGCAAGGAACGTGATGTCGAAACCATCCACAAGTTTCAGCTTTCTCAGATGTACCCCGAATATCTCTTCCCTTTCCTTGAGTTCAGGCAGATCCACATGTATCTGTCTGTCGAATCTTCCAGCTCTCAGCAAAGCCTTGTCCAGAATGTCCGCGCGGTTTGTTGCGGCAAGTATTATTACTCCCGAGTTCGAACCGAAACCGTCCATTTCTGTCAGCAGCTGGTTCAGAGTGTTTTCCCTTTCGTCGTTTGAAGAGAAACCTCCGTTTTTGCTTCTGGCACGTCCTACTGCGTCTATTTCATCAATGAAGACTATGCACGGAGCTTTTTCCTTTGCCTGTCTGAACAGATCCCTGACTCTTGAAGCACCTACTCCGACGAACATCTCGACGAAATCCGAACCGGAAATCGAGAAAAACGGAACTTCGGCCTCTCCTGCAACAGCCTTTGCCAGCAGTGTCTTTCCGGTTCCCGGAGGACCTACAAGAAGGGCTCCTTTTGGAATTTTACCTCCGAGGGTGGTATATTTCTTCGGATTCTTCAGGAAATCGACTATTTCCATGACTTCGACCTTAGCTTCTTCCAGACCGGCTACGTCCTTGAACGTCACTTTCGTATTGTTTTCCTTGTCAAAAAGTTTAGCCTGAGACTTGCCTACATTGAATATGCCGCCTCCAGGACCTCCGTTCCCCATTTCCTTGCTGACTTTCCTGAACAGGAAAAAGTACAGAAGCACAAGTATTATGGGAATGAGCAGAAAATCAAGTGCCCTTGCGAAATAGTTTATCCGTTCTTCTGTCTCGATTGAAAACATTTTCGATTCGTCAAGTCCGCTTCTGGCTTCCTCGAATTCCTTTTCAGATTCGAAATTCTTTGAAACCATGAAATAGAAATGAGGTCCGAATTTTGGTTCTCTGCCTCCGAAATAAGAAGTGTATTTGTACAGACTGTCCTTCTTTATGAATACTTCAGCCTTGTTGAGATTGGATATGAAGATTATCTTGTCCACATCCCCCTGCGGAATCATCTTTTCCTTAACCTTGAACCATTCGCTCTTTACAGGTTCTCCGCCCTGGTAACTCTGGTACATGATGAATATACCCATGATGAGAAGCAGGTATATCCATGTAAATGAGAATTTAGGAGGTTTGATATTTATGTTTTTCTTGTTGTCTTTTGCCATATCCGATTATTGTTCTGAAAATTCTTTTCTTTCTGCGTCGGCCCAGAGATCCTCAAGCCTGTAGAATTCCCTGTATTCTGTCTTGAAAATATGTATCACTATGTCCGAATAATCCATTATTATCCAGAATGCGTTTTCCTTGCCCTGCGTCCTTACTACTTTGCGTCCGCACTGTCTGATCATTTCTTCCTCTATGTTGTCTGCAATGGCCGCAACCTGGGTAGTCGAATCGGCATTGCATACTATGAAGAAATCAGCAATTGCCGAACCTACATGTCTCAGGTCAAGCGAGCATACACCTTTTGCTTTCTTGTCAAGCATTGCGGATGCAATGACTTCTATTTCCTTAATTTCGTTGTTTTCCATATTTATTGAAGTATTTTGCTATTTTTGCCACGCAAATATAATGCAATAATTTGACCAAATACTTTAAATATTGCCTAAAATTGGAGAAAGTGAGCACTATAGGAGACAATACCATAAGAATCCATTGGCTAAAGACCACGGATTCAACGAATTTGGAAGCATTCAGAAATGTCGGCGACGCATCTGACAAGGAAGTGTGGGCTGCGGAGTTCCAGACAGCCGGCAGGGGACAGAGGGGTAATGTGTGGGAAAGTGCGAGGGGGCAGAATCTTACATTTTCAATTTTGTTCAGACCCGATCATATTTCACCTGAAAATCAGTTCATAATATCCCAGATTTCATCCTATGCCGTTGTCCTGTATCTTGAAAGGAAAGGACTGGTTGCAAAAATCAAATGGCCCAACGATGTGTATGTAGGTGACAAAAAGATTTGCGGTATGCTTATAGAACATTCCGTATCTGGTGACAGATTGTCAGTCAGTGTTTCCGGCATAGGTGTGAATCTGAACCAGACCGTTTTTGAGTCGAATGCTCCGAATCCGACCTCACTTGCTCTTGAAACCGGAAAAAGCCATGATCCCAGGCAGGAACTTCCGGAACTTGTTTCTATATTGTGCTGTCTCTATGACAGTGTGAAGGACATGGATCCTGATGCCGTGGCTTTACTCGACAAGTCATATCGCGAGTCCATGTACAGGCTCGGCGTGTTTTCGGAATTCATCGATACAAGAAGCGGGGAAAGGTTCAGGGGAATGATACTCGGATACGACGAGAGCGCATGTCTCCTTGTAAAAAATGAAAAAGGCGAAGTAGGGTCCTTCGCCTTTAAGGAAATTTCCTATATAATTTGACTGTGCCGTCACATTCCTTTTATCAGTTTCATTGCCTTTAGAGGATCTTCTGCAGCAAATACGGCGCTTCCAGCGACGAGTATGTCTGCCCCGGCCTGCCTTAGCATTTCAGCATTGGCTGAAGTAACTCCTCCATCGACTTCAATAAGCGTGCCTGTGTTTCTGCGTATTATCATGTCCTTTAGGACGGAAATCTTTTCCACGGCTCTTTTTATGAATTTCTGTCCTCCGAATCCTGGATTGACAGACATTACAAGCACGAAATCGCATTCTTCAAGAATGTCTTCGACGAGAAGAACATTCGTATGCGGATTCAGCGCGACTCCGGCTTTCATACCAAGATTGCGAATGTTCTGCAGCGACCTGTGCAGGTGCGTACACGCCTCGTAATGGACACTGAGGTATTCAACTCCCATATCCCTGAACCGTGAGACGTATCTGTCGGGGTCGATGATCATGAGATGGGCGTCCAGGGGTTTTCTTGCTTTGGCGGCTATGGCTTCGACAACGGGAAATCCGTATGAAATGTTAGGAACGAATACTCCGTCCATGATGTCGAGGTGGAAAATGTCTGCTTCGCCCGTATTTACCATTTCGACGTATTCATCCAGTCTGCCGAAGTTTGCCGACAGCATGGAAGGTGCCAGTAGATTGAGACTCATATTATCTTTTTGTCTATTTGAAGTTTTCAATGATGTCTATAAGCAGTTTTCTGAATTTATCGAGCGATTCAAGGTCCAGTTTTTCTCCAGGAGCATGGACGCCTTTTATTGTAGGACCGAATGAAATCATGTCGAGATCCGGGTATTTGTCCAGAAACAGACCGCATTCCAGACCTGCATGGATGGCTCTTACGACCGGTTTCGTATTGAACAGTTTTTCATAGCTGCTTTCGCTTATCCTCAGAATTTCCGAATCGAGATCAGGTTTCCATCCAGGATATTCAGATTCGTGCGTTACTTCAGCTCCGGCGAGTATGAATGTGCTTTCAACCATTTCGGCTGCAAATCTTCTTGCGCTGTTGATTGCGCTTCTCTGGCTTGTTCCTATACGTATTATATTGCCTTCCGTCATTTTCACAGATGCAAGATTGGTAGAGGTTTCAACCAGTCCTGGTATCGATGCGCTCATTTCAAGGACTCCGTGTGGGGCGGCATTCAGTGATATGATGAGCGCCCTTGCCGTTTTACCGTCTATTGCTTCAGTCTTTCTTGTACATGTTGTGTACTCTCCGTTTACGGCAGGATCGCTTGCGGAGTATTCGTCTTTTATTTCATTTATTGTTTCCAGAAAAATCGAACCGGCCTTTTCCATGTCTTTTCCGGACAGGTTGATTATGGCGTACGCTTCTCTTGCAATAGCATTGCGTTTGTTTCCACCGTCTATTTCACACAAATCGAAAGGAACTTCTTTCATCAGCCTGTAAAGGAATCTTGCCAGCAGCCTGTTGGCATTTGCCCTGTTCTTGTTTATGTCGTCTCCGCTATGTCCTCCCTGTGCTCCGTATATTCTGAATTTCATGGAGATTTCCTTGCAGGATTCAACAGTTTCGTATTTGAATTTTGCCGTTGTGTCTATGCCTCCGGCGCAACCTATGAACAGCTCCCCTTCATCCTCTGAATCGAGGTTGATGAGAGTTTTTCCTGTCATAAAATCCGGTTTCAGTGCGTGTGCCCCGTCAAGGCCTGTCTCTTCAGCTACCGTAAAGAGACATTCTATTCTGCCGTGTTTGAGATTACTGTCTTCCAGTATTGCCAGCTGGGCTGCTATCCCTATCCCACAGTCTGCACCGAGAGTGGTATCTTTTGCTATCAGCCATCCGTCTTCTATTTCGCATTTGATCGGATCCTTTCTGAAATCGTGCTCGACCCCGCTGTTTTTTTCGCATACCATGTCCGAGTGGCTTTGGAGAATGAGGGTAGGGGTGTTTTCCCGGCCTTCTGTCGCTTCCTTTATGATAAGGACATTTCCTGCTTCGTCAATTTTGTATTCCAGTCCCCTGTCCTCAGCGAATTTCCTGAGATACTCGATGATATGTTCTTCATGTCCGGATTCTCTCGGGATTTTTGTTATTTCAAGAAAATGATTCAAGATTTTTTCAGTCATGTCGTTTTGTTTTGTTAAAAAAAATACCTCTATGCAAATTTAGGAAAATTTATGCACAGAGGTTATATACATTGAGCATTAAATACGTCATCGGAATTTAGTCAGCTGCCTAATATGGATGTTTCTATATCCGTAACATATTGTTTGAAAGTCTTGTCCGTATCCATAAGGTCGCTTACGGTGTTGCATGCATGCAGTACCGTTGCATGGTTTTTTCCGCCGATTTTGGACCCTATTACCGAGAGCGAGTTCACTGTGTGGTTGCGGCTGAGATACATTGCAATCTGTCTTGCCTGTACTATCTCGCGTTTTTTTGTTCTGTCCTGCAACGATTCCGGCTTGATTCCGAAATAATCGCACACCATATCTACTATCAGCTTGATGGATATTTCCTTAGACGTGTTGGTCACTATCTTTTCAATCAACTGCTTTGCAAGTTCCAGTGTTATTGGCTGTCTGTTGTATGTTGAATGCGCGATGAGAGATACGAGCGTACCTTCGAGTTCCCTTACATTGCTGTCTATCTTCATCGCAAGGTAGTTAAGTACTTCTTCGGGAAGAACTATGCCGTCACGTTTGCTTTTAGAAATCAGGATGTTGCGTCTTGTTTCGAAATCAGGCTTTTCGAGTTCTACGGACAGACCCCATTTAAACCTTGTGAGCAGTCTCTGTTCGAGCCCCTTCAATTCCGCAGGTGACCTGTCCGAAGTGAGCACGAGCTGTTTCCTGTTCTGCTGCAGATGGTTGAATATATGGAAGAAGGCGTTCTGTGTACCCGGCTTGTCGGCGAATTCCTGAACATCATCAATTATAAGAACATCAATCATCTGGTAGAAATGGAGAAAGTCTGTCAACTTGTTCTTGATGTTTACGGCATCCATATACTGCGTCTGGAATCTGTTGGCCGGAACATAAAGGACTATTTTTTCAGGGAAACGTTCTTTTATCGCAATACCTATGGCCTGTGCCAGGTGTGTTTTCCCTAATCCCGATCCTCCGTATATGAAAAACGGATTGAATGTTTTTCCTGGATTTTCCGATATTGCAATACCTGCAGATCTTCCCAGTCTGTTGCAGATTCCTTCAACAAAATTACTGAAAGTGTAGTTGGGATTCAACTGCGGATTTATGTTGAAATGCTTTGGAACAGCTGAACTGAACGGATTGGACAATCCCATCGATTCCGATGAAACAGTTTTGTTCCTGTATTCTCTCGTTCCTCCCTGGCTGAATGTGCTCGGCTCTCCTACGTGATCGATGCGTATCTGGTATTCAAGTTTGGCGTCGCTGCCTATTTCCTTTTTCAGGGACATGGCCAGAAAATCCACGAAATGTTCTTCCAGATATTCTCTGAAGAAATCCGAAGGCACTTCCAGAGTCAGCGTATTGTTTTCAAGCTTTACAGGAATGATAGGTCTGAACCAGGTATCGAATCCCTGTTCGTCTATCATACCCCGCAGGAAAACGAGACACGACTCCCATACAGATATGTGGTTTTTTTCTGTCATCCTTATTCTGAAGTACGGTTTTATATACTTGGATTGTGTGGCAAATTTCTAAAAAAAAAATCAAAAAAAATAAATTAATTACAGTTATTTTTTTGTGAAAAATATAAAGTCCTATTATTCAGCACTAAAAAATATTAACATGTATAATATGTTGATTATTAGTATTTTATAAAAAGGTTAAAGTGTATTATTCTGATAATATGAATATTCAGTTAACTTTTTTTTCAGAACACGCTTATGCGTATATATTTTTTTGGATTTTCGGAAATTCTTGTTATAAGGGAATCAAGATTGTTGATGAGCGATGTGATTTCATTATACAGCATATCGTCTTTCATGAGTTTCCCTGTTGTTCCGTTTTCGTCCTGTATGGAAGCCAGAAGCTGTCTTATTTCTGTTATCATGCCGTCAAGTCCTGCGGACTCAATGCGGCTGCTGATGCTGCTGAGATTTGACATCGTTTTTTCCACATCTGCAGAGCTTCTTTGCAAGGTTCTGCCGAGGGAATCTACACTCGACAGGATGGATTTTATTTCCGGCATGCTCCTGTCCAGTTCTCCTGTTATTCCTTCAACGTTCTTCATTGTGGCGTTGAGTGAAACTATCGCGGCTTTCAGGGAGTTTCTCGTCTCTTCATCAAGAATGGTGTTGATACCGTCTACGGTTGTATTGAGATTGGTTATCAGCGTTGAAATCTGTTCCTTTACAGGAAGAATCTCCCCTGTCAGCATGGATACCATGTCCGGTATGGTTTCGGATTTCAGGGTGTCTCCAGAATTCGCGGCAGGAAAGGTATCCCCGGCATTGGCGTTTATTCTTATGGCCTTTCCTCCGAGCAGATCGGAACTGAAAAGTTCTGCAACGGAATTCTTGCCTATTTCGTATTTTGAAGAAACAGTGAATTTTACTATGAATCTGTCCTTGCTTTGTTCGTATTTGATGTTGTCTATTGTTCCTACCTTCAGACCTTTTATGAATACCGGACCTGTTGCAGTAAGCCCGTCGACACTTTCAAACACGGTGTAGAATTCATTTTTCTTGTTGAAAAGATCCTGACCCTTGAGAAAGTTGATTACGATATAGATTGATACGAGTGTTATTATTGCAAACAGTCCTATTTTGTATTCCTTTTTAAGTTCTTTCATGTCGGTTTTGTCAATTAGCTGGTTTATCAATTATCTATTTTGTTATCTTATTGTTCTTTATCTTTACTACGAATGCGTCAGGAAACTTTTTCCTTATTTCCGGAAGGGCTGAATACGCTTCATTTTCGCTGCCGTATCTGCCTGTTACGTATTTGTACAGGCTCCCCTCCTGAAAGACTTCCGTTTTCAGCCGCTTGAATTCCGCCGCACCTGCACCGAGTCTTTTCTTTACTGCAAAAAGCTGTACTGCATAGTACGTTTCGTTATCGTTACGAATACCGTTTGCCTGTGTGGTTACGGTACTGCGTTCGTATTGACTCTTGTATTGCTCGAAAGCAGTGAAGATTCGTTTTGCAAAGGTGATGTGATTGTATTTGTTCCCAAGAAGTCTGCTGTCTGTTTCGTTTGAAATGAATCCGAGTTCTATCAGGATTGACGGCATGGTAGCTTTCCACAGGACGAGAAACGGTCCCTGTTTCACACCCCTGTTTTTCACTATGGGTCCATTCTGCAGATTCTTCTGTACCAATTCGGACAGAATGAGGCTCTGTTCGAGATGGGTATTCTGCAAAAGTGAAAATATTATATAGGATTCGGGCTTGTCCGGATCGAATTTTTCATATTTGGAAGAATAGTCATCCTCAAGCGTTATTACGGAGTTTTCAGTTTTGCATACTTCAAGGTTCGAGGCCGTCCTTTCCGCTCCCATCACCCAGGTCTCGGTACCTCTTGCGGAAGTTGATTTTGCTGAATTCACATGTATTGATATGAAAAGGTCTGCATTGTTCCTGTTCGCGATGGCCGTCCTTGTATTCAGTTCTATGAATTTGTCGGAAGATCTTGTATATATCACCTTGATGTCCGGATATTTTTCCTTGATCAGGTTTCCCAGTTTAAGCGCTACTGACAATGTTATGTCTTTTTCTTTCAGCTTTTTTGCCCTGTTGATAGCCCCGGGATCGCTGCCTCCGTGTCCGGGATCTATGACGACGGTCCTTATCTTTATCAGATTATCCTGTCCCTGCTGTCCGGATACGGTCAGTGGATGGGTGAGGAGAATCAGCAGAATTGTCAGCAATGCCGTGTTTTTCAAATAAAGCATATTATTCGCAAAAAAATATTAAATTTGCCAACTGCAAAATTAAGAATAAAATTTGATTCTTTATCTGTCAAGATACTTTAAAACATTCCTACGTGTGCTGATTCCTCTGGTCAGCATTGTTTTTCTATTTGTCCTTTTCGGCAGGGAGGCTTCGGCAGCAGAGCAGGAGCAGAGAAAAACGGTGCTTGAAAAGACGGATTCTCTAGTTAAGAGTAGAAGCCATGTACCGGCAACCGATTCGCTTAATGTTTCAGATTCTCTTTTGGCGGCGGATTCCTTGATGCTCAATGATTCTCTGCTTGCGAAAAAGAAGTCGACCCTCGAATTTCCGGCATTTTCAGTGGCGCGTGATTCGATGATAGAAGATTTTTCCGGTGGAAGGAGGATGATCTATTATTACGGTGACATAAAGGTGGATTACGGAACCATGTCCATAAAGGCTGAACACATGAGATACGATGTGGACAACAATATTGTCTATGCCTGCGGTATGCCTGATTCCACCGGAACGATAATTGGTAAACCCGAGATGACGGACAACGGAACCACTTATACCATGGATGACGTGTATTATAATTTCAATACGAAGAAATCAATAATCCACAACATGGTCACACAGCAGCAGGACGGATTTCTTCATGGACGCGACCTTAAGAAGCTTCCTGACAATTCCTTCAATATTTCAGGAGGCATGTATACTACCTGCGATTGCGAGCATCCGCATTTCTATCTTCATCTTACGGCAGCCAAGGTGGTTACGCAGCCTAAACAGATGACTGTTTTCGGACCGGCATATGCGGTACTTGAGGATGTGCCTACGCCTTTTGTACTTCCGTTCGGGTTCGTACCTAAGATGGCGTCCCGTTCAAGCGGAATACTGATACCTACATATGGTGAAGAAGTTTCGCGAGGATTTTTCCTGAGAGGACTCGGGTATTATTTCGTACTGGGCGAACATTGGGACATATCGCTTACGTCCGATATCTATACCCTGGGTTCATGGGCAGTGCAGTTGAGCTCCCGTTACAGAAAGAGATACAAGTACAACGGGGGATTCAATATTTCCTATTCAAACGACCAGACCGGTGAAAAGGGAAGTTCCGATTTTTTCCAGTCAAAGAACTTTTCTGTAAGATGGGACCATTCCCAGGATGCCAAGGCATGGCCTGGCGCATCGTTCAGGGCTTCCGTTAATTTTACCAGCCCTTCCTATAACAAGTATAATTCGGAAAACGACATAAATACAAATCTGCAGAACCAGATTTCATCATCCGTTTCGTTTTCCAAAAGCTGGTCCGGCACTCCGTTTTCATTGTCAGTGAACATGCTGCACAGCCAGAGTACAAGAGACAGTTCGTATTCTTTTACTCTGCCTAATCTGACATTCAACATGAACAGGATATATCCTTTCAAACGGAAGATGGCTGTTGGAAAGGAGAAATTTTACGAATCAATATCGTTGAGCTATAATGCAACGGTCGACAACAAGATAAACTTCAAGGCATCAGAATTCGGACAGCCCGGGTTCTGGGACAAGATGCAGAACGGTGTGAAACACAGCTTCAATATCGGGCTTCCTTCGTTTTCTCTGTTCAAGTACCTTCAGTTTTCCCCAACTGTAACATATGGGATGAACTGGTATTTCCAGGATGTTACGAAATCCTACGATTATGAGACACAGAGCGTGGTGACGGAGAAATCATCCCTTTTCGACACATTCGGGGTCACGCAGGATTTCAGTGCCGGTATTTCGATGAGTACCAGAATCTATGGAACGTTCAATTTCGGCAAGCGGCATGCCTTGCAGGCCGTAAGGCATATGATATCCCCGTCTGTAAGCTTCAGCTACAGACCGGATCTGTCAATACCGATGAACGGTTTCACTACTTTCACGTATATTGATGCTAACGGTGTGCATCAGGTGCAGGAATATAATAAATATGAAGGTTCGATTTATTCCCCTCCTTCTTCAGGTCAGTCTGCATCGCTTAGTTTTTCAGTCGGAAACAATCTGGAAGCCAAGGTACGCTCCAAGAATGATACTACAGGTACCGGTACGAAGAAGATCAAGCTGATAGATCAGCTCTCATTGAGCGGCTCATATAATTTCCTCGCGGATTCGATGAATCTTTCCAATATAGGCGTCAATCTGAGCACAACCATTTTCCAGAAACTCGGACTTAACGGAAACGCTTCGTTCGACCCTTATGCTGTAGATAAAACTGGAAAAAGAATAAATAAATTCAATATTGTTCAAGAGGGTGGCTTGAAAATTGCAAGGCTAACCAATGCTTCCCTTTCCCTTTCCTACAGTTTTTCTGGAGGGGATAAAGGAGGTAAAAAAAGCGGAAATGCATCCGGCGGAAAAGGCGGAACGGACAATTCTTCCTCATACGAAAGAATATATTATCATCCTGTGACAGGGGAATATATACCGGGAGGGTGGCTTTACTACATGGATCCGGAGGTCCCGTGGAGTGTCAGTCTGAATTACAGTTATTCATACAGCAGAAGCTACCAGTATGCGAATGAGGTGCGAAGTACAATTCATAATCATACGCAGACTCTGGGTGTAAATGCACAGCTGAGGCTCACGAAAGACTTGAATTTCAGTCTGAATTCAGGTTTCGACCTTACGAAAATGAAGCTCACTACCACTCAGTTGAGTGCATCATATGATTTGCACTGTTTTCAGATTTCCTTCTCATGGGTTCCTATGGGACAATGGCAGAGCTGGTCATTCAGAATCAATGCAAAGGCTTCGGCTCTTGCGGATCTGCTGCAGTACAGGAAGAATTCAAGTTTCTGGGATAACAGATAACATAATTTTTTAAAACATTTTGATATGGAAAAAAAAGTAATCGCATCACCTCTGGCTCCTAAGGCAGTAGGTCCTTACAGTCAGGCAGTACTGGCAAACGGTACTCTTTATGTTTCAGGTCAGCTTCCTATAGATGAAGCAACCGGAGAATTCGCTCCTGGCGGAGTAAGGGAACAGCTTGTACAGATTTTCAAGAATATTTCCTATATACTTGAAGAAGCAGGATATTCCTTCAAGGATGTAGTAAAATCCACAATTTATCTTACCGATATGAAGGATTTCGGCGTTCTGAATGAAGTGTATTCACAGTTCTATTCTGAACCGTATCCTGCAAGAGTCGCATATGCCGTTGCTGCACTGCCTAAGGGTGCACTTGCAGAAGTGGATGTCATTGCAGTGAAATAATTTTCAGAAAAGGGAGAATAGACTCCCTTTTCTTTCTTTTTTTTGAAAATATACATCCGATTCTTATCTTTGTATATTATTCGGTAATCCATTCGGATTATTTATAATCGCTTTAAATTACATAGATGTACGATATTATTGAATTGAGCAACATGAGTCAGGATGACTTGGTTGCTGTTGCCAGGGAGTTGGGTATCGAGGCAGGGAAGATCAGATCTCTATCCAAGGAGGATCTCGTTTACAGAATTCTTGATGAACAGGCTATCAAAAACATAAACAAGCCGTTGCCAAGGAGACGCAAGAGAATAGTCCAGGTCCAGAAACAGGATAGCGAACAATCGGAAAAGCAGCAGGATTCCAGGTCTGTATCTGACAATCAGGTTATGGCGGCGGATGCGGAAACTTCCGGAAGGGACAAATCCCAGTCCGTACAGCCGGAGCAGAAGAAGAGAGGACGCAAAAAACGTGAAAAGGTTGCAGCTGCTCAATCAGATGAGACATCCGTGGCTTCTCAGGTAAACGGCAAAAATGCCGAACAGAACGGTGTTCCTGAAACCGTGCAGGCTGAAGACAAGCTTGCTGAAGTTCAGACCGTACAGGAAAAACAGGAGCGCCTTCAGACGAAGGAAACAGATCAGACGCAGGAACAGAGGAAGAAAAGAGGCCGTCCCAAGAAAAAACAGCAGAAAGAGACACTGCGTGCAAATGAGCAGCAGAATCCTGAAATGCACAAGCTGGCTGTCGCTGAAGAAAATGTCGAATCTGCCATGTCCGGAAGTCAGAATGCGGAAACAGTCGAAGTTGCTGCTGAAAATACAATGGAAGGCGGACCTGTTGAAAAGACGGCGGACAAGACCAATAATGTGCGTGAGCATAAAAAAAGAGCCAGAATACAACAGGGTGTTCAGGTAGTTCCGGCTCAACAGCCTGCCCAGCAGGCCCAGAATGTACAGCCCGGTAATTCCAATGGAAATACAAACGGCGGAGCAAATGTCCAGAACGGACAGAACGGTCACGTGCAGCAGGCGAACCCTCAGCCTGCACAGCCTAAAATAGAATTCGAGGGTGTAGTGGAGGCATCAGGCGTACTCGAAATAATGCCTGACGGATACGGGTTCCTCCGTTCTTCAGATTACAATTATCTTAATTCCCCTGATGACATATACGTTTCCCAGTCGCAGATAAAGCTGTTTGCACTTAAGACAGGGGATACGCTTACCGGAGAGATAAGACCTCCACGCGACGGGGACAAATATTTCCCGCTTGTCAAGGTAAATATGATTAACGGCAGAAGCCCTGAATTTATTAGGGACAGGGTTCCGTTCGATTTTCTTACCCCGTTGTTCCCGGATGAAAAATTCGATATAACTTCAAACGGCCACAATAATCTGTCGAACAGGGTGGTTGACCTGTTCGCCCCTATAGGCAAAGGTCAGAGGGGGCTTATCGTTGCTCCTCCAAAGACAGGAAAGACGGTTCTTCTCAAATCGATAGCGAATGCCATTTCAGACAACCATCCGGAAGTCTATATGATAGTACTCCTCATAGACGAGCGTCCGGAGGAGGTGACAGACATGTCGAGAAGTGTCAAGGCTGAAGTCATAGCTTCGACTTTCGATGAACCGGCTGAAAGGCATGTCAAGGTGGCGAACATAGTTCTTGAAAAGGCCAAGAGACTGGTTGAATGCGGACATGATGTCGTAATACTTCTGGATTCCATAACGAGGCTTGCAAGAGCTTTCAATACCGTGCAGCCTGCTTCCGGAAAGGTCTTGAGCGGTGGTGTGGATGCCAATGCCCTGCATAAGCCGAAGAGGTTCTTCGGAGCAGCAAGAAACATAGAGAACGGCGGATCGCTTACGATATTGGCAACGGCCCTGACTGAAACCGGCTCTAAAATGGACGAAGTGATATTCGAGGAATTCAAGGGTACCGGAAACCTGGAGTTGCAGCTTGACAGGAAACTTTCCAACAAGAGAATATTCCCTGCCGTGGATGTCACTTTGAGCAGTACAAGAAGGGACGATCTTCTGTACAACAGTGATGATACGGTAAGACGTATATGGATATTGAGAAATTATCTTGCCGACATGAACTCTGTTGAGGCTATGGAATTCATGAAAGCCCGACTGGAGAAAACCCAGACGAATGAAGAGTTTCTGATTTCCATGAATGGAGAGTAAAAAGAAAACCGGTTGGGATTTCCCCAGCCGGTTTTTTAGTTTTGTGACCTGTAAAACCTTTAATTAGTTTGCAGGTGCAATTGCTGACATCGGACATACGTCTGCACATGTACCGCATTCAGTACACAATGACGGGTCAATTTTGTAGATATCTCCTGCTGAGATTGCTCCTACTGGACATTCATCAATGCAAGATCCGCAAGCAGCGCAGTCTTCTGAAATTTTGTAAGCCATATTAAAAAAGTGTTTTAGTTAATGTTTTGCAAAGTTACGAAAAAGAACGCGTATATTTGTAAAATATTTCAACATTTGCATTATGAACAGTAAGTCAACATATCCTATTCAGACTTTAATCGTTTTATTATCAGTTTTATTGTTTATTCCCCTGCGGACCTATGCACAGGATGTTCTGGAGTTTGACAAGCATGTGCATGACTTCGGGGATATGCTGATTTCGGACGGAGAGCAGAAATGTACGTTCACATATAAAAATACAGGCAAGCAGCCGGTTGTAATACATAATATCGTTTCTTCATGCGGATGTACCGAACCAAAATGGTCAAAAGCGCCGATAATGCCCGGACAGTCAGGCAAGATAGAGGTCACTTTCCTTAATGATCAGGGGCCTTATCCTTTCGAAAAGGTTCTTACCGTATATACTTCCGCATCGCGGAAACCCGTTCTTCTGAAGATACGCGGGGTGGTGCATAAGAAGAAAAAGCCTCTTTCGGAACTGTATCCGTATAAATGCGGAGCAGCCGGCTTCAAGTCGGGAACCCTGGATATGGAACATGTCGTCAAGGGGCGTTCCAAAACAGAGACCTTTACGGTGGCAAACCTTTCCGACAAGGATATAAAACTTGCTTTCGGCGCTCTTCCGGAAGGAATCCGCGCATCGGTACCGGCAACCGTCCCTCCAAAGGCTACGGCAAGCGTATCCCTTACATGCGATACCGGCGGCATGGAGGATGTATGGGGAAGGAGGAACTTCATGATTCCGGTGACGGTGAACGGTGCGGAAACCGGAAATATAGAATTGTCCGTACTTGTCAAACCTGATTTTTCAGATGTGCCGGCTGCCAAAAAGGCTTTCGGGCCTATGCCTGTATTCAGGAAAAGTTCATATACTGTGGACATGGTGAAAAAAGGAGAGAAAATAACAAGGGAATTCGTTTTTGCCAACAACGGTAAGGAGGATTTCCTAATATATGCAATCGATTCGAGCAGAAAGGAATCTTCCGTATCTTATTCAGAAGAGCCTTTGGCTCAAGGGAAAAGTTCAACGATTACGGTTACGATAGACACGACTTCGCTTCCGGTTGGAGAGACGTTGTTTACATTTACCCTCGTAACCAATTCTCCTTCAAGGCCGTTGGTTAATCTTTTCGTATCGGTTGGCGTTTTGTAGCGATTTGTTATATTTGTGGGCGAATATCAATAAGCAAAAAGATGAAAGTAGACCATTTTGAAAACACTGAGTATAAGTGCAGCAATTCAGATACTGCACTTAATGTCAATGACGGGGTGGAACAGCCGCCTATACTCAATCCATATATAACATCCTTTTATAAAAAACACAAGGTAAGACAGCTGACCTTCGATGACTATATGGAAGGGATAAAGGCTGGAGACAGGACTATATTGAGCCGCGCCATAACGTTGGTGGAAAGTTCGCTCCCAGAACACAGGGATATGGCTCAAAGAATAATAGAGGCATGTCAGGCATCTTCATCCAATACTTCGATGCGTATCGGTATAACCGGGGTGCCTGGTGCCGGAAAAAGTACATTCATCGAGGCGTTCGGCGGATTGCTTACCTCCAGAGGACACAAACTGGCGGTTCTCGCCATCGATCCGAGCAGCGAGAAAAGCAAGGGCAGTATCCTGGGCGACAAGACAAGGATGGAAACGTTGTGCAATGATCCGAATGCGTTCATCAGGCCGAGCCCGAG
Organism: uncultured Bacteroidales bacterium; assembly: GCA_949296645.1. Taxonomy (GTDB): domain Bacteria; phylum Bacteroidota; class Bacteroidia; order Bacteroidales; family UBA932; genus CALUPD01. The sequence continues at coordinate 32,125 of CASFPH010000019.1, forward strand.
TGCCGGCTCTCTTGGAGGTGTTGCAAGGAAGACACGTGAATCCATAATATTGTGTGAAGCGGCAGGTTTCGACGTCGTGTTTATAGAGACCGTAGGAGTAGGGCAGTCTGAAACTGCAGTACATTCCATGAGCGACTTTTTCCTGCTTCTCATGCTTTCCGGAGCCGGAGACGATCTGCAGGGAATCAAGCGAGGCATTATGGAAATGTCGGATCTTATTGCGATAACTAAGGCCGACGGTACGAACGTAGACAAGGCCAATCTTGCAAAAGCCCTTTATGCCAACGCATTGCATCTGTTTCCTCCTACGGAGTCAGGATGGGTGCCTACAGCTCTCACCTCTTCCGCAGTAACGAAAGAGGGACTTGAGGAGATACTGCAGAAAATCTATGAATATTTTGATCTGGTGAAGGAAAACGGCTATTATCTGCATAAGCGCAGGGAGCAGGCAAGATACTGGATGTACGAGAGCATAAACGAGACTTTGAGAAATTCGTTTTATGAAAATCCGGTAATAGAATCCATTATGCCTGATTTTGAGAAAATGGTGCTCGGAGGCCAGATGGAGTCTTTCATCGCAGCACACAAACTTCTTGAGATATATAAAAACAACAGCGGCGAAAAAGATTTTCCAAGGCAGTAAAGACAGAGGGGGTTCAGGTGACAGAGATATTTTTCGACGTTCTCAAGAACAGTGTCCTTATAACGGGACTTGTCATCGTAATGATGATAATGATAGAGTACGTGAATGTTCAGTCTGGAGGGCGCTGGTTTTCAAGACTGCAGGGCAGTTCATTCATGCAGGTTATACTTGCATCGCTTCTCGGCATGGTCCCGGGGTGTATCGGCGGTTTTGCCGCAGTTTCCCTTTATACTCACAGGCTGATATCGTTCGGTGCACTTGTAGCAATGATGATTTGTTCTTCCGGCGACGAGGCCTTTGTAATGCTGGCCATGATTCCAAGACAAGCCGTGGTGATTTTTCTGGTACTGTTTGCCATTGCTGTAGTTTCAGGCACTGTCGTGGATATGATTTTCAGAAAAAAGCGGATGATCGCCATCTCCCAGTGCGGACTTGATTTCGACATACACAAGGAAGAATGCGGTGCTTCCCCTTTCAGGCTTTCCTCCTTCCGCAACCTGAAATCCGCGAGCAGGGAGAAGATATTCATACTTTGTTTCATAGGATTGTTCAGCGGTGCCATAATTTCAGGTATCCTTGAGCATGATCATGATGCACATGCACATGACGCCGGATATCATGAGGAGACTATTGTTGCCGGAAACGGAACATGTCAGGATACTTGTATTCATGAAGAAGATACGGCGCATATACATGCTCATGGGATAAATATTCTCAACGAGAGGTGGTTGAATCTTGTATTTGCCGCGTTGGGTATAATTACGCTGCTTCTTACGGTAACGGCAAGCGAACATTTTGTAAAATCCCATTTGTGGAACCATGTCGTCAAAAAACATATGCTTTCGATTTTCCTGTGGACTTTCGGCGCGCTGTTCATCATCCAGACGGGAATGCTTTATTTCGATATGGAAGGACTTCTGCGTGAAAATATGTTTGCGGTTCTTGTTATAGCCGTTCTGATAGGGCTTATACCTGAATCCGGGCCGCATATGGTTTTCATATCGCTTTTTTCAGGCGGGCTTGTGCCGGTTTCTGTCCTCGTGGCAAATTCCATAGTGCAGGACGGACATACGGCTCTTCCCCTTCTTGCTGAAAGCAAAAAGGATTTTTTCATGGCCAAGGCCATAAATATGCTGGTAGGATTTTTCACGGGAGGAATGATGATGTTGTTCGGCCTCTGATTTTATTTATTATCTTTGTAGATTGTTGGAAAAATAAACATTACATAATATAAATTTATATGGCATCGTTTTCAAATATTTTGAAAAAGCTGTTCGGCTCAAAGGCTGAAAGGGATTTGAAGCAGATAACACCCATACTGAACCTCGTATTGCAGTCCTATAAGGAAATAGACGCTCTTACGGATGATCAGCTTAGGGATGCTTCGGCAGAACTGAAGAACATAATATACAAGCGTATACAAGCGGATGAGGAAAGGAAAAAGGAACTCAGGGCCCAGCTTGATGATATAAACATAGCTCCGGAGAAAAAGGAAGCACTTGCAACGGAGGTTGACAAACTGAGGGACAAGATAGATGAAGAGATTGAGGCAGTACTCAATGAAATCCTTCCGAAAGCGTTTGCGATAATGAAATCCACGGCAAGAAGGTTCAAGGAGAATGCCGAAATACGTGTTAAGGCCACGGAATTTGACAAGGATCTGAGCGTAAAGGTCGATTATGTAACAATCGAAGGTGATACCGCCGTATGGAAGAATACATGGACAGCCGGCGGCAATCCCATAGTCTGGGATATGGTGCATTATGATGTGCAGTTGATCGGGGGTATCGTCCTCCATCAGGGAAAAATCGCGGAAATGGCAACAGGAGAGGGTAAGACACTTGTTGCTACGCTTCCGGTATTCCTGAATGCACTTGCAGGGAAAGGCGTTCATGTGGTTACCGTCAATGACTATCTGTCAAAGAGGGACTCGGAATGGATGGGACCGCTTTATCAATTCCACGGTCTTTCCGTGGATTGCATAGACAAACATGAACCGAGTTCAGAAGGCCGCAAGAAAGCATATCGCGCCGACATCACTTTCGGAACGAACAATGAATTCGGCTTTGACTACCTCAGGGACAATATGGTCGGCGATCCGAAGGACCTGGTGCAGCGCAAGCATCATTATGCGATTGTCGATGAAGTCGACTCCGTGCTTATCGATGATGCAAGAACACCTCTCATAATTTCCGGGCCGGTGCCTAAGGGCGATGACCAGATGTTCATGGAGTACAAACCTTATGTGGAGAGACTCTACAATGCACAGAGGTCCATGGTGACACAGCTTCTTAACGAGGCAAAAAAACTTATTGCGGCAGGAAACGAAGAGGAAGGCGGAAAGATTTTGCTCAGGGCATTCAAGGCTCTCCCGAAATACAATCCTCTCATAAAATATTTGAGCGAGCCTGGTATCAAGCAGCTTCTCCTCAAGACTGAAAACTTCTATATGCAGGACAACAACAGGGAGATGCATGTCATAACCGATGACCTGTACTTTGTCATAGATGAAAAACAGCGTTCGGTCGATCTGACCGACAAGGGACATGAGCTGCTTGCATCGACTATCAGTGACAGCAGTTTCTTCATACTTCCTGATATAGGTTCTGAAATTTCAGAACTAGAGAAGTCTTCGCTTTCGACAGAAGAGAAGCAGCAGAAGAAAGACGAACTTCTTTCGGATTATGCACTCAAGTCCGAGAGGGTCCATACCGTTAATCAGTTGCTCAAGGCGTATACGATGTTTGAAAAGGATGTCGAATATGTAATAATTGACAACAAGATCAAAATCGTCGATGAGCAGACAGGCCGTATAATGGAAGGCCGCCGTTATTCCGACGGTATTCATCAGGCAATCGAAGCGAAGGAAAACGTAAAGGTCGAAGCCGCAACGCAGACTTTTGCTACGATAACGTTGCAGAATTATTTCAGAATGTATCACAAGCTTGCCGGAATGACCGGTACCGCGGAAACGGAAGCAGGTGAATTCTGGTCCATATACAAGCTGGACGTTGTCGTGATACCTACCAACAAGCCTGTAGCCAGAATAGACAATGACGATATAATCTACAAGACAAAGAAGGAAAAATACAATGCTGTCATAGAGAAAATTGTCGAACTTACGTCGCAGGGGCGTCCTGTGCTTGTGGGTACCACTTCTGTGGAAATATCCGAACTGTTGAGCAGGATGCTGAAACTTAGGGGAATAAAACATAACGTGCTGAATGCCAAGCAGCATGCCAAGGAGGCGGAGATTGTCGCCGAGGCCGGTCGCCCGTCAACTGTCACCATAGCCACCAACATGGCTGGACGTGGTACCGATATCAAGCTTACCGATGAAGTGAAGGCTGCTGGCGGTCTTGCCATAATCGGCACCGAAAGGCATGACAGCCGTCGTGTAGACAGACAGCTCAGAGGTAGGGCAGGACGACAGGGAGACCCGGGTTCTTCCACTTTCTATGTGTCGTTTGAGGACAACCTCATGAGACTGTTCGGTTCGGACAGAATAGCAAAGGTAGTGGACAGAATGGGAATGAAGGAAGGTGAGGCCCTGGAAAGTTCAATGCTCTCAAGTTCAATTGAAAGGGCTCAGAAAAAAGTTGAGGAAAATCATTTCGGTATAAGAAAACGTCTGCTTGAATATGACGATGTCATGAATTCTCAGCGTGAAGTGATCTATAGCAGAAGAAGAAATGCTCTTTACGGGGAAAGGATAGATGTCGATATTCTCAACATGATATCAGATCTTGCCGAATCTCTTGTCGCTTCGACGAAGGGGGCCGGCATGTCATATGACGACTTCTCATTCGAGGTGATGAGGGCACTTTCGATAGAATCCGGTATTGATGAGGAAAAATACGGGTCTTCGGGAGAAGAGGCTCTTTCGTCTCTCCTCGCCGACAGAATCAAATCGGAATATTTCCGTCGTATGGATACCATGGTGGAACAGGCATGGCCTGTAATAAAAGCCATATACGAGACGCAGGGCGCTGTTTATGAAAATGTAGCCATACCTGTTTCCGACGGACTCAAGATAAGGCAGCTTATAGTGAATCTGAAGAAGGCATACGAGACGCATGGCAAGGAACTCTCCAGGTCATTGTCAAAGACTGTGACCCTTATGATGATAGACGAGCACTGGAAAGAACATCTAAGGGATATGGATGACCTCAAACAGTCTGTGCAGAACGCTTCATACGAGCAGAAGGACCCGTTGCTGATCTACAAATTTGAAAGTTTCAATCTGTTCAAGTCAGTGCTTGACAAGATAAACAAGGATGTCATATCGTTCCTCCTCAAATCGCACATTCCTCTTTCACAGAGAACGGAAGAACAGCGTATGATGGACCTGCGTGCTGCAGAGCAGCGCCGTCGTGTAGATATGAGCAGGATGCAGACAAGCCGCAACGATCTGGTAACGAATTCTGGAGAACAGAAATCAAACCAGCCTGTGCATGTTGAAAAAAGGGTTGGCAGAAACGATCCGTGTCCGTGCGGAAGCGGAAAGAAATACAAGAACTGCCATGGAAAAATGGAGTCATAAATTTATTTTATCGGCAATAATCTAATCAATTCAATTCAATTAATAATAACACTGCTGTCCACTAAAAAATGTGGACGATAATATAAAGTTTAACAATTAAAATAAAGTTGGTTCACTAGAACCATCAAGTTCATTGACAATATTGTAG
>CASFPH010000020.1 GCA_949296645.1 uncultured Bacteroidales bacterium
ATAAAAAAAATCGGCTGCAACCTGAAATATTGCAACCGAATATCATTCTGCATTACACAAAAGAAGCCGACCTCAAAAATCCTCTTTTGGGTCGGCCCCCTGAATCCATAAAATAAATAAATTATACCGTCACTTCTGCATACAAGTTCCCGCCTTTAACTTTCCGAAAAAGTAAAAGTAAAAATAAAAGAAACCGTATGAAAAGTTGAACATCATATTATCTTGTCAAATTTGAGTACGAATATAAGAAAAAATTTTTTATCTGCAATAATTTTCCAATAATTCGTATTATGTTCTGGGGTGCAAGATATGCATTTTTTTTGAATAATTAATGTTAAAAATGAATAACTTGCAAAATAAATGTTTTCAGGCATATGAAGAAGGAATTGAAACGTGCTTTTAAAATAGCGGGATTGACAGTGTGTCTTGCCGTTGCATTGATTCTCATAGTATTGTCAGTGCTTACATATATTGTGTTTACGCCGTCAAAGATAACTCCCCTGGTGGTCGATGCTGCCAACAGCTATTTAGATGCAAGGACGGATATAGACAGGGTGGAACTGACATTCTTTTCGACATTTCCGAATTTGAGTCTGAAAATAGACAAAGGTACGGTAGTGCCGGCCAGGATGCCTTCCGACACTCTGCTTGATTTCAGAAAATGCAGGATAGTAATCAATCCAGTGGCCTATCTTAGAAAAGGCGATATAATCATAAAGAATATAAGGATTGACAGTGCTGCAGTTCGTGCTTTCATAAACGAAGAAGGACAGGATAACTGGAGTATTCTGAAGGACTCGCAGTCCGATACACTCGAAGCGGTGGTTCCTGCCGATACGCTTTCTGCCGGAAATAGCGGCATGGATGGACGGCACAGAGGCGTTTTCCTGCTGAAGCGCATGAGGATAAGGAATGCTTCGATATCTTATGACGACCGTTCGACCGGATTGTCTGCTGAAATGGATAAGGTAAATCTCAGGCTCGGAGTCGGTATGGCTGAAAGGGGAGCATTGCTGGGGTTGAATATAAAATGCGGAAATGTAAAATATGTGCAGGATGGGAAAACGGTAGTGGACAGTATTTCTCCTTCGTTCAATACAAAACTCAAATTGTCAAGGAGTGAACGCAGTGTTTCTATCGAGGATACGGAGATGCATTTGAACGAGATAAGGATTGCTGTTGATGGCAAACTTGTAAGGGATACACTTGATGGTGGACTGGATGTCAATATAGGTTATTCGGTAATTTCTCCTTCAGTTGAAAAGATGCTGCGTATGATACCGGAAACCGTGATGGAAAAAACGGGTATTGCTGCAGCCGGAAATATATCCGTGTCAGGAAAGATATATGGTAAATACGGGAATGGTGAAATGCCTGTAGTGGAAATGAATGCCGGAGTAGGGGATGCTTCATTCCATTATGATGGTCTTCCGTACGGTATAGATTATTTGGAGGCGGACATAGATGCAAAGGTGGATATGTCAAAGAGAACTGATTCGTATGTGGATCTCAAGATATTCAAGATGAGGGGCTTGAATACGGATATATTCGCAAAGGCAAGGATTTCTGAACTTTATGAGGATCCATTGGTGGAACTGGAAACCAAATCCGTAATAGACCTTGTTGCAATGTCAGGAACATTTCCTTTGCAGGACGGAATAGAAATAGGAGGACATCTTGATGCGGATATAAAATTCAGGTCGAGGCTTTCTACAATCAGAAATCAGGATTTCGGAAGAATTTTTGCGGCTGGAAAAATGAAGACGGATTCCCTTTTTATAAGGGATACTTTACACGGATTTAATGTCAGCAGTAATGCGGAATTGAAATTCTTCGGTGGCAAGATGCTCGGTGCATCCGCTACCGTGTCTTCGTTCGACTTGAACGGGCGTAGCCTTATGGCCTCGGTTGATAGTCTTACTTTCAGGATATTATCGGAAAGGCCGAAAGATACTACCGGAATATTTATGGTAAAGGGCGATTTCGGAATGAAAGAATTGAAGGCAGTCAACTTTTCCGAAGGGGATACTTTGATGCTGTATTGCAAGAGGGGTAGTCTTTCGGCTGGAATCTCACCGCAGAAAGCGAACAGAAAGAATCCTCGTCTTGAGATGGAACTGGTTACGGATTCGATTGCAGGTAAGGTAAACGGTGCAATGGCAGGAATTATGAAGGGCACAATCTCGTTGCAGGCCGACAAGTTGAGAGATTCCGTATGGATACCTTCCGGAAAAGTCAATTTCAATAGAATGGAAGCGCGTTTTTCAGGTTTCAGGCTTCCTGTAAAGTTCAACAAGGCTGCTGTCGGATTCGGAAACGGTAAAATAGAGTTATCCAAGGCAAGGATAAGGGTAGGGCGTTCAAATCTTGTGCTGAGCGGTTATCTGGCAGGTCTTTACAGAGGTATCAGACATGGAGGTACAATAAAGGGGCAGCTTGATGTGTCATCAAAGAATATAAATATGAATCAGCTTCTCAGGGCGATTTCAGTGAATGCCGGTATTTCCGACAGTGTTTCTGTTGCTGCTGCCGACTCGACGGTTGCAGGCACTCTGGTTGCCATCAACGATTCTCTTCTGTCAGTACCGGACACTATTTCCAGTGCGGAAGATACTCTTTCTGCACCGGAAATAAGGCTTTTTGCGGTGCCAGGTAATGTGGACTTCGAATTGAATCTCAAGGTTGACAAGATGAGATATTCTAATGTGGTATGTTCTGAAATAGTCGGTAAGGCTGAATTGAAAGACAGTAACATTTATCTCGAAAACCTGCAGTTCAAGGCTCTTGGTTCTGAATTCAGAACTTCAATGATATACAGGGCTGTAACCGACAGATTCGCATATGCGGGTTTCGATCTGAAAGTCAAGGATGCCGACCTGCAGAGAATGGTGAACAGCGTTCCTTCAATAGATACGTTAGTACCTATGCTCAAGTCTTTCAAGGGACGGGTAAATGTGGACGTTGCGGCAGAAACCGTGCTTGATTCTCTTTTGAACGTCAAGATACCTACTTTGCGTTCCGCTCTTTACATACGTGGGGACAGTCTGGTGCTTATGGATGGCGAGACTTTTGCGGAAATATCCAAAATGCTTATGTTCAAGAACAAGAAGGAAAATGTATTTGACAGCATATCCGTCAACATGACAGTGGAAAACGGTAATGTCAACATTTATCCTTTTATCGTGGAAATAGACAGATACAAGGCTGCTGCAGGAGGAACCCAGTCTCTTGATATGAGTTTCGACTATCATATTTCCATTTTGAAATCACCTTTGCCGTTCAAGGCAGGCGTGAATATTACGGGTACTCTTGATAATATCAAGTTCGGTATAGGCAAAGCAAAGTACAAGGATGCGGTGACCCCTGCCGAAATACGGAAAATAGATACTCTCAGACTTAATCTGAGTGATGAAATATCTTCGCATTTCAAAAGTGCTTCCGAAAGGAAACGTTGGAAGGGAAGAGCTTCCGGCATGGTTTCGTCTTCGTCCCGTCCCGCACGTCCGGTCAGGAACCGGACTGATTCGGTCCGACAGACAGATACTCTTTCCGGAACATATCAAGGAAAAGCAGGAACAGGGAAACCATAAGCGGACCGAATATTATCCCCATGAATCCGAACATGGGGAGTCCTGCTATCACTCCGAAAATAGTGATGAGAGGATGGGTATCGGCCATCTTCTTCTGCAGTATGAATCTTATCAGATTATCACATTGCGATATTACCACGGCTCCGAACGCTATCAGAACAAATCCCTGGGTGGTATTGCCGGTAATGAACAGGTATATTGCTATTGGAATCCATACTATTGCCGTCCCTACCATAGGAATTATAGAGGCAAGGCCTGTGAATATTGCTGCAACAAAAGCATTCGGCACGCCGCAAATTATGTAGCCTATCCACGATATGCCTCCCTGAATCAATGCGAGCAAGGGAATTCCTATTGCATTGGATCTTGTCATCAGTTTTATTCTGTCAAGGACTTCCCTTTTGTTTTCTTCTCTGAAGGGCATTACAGATGCAATGTATGCTTCCAGTTTCCTTCCTCCGCTCAGCAGAAAGTAGAGCAGTACTATTACAACCAGTATGTTAACGGCCAGGTCTCCCACACTGCTCATTACACTCTGTCCTATGGTGGATATTTTTGATGCAATGAAGCCCAGTGATTTTTCCGACATGAGATCGAAGCCTGTTTCTTCCTTTATAATATCTATCATCTGGACAAGTGGGGTGATGAAGTTCTGCGGATGGAATTCAGTGTTCTGAAGTTTGTTGAAGATTATCCATACGGCCAGTGAGACAGGAATGATTATGAAAAGGGTTACGCCTGCCGACATTATCATTGCTGCAAAGCCAGGTTTGGTTTTTTCCGCAAGACGGTATGTCGGTTTGCGAAGCAGTATGAAAAGCGTGAAGGCACCCAGTATGCCGTTTATGAAAGGCAGAGTCTGCCTGAAAAGCAGCCATCCGAGCACTACAAGACACAGTACCAGTGTGTATTTCCAGATTTGCTTTATTTCATTCGTGTTTTCAGAAGTGTCCATAACCGGTTTATGTTTCTTTATTTATTATTCCGTATTTTATTTTACCAGCATTCCGCCTTGTCTTTCAATGAAGGTATGGAATCTTTTGTGAATACAGGATTCTTTATTCCTTCACGTTTCTGTCTTCTGTAGTCTTTGAGAAGCATAAAGGCTTCGTTTGAAAGATATGATATGGCGATGAGGTTGCAAATTGTCATCAGTCCCATAGTTACGTCTGCAAGATTCCACGCCATGTCAAGACTTATAAGCGCTCCGCACATTACCATGGAAGCTACCAGAATCCTGTATACTGCAAGTACGCCTCTGTTTTTTGTAATGAACCGTATATTCGCCTCATCGTAATAGTAGTTGCCTATTATACTGCTGAATGCGAACAGCAGGATTGCTATGGCCACGAAAATGTTGCCGGCGCTTCCGATTTCCCTGGTGAGTGCATCCTGTGTCAGTTTTATTCCGTTGAGTTCGGGGTCGGTTCCTCCTCCCCCGAGTAGTATTATGAATGCTGTACATGTGCAGATTATAAGTGTGTCTGTAAAGACTCCCAATGCCTGTATGAGACCTTGTTTTACAGGATGCGATGTGTGTGCCGTGGCAGCGACATTAGGGGCAGAACCCATTCCTGCTTCATTGCTGAACAGACCTCTTTTGATTCCCTGCATGAGTGCGGCTCCAATGCCGCCTCCGACTGCCTGCTCCCATCCGAATGCGTTTTTTATTATTGTCATGAATACATCCGGCAACTCCCTTATGTTTATGGCTATTATGACCAGTGCCAGTAATATATAACCCAAAGCCATTACCGGAACGAGAGTGCTGCTTACTTTTGCAATCCTGTGTATCCCTCCGAAAATGATCAGCAGAGTAAGTATTGTCAGAACGGTTCCGGACATTGCAGGTGCTATTCCGAATGATGATTCCCAGGCGGCGCATATGGTATTGCTTTGAACAGAGTTGAAAGCGAATCCGAAAGTTATGGAAATCAGTACGGCAAACAGGACTCCCATCCATCTCAGGCCCATACCTTTTTCAATATAATAGGCAGGCCCTCCTATGAATGCATTGTCTGCCCTGCGTTTGTAAAGTTGTGCGAGTGTGGATTCTACGAATGCGCTGGCAGAGCCGAGCAATGCTATCAGCCACATCCAGAATACCGCACCTGGACCGCCTACCACTATGGCTGTGGCAACACCAGCCAGATTGCCTGTTCCGACTCTGCTTGCAATAGAGACGGCGAATGCCTGAAATGAAGAAATATGCTTTTCTCCATTTTTACTACCGTCCGACGGTTTCTTGTCTGCAAGCAGTCTTACCATTTCCCCTATATTGCGGAATTGCACGAACCTGCCCTTTACGGTAAACCACAGTGCACAGGCAAGGAGCATTGCCACAAGTATATAGGTCCAGAGAACGTCGTTTACAGAAGTGATTATGTCGTTTAAGGTTTCCATAGCAATCTCCTTAAAGTTACATCTTATTGAAGGTATTTGTCGGTGAATATCAGATCTTCTATGCTTTTTACTGCATTGCAGTCTTTCTTTATCCTGAATTTTATGATGAACAGATCCTTGTCTCCTTCAAGGGCTGGCTTGTCCCCGAGATTTACGAATGCGGCATGCAGGGCCTTGGTTCCGTCGGTATGCAGTCTGTCTTTTGAAAAGTCGTTCATCTGTCCCATGTTCAGGTTTTCGATGCCGGCATATTCCATGGTATCTGCATTGTAAGGTATTGTGAATCCTATTGCATTGACGCCTTTCATGTCTTTTCCGAGGACGGTGACCTCCATCATATCTCCGCTTCCGTAACTTTCCCTGTCAGTCCTTATTTCGATGTTGCACCTGCATGATGTGGTTTCCTCATCTTCAAGATCAGCACCCCCTTCAAGTTTTACAGCTACTGCGGAAACGTCGTACACATCTATCATACCGTTGCAGTTTATATCCCCGTCCTTTATATAGTCGTAGTCGGAATCTGTCATACGTACACCTATGTAGTTCATGTAGGATGTCATATCGTTCTCATCCACTTTACCGTCCTTGTTTATGTCGCCAGGTATGATGACGGAAGTTCCAGGTTCCCTGAACACGTATATTTCTCTGCCTGAACCGTAGTTGTTGACTCCATCTTCCACTTCTATCCTTATGTAGCGTGCGGAAGGCTTGCCGGCAAAATGGAACACTTTTGTTTTACCATTTCTTTCCCATTGAAAATCAGATGATTCTGTCCAGTTTTTATTATCGCGGCTGTAGAATACTTTTCCTTTGAGTATGGTGCCGTTGCCTCCGTCAGGTCTTGGCAGGTATTCAAATCTGTCAAGCACATTTATACTGTTCAGGTCGAAGGTGAGACTGTAGGGCAGTGCCGGCATGCGGTATTTTGTATGCCACATGTCTCCGGATTCCGCAAAGTCTACGAGTCTGTAAATCTCGAAGCCTCCCTGGGATTCCTTTGTGCATTTTGCATTTATTCCGGTAATTGCATTTTCAAGCGGATTTTCATCTGTCATGAACGAGGCTTCACGCCATTGCGATGTTCCTTCTGCGTTCACGGCCCTCAGTTTGAATGAATATTCCTTTTCCGGTTCGAGATTGCCGAATTTCAGCCTGCAGTTCCGGATACCAGTATATGTTATGCCGTCATATTCTATTTCATAATAATCGGCATTGTCTATTTTAGTCCACTCCGGTGTGATCGAATATGCATCAGTTGTTATGTTTTCCAGAAATGACGGACTGTCCGGTTGTCCGCGCTTTTTCTTCATTCCGTTTTTGCTGCAGATTTCGTATCCTTTTATGTTTACGGTTATGTCTTCAGCCGTGATATCCCTTTCCGATAGTTTTACAATGAGTACGGGATTTTTGATAATCCTCGTATTCCCGAATTCGCTTCCTTCGGTTGAGAACATGTTGAGATCACGGGAGTCGTCATAGTACCATATGTCTTCGCCTGCTTCGAATTCGTCTTTTCCGGAAGCTTTTTTGAGGTTTATCTTTTTGTTTCCGTATTTTGCGGAGACTCCGTCGGGTTTGCCGGCCAGATTGAATATGAATTCCGTTTTCCTGTCTTTTCTGAATCCGTCGTAGGAGCCTTCGGTTTTGCGGACGGTTGCAGTGACCTTACCGTTCTTTTCCAGACATTCAATGAGCGTGGTGGTATTTTTACCGTACATGTATTCGCATGTCTTTCCGTCATCGTCATAATGAGTCATGGAAGAATATCCGTAAGGGTAGAATTGATATATGCGCGGTGAGTTTGCGGCTTCCGACGGGTTGTTGTTCGGTTCATTCATCGGTATGATGGCTCCGGCACGTACGAAAACGGGAGTCTTCCATATCGGAGTGTAAAAATTGTTCAGTACGCATTCTCCATTGTAGGCGTCTCCGCTGAAATAGTCATACCATAATCCTTCCGGCAGATATATTCCGTCCCTTATGTCATTGCCATTTTCGTCGGGTTCGGTTTCCATGTATACAGGTGCCACAAGAAAATCCTTACCGAACATGTACTGGTATTCAGTCGATGTACCGTAGGTATACCTGTTGGGGTAATCAATAAACATGGCTCTCATGAGCGGTTTGCCGTTCACAGCCTCCGCAGCGTAGCTGTATGAGTATGGCAGGAGTACTGACTTGAGCTTTAGATACATTCTGTTGATAGAAGTGTACGGTTCACCGAGTGCATGCGGATATTTTTCGTTTTTGCCCCATCCGTCCATGTTGAGTTGCATTATCGAGAAGGTTTTCCACTGGAAGTCCCTTGTGTTCACTATGCCGTTCAGACCTCCGAATATTCCATCCATATCGGAGCATATGTTCGGCTGGCCTGAAAGGCCAGAGCCAATATAGGTCGGGATATGGAATCTGATATATTCCCATTCTCCTCCTGTCTGGTCGCCGCTCCATACTCCGGCATAGCGTTGCGTGCCTGCCCATCCGTCAAGCGTTATGATGAATGGTCTTGCATTGTTCCCGTAATAAGGCATGATTTCCGCTACATCCGATATACCGTTCAATCCGAAGGAATAGCCCCATCCGACCCAGGCTACATCGGTTTTCAGGACTCTTACGCCCGCATCCCTGACTTCCTTTATGATGTCCCTTTGCAACAAAGGTTCTACACCTTCTTTCGGATGGAGGTCAGATTGTGTCCACAGTCCTATTTCCACTCCTTTGTTGCGTGCATATTCGCCGAATTGTCTAAGATTTTCAATATTGCCGTCAAGAGAGCCTGTCTGACCGTATCCTGCTCCGTATCCGTCATTAGGCAATATCCATCCGAGAGGCATGTCGTTTTCCCTGTAACGGTCGATTACAGCCCTTGCCGAGAACTGGTAGTTGTCGTTTTCCCCGTTCAGGGATTCCTTGATTCCTCCGTTGTCTTTCTGGCTTTCCTTGTACCTTTTTCCGTCTTCGAAGAGTATCCCCTCCTCATTTTCTGTCCAATAGTCCCGGTTGTAGGCATTGAGATGCCCTTCGTAGAATGCGAATTTAGGCATGAGAACAGGTTTTCCTGTGAGGGTATAGTAGGCGGCAAGAAGTTTTTCCGGTGTATCGTCAATCATGAAGAAAATGTCTATCCTGTCGGTTGCGTGCGTAAGCCTTACGGTTCCTTTGGATTCGGCTCCGAAATCGTATTCCCCTTTTTTGAATGTGTACCACATTGCACCGTATCCTGCAGTCGACCAGAAGAAAGGGGCAGGGGAGGCTACTCCACCGTCGGTCCAGCTGTTCTGGTTTTCTATTTTTATCAGTTTGCCCTTGTGCGAGAATCGTCCGTTCTGGACCCCTCCTCCGTAGAAAAATTCATTGTCGTTTTCCTTCAGGAACATGCTCGCGTCATGTTTTCCGAATGAAGCTGCCCTGCATTCCTGAATTACCGGCTTGTTGCCGGAATCAAGGGTGCTGACTGTCATAAGCCCTGTAGTCCTGTCAAAGCTTACCTTTATGCTCTTGCTTGCTGCCGAAACATTTACGTCTGTTTCACTTATCGTTATTTCAGTTTTTCTGCGCGGGTTCTGTACAAGTATTTCAGCTTCCGGATTTGCTTTCGGCTTTTCGGGAATGCCCCCGTTGTCATCCCTGAAAAATCTGAAGATATTGTCGGCATAGAAGTCCACTATGATCCTTGTATCGTCTTGTCTGATTATTTCCGCCGTGTGCGGATTTATCCTGTTTATGCTTTTGATCATAGGTCTTTCTTCGCATTTTGCCTCCGGCATGCAGAATGCCGGAAATATTGTCAGCAGAAGGAATATCTTTAAGGAATCGATGCGTCTGTGCAGTTTCATGGCAAATGTTTTTCAAACATGTTTTTGCAAAACTACAAAATATGTGATAATTTTTTTAAATTTGGACACTTGACTTTTTACTTAAATTTAAGATGAACGGATTTTATACTTTTACACTTGCAGCGTCTGTTCTGGCGCTGTCCGCATGTGATTCCGGCGAAGCACGGATGAAAAAGGCTGAGGAACTTCAGCGTTCAGTACTTACTCTCGATACCCATACTGATACTCCGATGAGGTTGTGGAGAGAGGACTATCACATTGAAAAGGACAATCCTTCTGGATGTATCGATTTTCCGAAAATGCGTAAAGGTTCTTTGGACGTGGAATCTTTCGGTATTTTTACCTGGCAGGGTGGAAGGGATACCGCTTTCTGCAACAAGGCATATCGGAGAGGGTTGGAAACGCTTGCCAAAGTGATGGAACTGCAGGATCGCTTCCCTGATCAGGTTGGAATAGTGAGTACCCCTGACGATATGTATCGTCTCAAGCGTGAAGGTCGTCTCGGAATATTGCCTACCATAGAAAACTCCACGCTTATCGGTAACGACATATCGCGTATCGGTGAACTGTATGATCGCGGTATAAGGATATTCGGTCTTGTACATTCGTACAATAATGACATATGCGATTCATCTTCTGATAAAAACGGGCCGGAGTTCGGAGGTCTCTCCGAATTCGGGGAGAATGTGGTCAGGGAACTTAACCGTGTAGGCGGAATCATAGATGTTTCCCACGCAAGCGATTCTACGTTTTTTGATGTCATAAGGCTTTCCAAAGCACCTGTGGTGGCATCCCATTCATCTGTCAGGGCTGTTGCGGAACATGACAGGAATTTCAGCGACGAAATGCTGGATGCCCTGAAGGAAAACGGAGGTGTGATACAGATCTGTATCCTTGCGGATTATGTCAGGAACTGTCCGGAGAATCCTGAATATGACAGAAAATATGCGGGATTGAGACGTGCCTACAGGGAATTGCCTGAAAACGCATCTCAGGAGAAAAGGGATTCGATATTGAATGCTTTGTCAGTACTGAAGGAGGTTTATCCTGATCAGAAGGTCCTTGTGACGGATTATGTGGACCATATAGATTATGTCGTCAAAAGAATAGGTATCGATTATGTCGGTATAGGAACCGATTTTGACGGAGGCGGTGGAATAGACGACTGCAAGGATGCTTCTCAACTTATAAATATAACGGCGGAACTTATGGACAGAGGATATACCAGAGAGGATATAGAAAAAATATGGGGCGGAAATTTCATAAGGGTTTTCCGTGAGGTTCTTGAATGTGCCGGAAACTGATTGCAGTTAAGCTGAAGAAATAAAGAAAGAGGCGGTGTTCAAATGAAAATTATGAAACACTGCCTCTTTGCGATTTATGTTATTCTGCAGTCTGTTATCTTTGCAGTTCCTTCATGATTTCTTCTATTGCCGTATCAAGTTGAGGGTCTTTTCCATACAGCCTGTCGGTAAAGGTATTTTTTACGTATATGTCCGGTTTTACTCCGGTTTTTTCAAGATCTTCTCCTTTGAGTGAGTAGCATCCCCATGCAGGCATTCTGCAGGAAGAGCCGTCCAGCAAAGTAACCCCTGATGTGAAAATAATCCATCTGTAAGTTTCCGTACCGACTATTTTCGCTATACCAAGTGTTTTGATTCCGTTGGATGTCACTTCCGCATCACTCAGGCTGCGTTCGTTGACGATTACCACTATCGGTTTGTCTCCTGGCGTTACGTTAGGATGCGGGTTGCTCTTGAAATCCCTGTAACTCCAGTTGAAGTGTGCCTGCTGGCGCAGGAAGTCTATTACTTCCTTGTGTACGTTGCCGCCGTTGTTGTATCGAAGGTCAAGTATCAGTGCATCCTTGTTTACCACATATGTATGCATGTCCCTAAGGAAAGGTCTGAGGGAACCGTCTGTCATGTCTCTCATGTGGATATAAGCTACACGGCCATTGGTTCTGTCTTCGACTCTTGCGCGGCAATTGTCTTCCCATTCCGTATACAACATGTTCTTGATGCTCCCATAAGAGATAGTATGCAGTTTTACGTCGAAATCCTTGCCGTTTCTCTCGAAAGTAAGTTTTATTTCGGTAACGGGAACAGCGGATGCGAAATATTTTTCACGGTTCTGTTTTTCAGATATTCTTATGTCGTTTACGGCTACCAGCCTGTCTCCGGGTTTGATGTCAGTATCTATATTGTTGGCAGGGGAATCCGTCAGAATCCTGTCAATCACATACGGATCGTTGTTTTTCCAGATGATTCCGGTTTCTGCGGAGTAAGTTCTGGTTTGCGGCTTTTCTTCTTCGCTACCGCTTGAATTGAATCCAAGATGCGATGAATTGAGTTCTCCAAGCATGTCATTGAACAGTGTTCTCAGATGTGCCCTGCTTCTTACATATGGGAGGAAAGAGGCATAATAGTCCCTTTTGGCCTTCCAGTCGGTACCGTGGAAATTGACGTCGTAGAAATTCTGGTCCATTACTGCCCAGCCTTCATGGAACATCTGCGTGAATTCGTCGTCGAGGTCCTTTTCGACATTCTGTGAAATCGATATCTTTTTTGTCCGCATGAAATTCAGATCAACGTTGAATATGTCTCCGTTACTTATGAAATACAGACCTTTATCAGATGTCGTGAAATATCCTCTTCGGCCCAGGCCTTTTATTTCAGCAGGTTTTGCTTCAGGGTTTGATATTTCGAGAGCCTTTATCGCATTTGATGATGAATAAAGCAGCCATTCCCTGTTGCCTGACTTGAATGTGGCCATAGGGTATCCGTTGTCCGGCATGCTTTCAAGGCGGCGGAATATGTCGTTGTAATCGATGGTTATGTTCGTATTTTGCCTTTTGTTGTCCGAACTGTCTGCTGCGAACAGTTTGTCGTAGATGTCGGATTTGAACGGTTTCTGGTCGTATCTCTGCAGAGGAAGTCTGTACATGGACCTGTTTCCTCCTCCTCTCGGGAAAGATGAAGAATAGATGTTTGCGCTTAAGTAAAGGTTTTTGCCGTCAGGAGAGAACAGCGGGCTTCCTTCCGACGATGCGGAGTTTGTCAGGTTATGCAGGCTGTTGTCAAGGAATGAATAGATGAAAATATCACCTTCGAAAAGATTCATGGCTTCGAATGCAAGGTATGAATCGTCATATGAGAAATTCATTGAATATGATCTGAAGGACCAGAATTGTGCATCCGCTATTTTTCTGACCTTGTCTTTTGCCGTTTCGAGGAGCATTACATCCCTGCTCCCGCATATGAAGGCTATTTTGTCGCCTTTGTGCGATTTTGTCATGGACTGTACGTTTGCATCCTTTTTGTATACTGATTTTTCAGGTTCGCTTCCGTCTGCCTTTATCTTGAAGATATTGACATATCCCTTGTCTGTTCTGGTGTAGTATATGGTTTTGTTGTCGCTCCATAATACGTCATCAACCCTCTCGTCGGAAGGGGTGTCCAGAAGTTTGAGGTATTTGCCTTCAGAGTCCGATACATAAAGAAGTCCTCTGATCGCAAGAGCAAATTTTTTACCGTCAGGTGATACTGCGACCGATGTCGGTTTCTGATTGTTGAAGGAACGCCTGATTTCCACGTCATTGTCTGCAATGACAATCTGCGGTTCGCTTACCTTTCCTGTTTTTGTGTCCAGACATGTTATCTTGTATTCGAGCAGGAATACTATCTTCGAGCCGTCATGGCTTATCGACGGGTATTGGAGTGATTGCCTGAATCTGGTAAGCTGCCTGTTGTTCCCGTTTTCATATTTTACGATGTTGGATTCCTTGTTGAATCTGTCAGAAACATAATACAGGTTTCCGTCCTTGTCAACCATAGGCCAGGTGTCCTTACCTTCGTAGTCGGTAAGCTGCCTGAATTCCCCTGAGACCGGATTCCATGATTTTATGTCCGGATTGTGGTCTCCCACATATCTTTTTCTTGTAGGAAAGTTTATGCTTTCCGCAGATTCATTGAAATAGAACTCTCCTGTTACAGGATTTTCCACAAGGTTGCTGATGGTGTTGAAATATCCGTCAAACAGCCTTTCAGGAGTTCCGCCTGCGACACTTACCTTGTAGGTTGTTTTTATGTTGGCCCTGTTGCTTTCAAAATAGACATATCTGGAATCAGGGCTCCATCCTACAGGCATGTCGCTGCCTTCATGCCATGTCAGGCGTTTTACTTCACCGCCTTCTACCGGCACGATATATACGTCGTTGTTGCCGTTCACGTCAGACGAAAAAGCCAGATATTTACCGTCAGGAGAGACTTCGGGCGAATTTTCGTTCCCTCCGAGCGAGACGAATCTCAGGGCTGTTCCTCCTTTTGAATCAACTCTGAATATGTCTCCCCCGTAGGAGAAATAAATCTCTTTTGCATCCGGTGACAGGGTCGGCCTGTACGGAAAATGCAGAGTTTCGGCCATGCCGGCATTACCTGCTGCCAATAAAGGAAGCAGGGACAAAAAAGTCATGAATTCTTTTTTCATATAATCTGTTTTAGGTTTTGTATGATATAATCAGAAGTCTAATTTAACATCATTTTCCGGTTCTTTAAACATTTTTCAAAAAAAATGAACCCTGAAAGTCATATATCCTGCTTTCAGGGTTCAATCCAAATCAAGTACAACTATTGATTATTGAATTTCAATGACACGGTTGATTTTAGCTTTTTCTTCAGCGGAAATTTTCGGAAGTTCGATTGTAAGAATACCGTCATTTACTGAAGCGGAAATTTTTTCCTTATCGACGTTTTCAGGCAATACGAATGTCTGTTCGAATTTCGAGTAAGAAAATTCGCGACGCAGAAATCTTCTGTTCTCCTTGCTTTCTTCCTTCTTCTCGTTTTTCTTTTCCATGCTGATTACAAGTTCGTTTTCAGATCCGATATGGATATTGAAATCTTCTTTTGTCATGCCGGGAGCGGCAACTTCCACTTTATAGTCTTTTTCACCTTCAATAACATTGATTGCAGGGGCATTTGCATTCGCTTTAATCATCCAGTCGTTGTCAAAGAAATCATTAAAGAAACTTGGTAACCAATTCTGATTGTTGTAATTTTTAACAGGTGTCATGGTTTTATCCTCCTATGATTTTATTATTTATTATTTTCATTTTTCGGTTCCGGGCCGTTCCGGAATCCGATAATGGAAACTGCAAAATGCGTACCCGTGCCGAAAATGTGCGAAGTGGTACGTATTCCCTGGGAAAACAGTGACAGATTGTCCTGAAGCAGGACAAAATGTCCTGGTTATAAAGACATTTTGTCTTTCAGTCTGCCGGCATGTATCATAAAATGAAAGAGGGTCGCATCTGAATACACGGTATTTGATGAACCCTCTTTTAGGATATCCGGCTTATGATGCTAAGCCGGTATTTTTACTGGCATTAGAAGACAGGAGCTCCGAATTCTTTTCTGCTTCTGATTCTTGCCGATACCCTTACATAATCGGTCCCGTTTTCATCTTTGAGATAGCAGACCAGTGTGCCTATTGCATTTACGTGGTCTATATCCGTGCAACGGCATTTGATGAGATAATCTTTCCCTACTGCAACAGGCTTGAGGAATATCATGTCCTGTTGCAGATAGACGGAGTCTTCTCCAGGCCACATTGTTCCGAATACCTTTGAAAAGGCACATCCGATAAGCATTCCGTAAACGACCTGATATCCGAATTCGCTTTTTTCTCCTACTGTCCTGTTGAGATGTACTGGATTCTTGTCTCCTGTGAGTTCGGCATATGCTTCCACATCTTGCTGCGTGAAATTAGTCTTGTACTCGAAGATGTCGTCTATCCTGATCATAACTCTTGTTGTTTAAAGGGTTAATACTTGCATTAAAGATAATCAAAAATTATTTCAATTGCAAATTTTTTATGACAGGCGGCTTTTGCCCGAGGTCCCAAATGTCCGCGGCATTCCATATGGTCCCGTCTGGAGTGGTGAGAGACGGGACATTTACGGTCAGTGTGCCGTAATCTGCCTGGTCCGATATTGTTACGGAACTGCTTACAGTTCCCGAACCGTTTCCTTTTACAGGTGCATGTGATGATAGGCATGATGTTATTTTTCCTGAACTGCTGTATCCGGCTATTCCCCCTAAGCCTGATTCATCACCTGCAACTGTACCCTTGAATATGATTGCGTCAGCTTTGCATCCGTAAATTGAAGATATGCGGTTTGTGTTTATCCCTGCAATTCCACCGAGAGATGTGGTAGGTACATTATCCCGCCCTATGCTGTTCCCTGTTGAGAGACATGCTGTTATCAGTCCCCTTGTGTTATAGCCTGCAATGCCTCCGCATGTCCTGCGTTCCGTGCCGTCTACTACGTTTCCTATGTCATTGCTTTCTGATACGGACAAATATATGGTTCCCGCATTGTTGTAACCGGCTATTCCTCCGGCATTGTCTCCTGTAATTGTTATATTTGAGGCTGATGATTCCACGATACGACCTCCGGTTGCGGAGTATTTTTCATCGCTGTTCTTTCCTGCTATGCCGCCGGCATTGGCCTGATAACCTGATGCTGCTACGGTAAATACAGGTTGTCCTTCAGCGATTTCCGTACGGCATCCCCTTATTGTGCCGTAATTGTCACCGGCGATTCCTCCTGCAGTTCCGTCAGCCGTCGATGTTATCTGTGAAGATATTACGGTGCATCCTGTTACCTGTATACTGTTGTTGCCGCAGATTCCTCCGGCATATTTTCCGTTTACTGTCGCATTTATTACGGTACATCTTTCGATTTTGCCCCCATTCAGACCGCATACCGTTCCTGCGAATCCGTTTGAACCAGTGTTCTCAATTACCGGAGACTCGAACGTTACGTCGTATATCCTGGCACCGGCTCCCGTTACGCCGAAAAATCCTGCATAATCCTTATTCCGCGTGTCAAGTCCGGTGATTTTCTTGCCGTTGCCGTTGAAGTTTCCTCTAAAAGGCATGTCAATCGTGCCTATAGGGGTCCAGTCATGTCCTGTGAGATCTATGTTCGCGTCCAGAATGATGTCGGCTTCAAGAAATTCCTGAGATATTATAAGTGATTCGATATCATCGTAACTGTTGATATGTCTGATTTTATCGGTTGTGAAAACAGGAACGAGAGAGCCTATGTTCAGGATTCTTCCTGCTGTTATTGTGGCTTCTTTGCTTCCTGATTTGGAGAAAGTGCCACCGTTTCCATCAATGAAGGTGATTGTGAAACCTTCTGTCAGCTTGCCTGGTGCTACTGTCAGATAATAGGATGCGCCTGTTTCGAACGGTCCGTTGAGTATCACTGATTTTTCGTCTTCTTCCTGTGTTACCGATAATGTTCTGTTTTCACTGTCAATGATTATCGTTCCCGCCAGATCCTCATTTCTGTTGCCTGAAAATCTTACGGCATTTATGGATGCTGCAGTTTCTGCGGCAACATTTTTGTCAATGGTGAATTTCACTAGTCCGCAAAGATTGTCGAATGTGAAAGTGTTGCCGTTGCTTACCGCTACGGATGTATTTATGCCGCTTTCGAAACCGTCCTTTACTGCATTTTGTTCTGCCGGCAGATATGTGGTTATGTTGTTTCCGTCATATGAGGCCCTGGAGTTGTAAGGGTATATTGCCACATATCCGTCGGATATGTATGCCGTACCGGTGAATATTGCGGACTGTCCGTTTTCAGAAGTTGTGAATTCTTCGTTATCGTAAGTTCCTTCTACAGGCTGCGTACCGAATACGGATATTCTGTCTCCCTGTTTCCACAGTACGGTTGCACCCCCGTTTTCCTGTGGCTGCAGTTCGGTTTTGGTGTCCGGCATGTTTGACAGCGGGTCTTCCGGAAATATGGCGCTGAACCTGATTTCGGTTTTTTCAGGACGGGCTTCTCTTTTCTCAATGTTGCAGGATTGTACGAGCATTGCTGCTGAAGAGAGCAGAAGCAGTAGTTTTCCGATCTGTTTCATGATGTTTCTGAATTTTACCATTCGTAGATGTCTTCACCGAATCCGTTGTGGATTCCTTCGCTTCCGCTTTGACACAGAATACCTTCGCTTATGATTTCCCTGATTTCGCATACTGGCGGAACATAGGTTTCCTTCTGCATGTTTTCTGAATTTTCCATAGTGAACCGTATTTTTGGATTTTTTAATTTATTTTTATTTATTTGCTTGTTTTGGTTTTCAAGATTTATATGTTAACATATTTATAATATTTATCAAATATACGCTATTTTATATATTTGTGTTTGTTTTTTTTTAAAATGTTGAATATAGAGATTATAAAATGAAAAGATATCCAATAGTGTTGTGCATTGCCGGAAGCGAACCTCTCGGAAGTGCAGGTGTACAGGCTGATATAAAGGCTGTTTCAGCATGTGGTGCATATGCTGCCGGAGCCATTACATGCATAGTGAATGAAGATACTGAAAAGATAAAGGAAGTCTTTCCACTTCCTGCCGAGCTAGCCGTGGGGCAAGCTGAATCTGTACTCTCCGACATAGGGGCATCTTCAGTGAAGGTCGGTATGCTTTTTACGGCCAGGTTAATCCGTATGGTGGCTGATCTGCTTGGAAAATATCCTCAGGTACCTGCTGTAATAGATCCTGTCATGGTGAATACCAGAGGTATAGCTTTAGTTGAGAATGATGCGGTGCAGGCTTACAAGAATGTTCTTATTCCTCTTGCCGATATCATAACTCCAAATTACAACGAAGCGAATCTGCTTCTTGGCAGAACCTTTTCTACAGAATCGATGGAACGTGATCTTGCCGAACTGTCGTATGGAAAAGTGTCTGTGGTAGTAAAATCCGTCCCTGCCTCGGAAGGAAGGATTCTGGACTGCTATTACAATGTGTCCGACGGAAAAGTCAAGGTGTATGACAAGGAGCGTGTAAATACACGCAATCTAAACGGTACCGGATGTTCCTTCTCTTCTTCAATTGCAGCTTTCATAGCACGCGGTTATTCGCTGGATGAATCTCTGGATATGGCAGAAGACTATATTTCGGGGGCTATAAGGGAAGGATCCAAATATTCTTTCGGTCATGACTTCGGTCCAGTATGTCATTTCTACAGGGGCATCAGAATATGATTTCCCTGGCTCCTTCCCGAATGATTTCGAAATCCTGGGAAACGCAGTTTATGATTGCTGAAGGTACTGAAGATCCTTCTCCTCCGTCTATTACGAGATCTATGATGTTTTCGTATTTTTCATGAATCAGCTCGGGATATTTTATGGAGTCTTCATCCATCATTGCCGGTTCCGAGCCTATAGACATGGACAGTATTGGATTCCCGAGTTCTTCGACAAGTATCCTCGCTATTGTGTTGTCCGGTATACGTATGCCTACTTCCTTCCTGCTGCGGTATATTTTCGGAAGTCGGCTACCTGCCGGAAGTATGAAGGTAAACGGACCCGGAAGATTCTTTTTCATCAGTTTGAACGCCTTGTCAGATACTTTTGCATATTCGCTTAGATTGGAAAAGTCGTTGAAAATGATTGAAAGGTTGTTTTTATACGGATCGATGCCCTTTATGCGGCATATCCGTTCGACAGCACGCACATTGAGCGCGTCGCATCCTATCGCGTATAGTGTGTCTGTGGGGTAGATTATTATCGCCCCATCCCTGAGCATTTTCAATGCGATGTTCATTTCCCTTCTGTTGGGATTGTCCGGATGTATTTTCAGAATCATTCAGGATTGTTTTTACTCATGTAGTTTCCTATCTTTGGTTTCTATTCCCAATAATCGCATACGACCCTGTCGGTACGTATTTTTTTACAATAATCGCTTATTTTTACATGAAGCGGGTTGTTCTTGTATTTTTCAAGGTCTTCTTCATTTCTGAATGATGAGATGAGGACTGCATCGAATGCCGCATCGGATCTGTTTATGTTGATTCCCACTTCTGCTGAAACAAGTTCGGGTATTTTACCTTTCAATGCTTCCAGATGTTCTTTCATCCACATTGCATTTTCTTGTTTCGATCTGCCTTCCGCATGATCTTTAAGTTTCCACAGTACGATATGTTTGAGTATCATGATATGGTAAATAAACATTAATTGAAAAAACGGTTATTGTCACAAATATAGCGTAAAGAAATGAAGTTTTTTTTGCAAGTTTGCATTTTTATGGAAAATTGACGTGAAATGAAGGTATGTATAGCAGAAAAACCGAGTGTTGCCAGGGAGATCGCAGAGGTGCTCGGGGTCAGGACAAGAAGGGATGGATATATTGAAGGTAACGGTTATTGTGTTACATGGACTTTCGGTCATCTCTGTACTTTGAAGGAACCGCATGATTATAAACCGGAGTGGAAACACTGGCTTCTGTCTTCCCTGCCCGTGATACCGGTGCGTTTCGGAATAAAGTTGATGGACAGTGATTCTTACAAGAAGCAGTTCGGTGTAATCGCGTCACTTGTGAAAAATGCCGAAATGATAATAAATTGCGGCGATGCCGGTCAGGAGGGAGAGCTTATACAGAGGTGGGTCCTGCAGAAGGCGGAAGTAAAGTGTCCTGTAATGAGGTTGTGGATATCTTCCCTAACCGAAGAGGCGATAAGGGAGGGTTTCATGAATCTTAGACCACAGTCCGATTTTGACAGGCTGTACAGTGCCGGTGTGTCGAGGGCGATAGGAGACTGGCTGCTCGGAATTAATGCAACCAGGCTTTATACCATACGTTACGGACAGGGCAGACATGTCCTCTCTATAGGGCGTGTACAGACACCTACACTTGCTCTTGTGGTTGCAAGGCAGAATGAAATCGAAAAATTCGTGCCTGAACAGTCATGGGATCTCAAGACCGTTTACAGGAACGTGACTTTCACTGCTTCATCAGGAAAATTCGCTACTGAAAAAGACGGTGCGGCAGTGCTTGAAAACATAAAGGGACATGATTTCGAAATAACTGGTGTTACAAAGAAGAAAGGTAAGGAATATGCACCAAGACTTTTTGACCTGACTTCACTTCAGGTGGAATGCAACAGAAAATTTTCGTTTACTGCTGAAGAAACCTTGAGGATGATACAGTCTATTTATGAAAAAAAAGTTGCCACATATCCGAGGGTGGATACTGTATTCCTGAGTGACGATATCTATTCCAAAGTGCCGGGAATACTTGAAAAAATGACAGGATACGTACATCTCACATCTCCTTTGAAAGGTGTGAAACTTCCGCGCAGCAAAAGGGTATTCGATAACTCGAAGGTTACGGACCATCATGCCATAATACCGACAGGGGTATCTCCATCATCACTTTCTCCCGAAGAAATGAAAGTCTATGATCTGATTGCCAGGCGTTTTATTGCGGTTTTTTATCCTGACTGCGAAATTTCCACGACGACTGTGACTGGAAAGGCGGCTGATATCGATTTTAAAACTTCAGGCAAGCAGATTCTTAAACAGGGGTGGAGGCAGGTTTTCCGAAACGGCCAGTCTGAGACCGGAAAGGATAATATCAGGCCGGATGTTACTGTTACAGAGTCTGCAGAGTTACGGGATGCAATCGGGCAGGATGAATCCCGTAGTGCGGAAGAAGTCAATGTGCTTCCTGATTTCAGAAAGGGGGAACATGGTCAGCATTTCCCGATTTTGAAAGAATCGTGGACAACTCCTCCGAAGCCCTATACTGAGGCGACTTTGCTAAGGGCAATGGAGACTGCAGGAAAATTTGTGGATGACGAGGAACTGAGAGATGCAATGAAAGAGAATGGCATTGGGCGCCCGTCTACCCGTGCGGCAATAATAGAAACACTTTTCAAGAGAAATTATATCAGAAAGGAGAGGAAAAGCATATATCCAACATCTATGGGAGTAAAACTTGTCTCCATAATACGTGATGATCTTCTCAAAAGTGCTGAACTTACAGGTATATGGGAGAAAAAGCTGCGTCTTGTGGAAAAAGGGGAGTACAATGCGGCGGACTTCGTTTCGGAATTGAAGAAAATGACAACTGAAATGGTTGAAGGAGTGATATCTGACCGTACGGTAAGATTCATTGAACTAGATTAGTGCTGCATAAATTTGTTTTCTCTCTTAAAAATGTTTATTTTTACACTATTGTTTGTTTATATGTGTAATAATAAGCCGCCGTTGTCGATAATGCCGGTACAATTTGTGCAGGTAGTTAATGCAGATGCTGTTAATGCAGATACAGTTAATGTTGAATATTGAGCATTACTGTTAAAATGTTAAATGTAAAATGTTAAAATGGAATTTTATGAAAAAGGTAGTGTCTATTATTTTATGTATGTGTCTGTCGGGCGCTTTGACATGTCTTTCTGCAAAGTCAGGTATTGAGGCAGGTTATCTGAATTCCGCTTACAGGTTCAAAGCAGGAAATGAAACGGAGAATTCCGATGCTCTTAGCGGGTTTTATGTTGCGGCCACACGGAACATAAAGCTTTTAGGAGGCCTTTCCCTCCAGCCCGGTTTGTCGTATTCATATCTTACCAAAAACGACAAGGAGGATCTGGCCGGTTTTACAATGAACCTTTCGCAGACCGAACATTATATAGGGATTCCTTTACGTTTGCAATACAGAATAGAGATTTTGCCAGTTCTGAATGTTTTTGCCTATACCGGACCGAGTTTCAATTTCGGATTAGTCGGGAAGAACAAGGCTGATATCAGTAGTTCCATACTCGGTCAGAATATAAATGGCAGCTATTCGTACGATTATTTTTCGAACAAATTGAAATCTGACAACATTTCGGATGAGGTTCTGGCGGAAATAAACAAGAACATGTCGGAAAGCCAGTACAACAGATTCGATATCCAGTACGGTATTGGAGCCGGAGTCGGCCTTTTCAAGTTTCTGGAGGTAAGGGGAGGATATGACTGGGGTCTTCTCAACCGACTTAAAAACAATGATAACAAGGACAACAGTATAAAGAGAAATCAATTTTATATAGCCCTTTCTGTTAGATTCTGATGATATGACATGCCCCAGAGTATTTCCGGGGCATGTTGTGTTTTCAGGGCAGGTTGTGTTTTTGGGGCAGGTTGTGTTTTCAGGACAGGTTGTGTTTTCAGGACAAGACATGTTGCGTTTCTGAGGCCAAATCGAGTGTGCAGTCGGCGTCGTACTGAACTATCTGAAAATGAACTGATTGACGCGGAGGGCTCTTACGGACTCACCTGGATTTCGGGCGTTTTTCAGGCGAGTGTGCAAGCTGAGTTTTCATATATTGCTGAAAATCAGTGAAGTACCGCGCAGCCGCAAGCAGACTTGACCGCGCCCGCAGAAGGGAAAAACACCTAATCCCCGCCAGAGGGCACTCTGAGGCAGGTTGCGTTTTTGAGGCCAAATCGAGTGTGCAGTCGGCGTCGTGCTGAACTATCTGAAAATGAACTGATTGACGCGGAGGACTCCTACGGACTCGCGGGGATTTCGGGTGTTTTTGGGGCGAGTGTGCAGGTTTGGTTTACGTATATTGCAGATAATCAAGGAAATACCGCAAGACCGCGAACAGACTCGACCGTACCCCCGAAAGAAAATTACACCTTATCCCCGCCAGAGGGCACTCTGAGGCAGGTTGCGTTTCTGGGGCCAAATCGAGTGTGCAGTCGGCGTTGTGCTGAACTATCTGAAAATGAACTGATTGACGCGGAGGGCTCTTACGGACTCACCTGGAATTCGGGCGTTTTTCGGGCGAGTGTGCAAGTCTTGTTTTTATAAGTTACTGAAAGTCAGCGGAGTACCTCGAGGACGCGAACAGACTCGACCGCGCCAGCGAAAGAAAAATTGAACCAATCCCCGCCAGAGGGTACTCTGAGGCAGATCACGTTTCCGGGGCCAAATCGAGTGTGCAGTCGGCGCCGTACTGAACTATCTGAGAATCAGTTTTTTGAAGGAAAGTGGAGGTAAAGTGGAAGTAAAGTGGAAGTAAAGTGGAAGTGAAGTGGAAGTGAAGTGGAAGTGAAGTGGAAGTGAAGTGGAAGTGAAGTGCTCACACACGCTCGCCGGAATTTGGTTTGAAAATCCCGGCGAGTTTGTTGTGTTTGCAATTTATTGTTGATTAAATGTCAGTCCTTTTTTTTGCAAGAGTGTTCCATACTATGGAACTGAGAGCTGCACCGATCATCGGTGCTACAATGAACAGCCACAGTTGAGACAGGGCTTTGCCTCCTTCGAATAGTGCAGGTCCTATACTTCTTGCCGGATTTACCGATGTCCCGGTTATTGGAATGCATACGATGTGTACGAGTACGAGTGTAAGGCCGATAGCAAGTCCTGCATAGTCTCCGGCGCCTTTTTCTGAGTCGGTTGTTCCCAATACCACCAGTACGAATATGAATGTGAATACAAGTTCGGCAATGAATGCCTGCATCATGCATCCGTCGGAGAATGAGTTTGCTCCTGTTGATGTCGGGCCTGCATGTGTGCCTGATGATATCATTGCGTAAAGGAGTGCAGAACCTATTACTGCGCCGATTATCTGGAAGAGCATGTACATTGCTGCATCTTTTCCGTTCATTCTTCCAGAAAGGTAGACTCCGAATGTGATCGCCGGATTGATGTGGCATCCGGAAATTTTACCTATAGTGTAGGCCATCGCTATTACGGAAAGACCGAATGCAAAAGCGACCCCCAGAGTTCCTACTCCGGCGCCTACAGTGTCTGCGGCGTTGCCGGCAAATATTGCACTGCCGCATCCCATCAGGACAAGTACCATCGTCCCGATCATTTCTGCAAAATACTTTTTTATAGCAATACAGTTAAAATTGAATTTCATACTATCAAATGTACATAAAATTTCGCTATCTTGAGATGGTTTGTAAAAACAGTATGAAAATCAAATTCTTACAGGATCCGCAGAATCAGATGCTGTCGTATAGGTACGGTGGTTCGTACAGTTGTCCGTACAATAACCTTTGGAATTATCCCTTGTCATTGGAATGGTCCGTATTCATTTCTTTTTCGGCGAGTTTTTTCCTGTAGGCGTCCATCCTTTTTTTCCATGCCTTTTTCCTTGCCTTTTCAGCAGTTTCCCTGCGGGAGAGATAATCCTGATATTTTCTTTCCAGATAGTTGTCTGCCATTTTTTTCTGCAAATATACATCACAAGTTTCATTTATGAGGAATGTACGGTATGTGATATTTTATTTATCTTCGCGCGCTGAAAGTGAAAATAAAATTTCGGAAATGGAGTGGTTAAAAGGCTTGTTTGTTGAACATTCTGTTATACAGTCTGTTATATTGATATCTCTGGTCTCTGCCATAGGACTGTTGTTGGGCCGTATCAGGGTCTGGGGCATATCTCTCGGGGTGACTTTTGTGTTTTTCGTAGGAATTCTTGCAGGGCATCTCGGATTCACACTTGATCCTATGGTTCTCAATTATGCGGAGAGTTTCGGGCTTATTCTTTTCGTGTATGCATTGGGTCTGCAGGTAGGACCCGGATTTTTTTCGTCTTTCGGAAAAAGCGGAATAAAGCTGAATATGCTTGCGATGCTTGTAGTGTTTGCAGGAAGTCTGATGACTATAGTGTTCCATTGGACAACAGGTGTGTCTCTTCCGGATATGGTAGGTATACTTTCCGGTGCTGTTACGAATACTCCTGCACTTGGTGCTGCACAGCAGACGGTAAAGCAGATTGGTGACCCTGCTTATGATGCTGCTGATCTTGCATTGGGATGTGCGGTGACTTATCCGCTGGGTGTTGTCGGGGTTATAATCGCTCTGATAGTCATACGCAAGGTCATGAGTTCGAGTATATTTTTCAAGAAAGAGGATATTGACGTACGAAAAAAGACAGTAATAGTAGGATTCCAGGTTACGAATCCGGGTGTTTTCGGGAAAACCGTTATGGAAACGGCTCGTTCTTCATCGACGAGATTTGTCATATCAAGACTGTGGCGTGACGGGAAGGTAGCTATTCCGACTTCCGATACTGTTCTTGAAAAGGGGGACCGTCTCCTTGTCATTTCCACTGAAGGTGATATAGATTCCCTCTCGATGCTGATAGGTGAGAAGGATACAATCGACTGGAACCGCGAAAACATTGACTGGGATGCAATCGACAGCCGGCTTGAATCGCACAGAATAGTTGTAACCAAACCGGAAATCAACGGCAAGAAACTGGGCTCTCTTAGATTGAGAAACAATTACGGGATAAATATCACAAGAATACACCGTTCGGGGGTGGTTCTTCTTCCTACTCCTGATCTGGTGCTTCAGCTTGGTGACAGGATAACCGTAGTGGGTGAGGGTGCCGCGATCGCCAATGTTGAGAAGGTTCTGGGAAACGTAGTCAAGGATCTGGACGAGCCCAACCTTGTCATGGTCTTTATCGGGATGGTTTTAGGACTTCTTCTTGGTTCCATACCGTTTGTGATACCAGGCATGAGTTTCCCCGTAAAACTCGGCCTTGCCGGAGGCCCGATCGTAATGGGCATACTGATCGGTGCATTCGGACCGAGAATACATATGGTGACATATACTACAGTGAGTGCAAATCTGATGCTCAGGGGGTTGGGACTTTCGATGTATCTTGCATGCCTAGGTCTTGATGCCGGAGTGCATTTCTTTGAAACCGTATTCAGGCCCGAAGGGCTTCTCTGGATAGGGCTTGGATTTGCCATTACCTTTGTACCTGTAGTTCTTGTTGCATTCATTGCAATAAAGGTAATGCGTGTTGATTATGGTTCCGTTGCCGGAATGTTGTGCGGCAGCATGTCGAATCCGATGGCCCTCAATTATGCAAACAGCACGATAGATGGAGACAAGCCTTCCGTGGCCTATGCTACCGTCTATCCGTTAACAATGTTTGTCAGAGTTATTCTGGCTCAGGTGATACTCATGGTTTTTCTTGGGTAACCGGTAATATGTCAGTACATGTATTCTACCGGAGTTTTTACAAGTCTGAGAATTCTGGTATCTGCACCACTGCCGCCATTGACCTGCAGTCCGTAGCTGTCGAATCTGTTGAACCATCCCTTTCCCTGGGATGAATGGCACGTGAACAGTATCTTGTTATGATTTATGCCGTTTCCGTTCCACTGCGATCCCGGACCGTAGAATGTTACCTGCTGGTCCTTTTTGCCGTTTTTCGTATTATATACTTCGAAATGGTATGTTACAGGAAGTCCGACTCCGTCGAGGACAAGATCGCTTCTTTTTCCTGACTTTACATATACCTGTGGATTTTCGCTCCATGGAGTATGAGGCCTGTGAGGACCGTTGTCTCTGTCTATGTACATCCACCATTCCATGAAAATCCTGTTGTAGTGTTCGAAAGCAGGAACTTCGTACCCGGGAGGGGCGATGGATTTAGGATCTGCCAGATTCAGATTCTGGCCTTTTGCAGAGTAACCGCTGACTGTTATCTTGCCGTCTTCGCCCTTGATTTCCTTTCCTGCATTGTCGCTCTGGTATGCCCATGTCCAAAGTTCCATATATTCGTCACAGGTACAGTTGTTCAGGTATTCCAGAAGGCTCATTCCAGCTTTGGCCGCCGGATCGTCCTTTACGAGAATCTGATCATTGAAATCGCATGAATTGCCGCGTGCATTGTATTTGCACCACCATACTCCGTTCATGTATGTTACTGGCATTCCGTAGTTCCGTCTTCTTATTGTATACCTTTCCTCTTCGTTTCCGGTTTCCCTGTCGTATATTACCATATATGCATCCTGAACGCGTCCGTCGGCTTCGGGGTCATTGGGACGCCATCCTCCGAGTATTCTGAAACTGCCTGAGGCATTTTCCTCTTCGGCAAGCATTACCCATGGGGCTTCATCGTTGTCGAACAGCATCTTTATCCCTTGGTCTTCCGCAACGGTTATCTTTCCGAATTCACCGTCGGCATATGTACCGAAGTCGTACATGTATGTCGGACTGTCGAAATTCATTATGCCTTCATATTCAGAAGGATTGCGGGACAATACTACAGAAACGGTATCTTCGGGATATGCCTTTGTGAGATTCTTTCTTTTGAACCTGAGCGTCGTTCTGCTTTCCATGGCACCTACAGGTACAAGACCGGTTTTTATGATGAATGTGTTTCCGGCAGACTGATCTTCTTTTATATCTATCCCGTAGCTGTCCGCGCCGATAATTTCGAGTTCATTGGCACAATCGAGCTTCAACGTGAATATTGAAGGTCTATGGGTGAGGGTCAGTACATCCTTGTCCATGTTTACGTAGCTCCCGTCGGGAAGTTCAGTCGAAGAGTCTATTCTTATTTTTCCACCGTATTCAGGCAGGATTTCGGTAGTTTCACCTTTTTCCCATTCTTCTTCATCCGTGCTTATATATATGCTGCTCTCTTGTTTGTTGCATGCCAGAAGGGATATCGATATGGATATTACGAGGGTATATTTTAGTATGTTTTTTTTCATGTTCATCTGTCTGTACTGATTGATATATGTACTGATTAATATATGTATTCAACAGGTGTTTTTATGAATCTCAGAACTCTTGTGTCATTCGCGAGTCCCGAATGTTCGCGCATTATTCCCGACTTGACCATCCATTCTCTTACTGTGCCGGGTGAATGGCAGGCGAACAGTTGCATGTTGGCATTTATTCCCGTATCGTTCCATTGGTCTCCCGGTCCGTAAAGCGTTATTGATTCTCCCGTTTCAGTGCCGTTGTCCTTCATGTATATTTCGAAATGCAGAAGATCCGGAAGTATGGTGCCTTCGATACTTATTCCTGATCGGTAATAGCTTCTGACCCATGATTTCTTCGTTGCGCTATACTGTTTCTTCGGAGTGTATGGTCCGTCTGTCCTGTTTACGCTCATCCCGGAATTCATGAGACTGTCATAACATGCCGTAGCAGGCAGTTCGTAGCCACGAGGGGCGAGAGAATTTTTTTCCATGACAGGAATGTTGTCGCTTTGTGCATACTTGTATCCTTCCAGTTGTGGTATGCCGTCCTTAACTGTCACTTTGAGACCTTTCCCGCTTTTACCCTGGTAGAGATATCCCCATATGTCAAGAAATTCTTCCTGTGTGCAGTTCACAAGATATTCCGCAACGCTTGTACCAGATAAGGCAGCCGGGTCCTGATGCACGAGTATCTGGTCTTCAAAATTCCACGATGTACCTCTGGCATTGTATTTACACCACCATGTTCCGTTTATTCTGGTGACAGGGAGTCCGTAGTTTCTGCGTTTGACAGTGTATGTTTCATGTTCTCCTTCCGGATTCCTTATAATCAGTTTTGCCGTCTGTATCCTTCCGTCGGCTTCAGGGTCATTGGGACGCCATCCTCCGAGCAGGCGTACCGCATACCTGTCTTCAATGCTCTGTGAAAGTTTCATCCAGGCCTTTTCTCCCTGGTCGAATTCCAGAGATGCAGTGTAACCTTCATCCATGTACAAGATCCCGAATTCTCCGTCTGCATAGTCGTTGAAATCGAAAGTGCCCGAAGTGTCGAATTTGATTTCCCCGCTTAATTTCACAGGATTAGGTCTGAAAACGAGTACTACTCTCGATATGATGCGACCTTCAGAGTCGGTCATGTTGACGTTTATATATTGTTCCGGCACTCCTATAAGTTTTCTGCCGCTTGATATTTTGAGGAATTTCCTGTAACCGTACATGCTTTTCGTATCATAGTCCTTTTTCTCGACAGTAACCCCTTCTGCATAACCGTCAGTCTCTATTTCGGTATCCGTCATGCTTTTCAGGGCAAGAATTATTTCAGAATCATTATAAGGGACGAACAGTGTGTCGGCAGAAATGTTTGCATATACTCCTGCAGGAAATACGGATGCTTCAGTGTCTATTATTCCGGTCTTTACCTTGTCGGATTCCGCGTTTTCCGCATCTTCCCAGTCTGAGTCTGATACGGATGCATTTATGGCGGCTCCCTTGCCTTTTACGGTTAGTGTGTATGTTTTGTTCCTTTCTATTTTTTCCGGCAGATATGCGCGGACAATGTCGTTTCCGTTGCCTGTATTTATACTGATTGCAATTTCGGCCTTCGTGCCGGATTGTTCATACAGGTTGCATACGAAATGTTTCCCTTCCAGCAAAGGCTTTTCATATGAGAAATGCCTGTCTTCCGATGCAGTATCTCCGTTTCCGGCCTCTTCCCACAACATGCCTTCCGTTTTGCTTCCTGTGATGGAAATTCCGTTTATTTCAGTATTCGATGTCTGTATGTCCATTATCAGGGAAGCAGTACTTTTTTTCAGTTTGATCACGTATGACTGTTCAGTCTGTTCCTGTAAGCCGGTACGGGCAGTCATAAGGTTCAGGCCGTCTTTCAACATGCTGTCGTTTATCTTTTCGGAAAGAAAACTTTCGAGTGACGTGCCTTTTTCATAATTGAATGTCGCATTGGCTATGAAATACATATTCCCGCGCCTTTCAGAAGGATTGATGACATAACGTCCGTCTGTTCCCTGTGTCAGGGATATGAACGATTCCTGTAATATGCCGTCGGCGAAACGGTATGCTGATAACTGTTTAACAGAAGTTATATTGTTGCCGGTGATGCCGGTTATCGTAAATGAAATTCCGCTGTTGTCTGTCCTGAACTTTTCGAGTGTGCAGGATGTCGCTGAAAAGTATACGGCAACAGCCGCAAGCAAATATTTAACGTACTTCATAAATGTTCGGATTGTTTTTGCTGTTAAGGTATTTTTCTGAGTCTACAGGCATCTTGTGAAGGTTGTTTACATAGAAATTGTTCATGAGCTCCTGAGCCCACGGTCCGTATGTGAATGCACTGTCGTGGTTGTAGTTCATTACGTGTCCGAGTTCGTGGAACATCACTTCACATGCATAGGTATTTGTGTAGTGTGTAAGATATGCGTTTTCATATACGCCCCAGACAGACGGGCTTCCAAGGCCGATTATGCCGTTGCCCGGATAGACAAGCCCTACACTGAGCCATTTGGGAGCCCTCATCTGTTCCAGAACCTTTTCCGGAGTGATTTTGTCGTTTACACCTCCGTTTCCGTACAGGATATCCTTGTTTTCTTCAAGAATCCTTATATGTTCGGGCATGTTTACCATGTATGTGAAATTTATGAAAATGGCGATTACTTCCCTGCAGTGTACAGGTCTGATGCCCATCCAGTTTCCGTTCACACCTCCGTCGGGAAGGTCGGGATCTGAAGAAAACAGGCTGAAAGATACCGTCCAGTCGGTTTTTATTTCCTGCAGTTTTTTCCAATACTCGTCTTCTGAAGACAGTTTTATTTTCGCATTCTTCAGGTCTTCAACTGTAAAGCGGTTGAGCTTGACGAGTCTGCCGGATTCAGTATAATAAAAGGCGTTGCGTTCAAGTCCCTCTACTTCTATGAATATATCTGCAAAGGCTGGAACCGTTTCGATAAAGGCAAGATCGACATATTCGTCCATCCCATCGGGAAGTATCCTTACCGTCATTCCCCTGACTTCCTTTGGCGAATAGAATCTCAGGTGCAGTTTTCCTTCGTCTGTGAAAGAGTGCTGCAGCAGGTTCATCGTATTGAACTTTCTCATGTCAGGATTCGCATATATGATCTTGTTTTCTTCGTCCTGCAGGATTTTTCCGAAATTCCTTTCCTCATATGCCTGTTCCGTGAGAAAAATGATGCCGAGATTGTCATCGGGATGGTTTACATCCACCGGAATTGCCGTTATCCCGTTCGGGACTATTCTTGCATTCTTGAAATCATAGTGCTGGACGATGTTTTTCCCTCTGTATGATTTGCTGGCCATTTCTATTTTTCCTTCCATGTTTTCGGCAAACGGCATGAAATACAGGCTGTCATTTATTTCGGATGAGATTTCCTGAAAATGACGTATATCCGAAAACATGCTGTCAGCAGAGAATGACGTATAACTCTGCAGGTTTTCTATATGTATTCTTTTTGATACCATGGCGCTTCTGACATAGTCGTTCCTGTAGCTGAAACGGCATTCAGCCTTGCCGAATATTCTTTTCTGGGTTATTTCCCGCTGTATCGACACGATTTCCTGCGTACCGTTTTCTCCTGTCCTGACTTCAACTCTGAACGGCGTTCTGGAATAATAATATTCGGATTCCAGTATTCCGTTGAATTTTTCCCCGAACGAAATCCATTTTCCTGATATGTTTTCCAGTTTGTGGACTGTAGCATCATCAAGTGCCGGATTGCCTTTGATTCCGAGTACCAGCAGGACGTATTCTCCTTCATGAAGTCCTTCAGCGATTATTTCGCAATTCACGGCATCATACATTGATTTTATGCCTTCCACCGGGCGGCCTTCATTGTCGAAGATATAGTATTCAAGACGATCGTACGGTTTCATGATTTCCACTGCACCGCTTTTTGAAACGTCTGAAATCCATTTTTCGGCTTTCAGACTGAATACGATTCCTCCATTTCCCGGCTTTCCTTGTACCGTATCATTTTTTGATTTTTTCTGAAGATTAACAACGAAGGATGCATATTGTTCATCAAATTTTTTCTATATTCGCGGCCTGAATTTGGTTCTTATCCTCCTTTTTCGGAGGAAGATTAAAAGGGAACAGGGTGTAAATCCCTGACAGTCCAGCTGCTGTGAAGCTCCGGATGCTTTCCGAAAATCTTGGCCACTGACGTAAGTCGGGAAGGCTTCGGAAAGGGGAGTCAGTCAGAAGACCTGCCGAATTTCATTATTTGTTAAATGACCTCTCGGGATAGGTTTATTGACTATGAGCAGATTTTACAGACATGTTTCTTTAGTGTCCTTTTGTGCGTATGATCGGTGTATTGTCCGTTCTGAGAGTTTATGTCAGAATTTATTCACCAATCAATACCATAAAAATGAGAACAAAAAAAAATTCAGGAACGGGCATCCTCAGTATAATTTTGTCCGTGTTGTTAATCGTATCGGTTTCCGGCTGCAAGAAGGAACCGGCCCCAGTGCGTGAGTTGAAGTTTGAAGTCGTTTCGGAAACAGTTGCCGATTCACCTCATTTCCTTGTACCGGGTAATCTCTGCAAACTGGAGTATAAGGCGGAAAACCTTGTCTCAGTAAAAATCGAAGGCCTTCCCGACGGCTGGTCAGCCGAACTTTCAGAACAGGAAAACATCATAAACGTTGCCGCTTCCGAAGGTAGCGTTTCAAAAGCACAGATTAACATCACTGCTGTGGGTGACGGCAATCAGAGTATAGTGAACAGTGTCGTGTTCTACTGTCTCAATTCCTTTGACGATCCAGACGGTGTGTTTGTCCTTAATGAAGGCAACATGACAACCGAGAACGGTTCACTTACGTACATTACCCCTGAAGGTTATGTCGTAGACGATGCATACAGCCTTATAAACGGTACGGAACTGGGAAATGTAGCACAGGATATGGCATTCTGCGACGGAAAGATTTATGTAATAAGTCAGAACGGCGATACCAACCCTACGGGAACGACCTTCGAAAACGACGGAATGCTGGTTATAATGGATGCAGTGACATTGAAGAAAGTGGCTGCATTCAAAAGAGAGGACCTTTCCGTGCTGGACTGGCCGACACACATAGCTGTGCTGGATGCAAAGCATGTCTATATACGTGATAACAAAGGAGTATACAGACTTGATTCGGAGACAGGTGCCCTGACTTTCGTCTCAGGTTCGGAAAAGGCTCCTAAAGCGAGGTTTTCAGTTGCGGACGGAAAGGTATATACGTTCTACAATAAATCTTATATGACAGGATTGCTGGAAATCACGGCGGACAAGGATGAGGTGACAAAAATTCCTTTGCCTAATTCCGCTCCGTACAAGAGTCTGTTCAGTGTTTCAGTACTTGATGGAGGAAATGTATGGCTGACAGCTTCAGGTTTCGGCAAGAATTATGTCGGAAAATACAATATTGCTGATGGTAAGCTTGTTTCCAGACAGATAAGCGTAGAACCGAATACAGGTTCCGCAGGAGTATCTTTCGGTGTGTTCGGTAATGAAATATATTATGCGAACGGAACTATGGTCTATTCCATGACATTCGATGCGGATTCTGAGCTCAAACCGGAATCCGGCCTTGATGCGGAAAAGAATCTGTGCGATCTTAATTCCATAGACAGTAATGCAGGCTTGACGTATAACGGGCTTGCTGTTCATCCCGTAACTGGAATGGTATACGTGAATACTATAAAATCGTATGCAAATTTTACGCAGAACCAGATATGGAAATTCGACTTCAAGGCAAGCGCGGATGCGCCTGCTGCCAAGTACGAAAATTACACGAATTTCCCGGCAGGGTTCTATTTCCCGGTGAAGAAGTAAAATTACTGAAATGCAATATTTGATATGAAAAAAACGATAAAACTGATATTTACAGTCTCCGCTTTACTGTTTGTATTGTCCGGATGTTCTAAACAGGGAGGCGGCTCAACCGGGCCAGCAACCGGCCTTGGCGGATATGCCGATCCGGACGGAGTATTCATTCTCAATCAGGGTCCCTACACCGAAACTAACAGTTCTATGACGTATATCGCTCCTGACGGTACAATTGAAGAAAATGTGTACAGGAAAGTGAACGGAACTTCTTTTGGAAACGGTACGCAGGACATGTGCATGTACAACGGTAAACTTTATATCATAAGCAACGGAACTTATACGCCTGGCGGAGAAGAAGGAGATGGTGTTCTGGTTATTGCAGATGCAGTAACCCTGAAAAAGGAAAAGTCGTATAAGCTGGAAGATATGAAATTCAGAAGACCGGAAGGAAGCACAGAACCTGAAGAATGCATGCATATGGTAACTCCTTTTGAAAGTATTTCCGTAATTGATGAACGTAATATTTTCATCAAGGACGGGAAAGCGCTTTACCGTTTCGACAGCACTACCGATGAACTCGTGATCATAGAAGGGGGGTTTCATTTCGGTAATCAGGGCGGTACTATTGACGGATGTGTGATTACAAGAGGAATATTGAGGATAGGGGATTGTCTCTATTGCGGTGGCGGAGGATTCTGGGTATCTACAAGGTTGATGGAGTTCAGGAAAGGAATGAACAAGGTCAGCAGGGAACTTCCTGATCTGAAAGGCGATTTCATAAGCGGAATATGCCGTACAGGGGAAAAGGAAGTGATGTTAGCCACTTGTGGCAGAGGGGGAACAAAGAACAGTTATCTCTACTTTGTGGATATCGACAAATGGGAGATTGTGGAGGAAAAGAAGATCGCCGAGGATATATCAGCAGAATTTCACAATAATTCCGGAATCGCTCTTCTCGGTGATTATATTTATTATGCTGCAGGTTCCACAACGGTCAGAAGACTTTCCCTCAA
This sequence comes from uncultured Bacteroidales bacterium, assembly GCA_949296645.1. GTDB lineage: Bacteria > Bacteroidota > Bacteroidia > Bacteroidales > UBA932 > CALUPD01. Next base: position 35,004 of record CASFPH010000020.1, read on the forward strand.
AACATGGAAATCCGAGGTATTTGTAGATGTGACGGAAGATGCTCCGGCAGCAAAATATCTAAACTGCAATGTAGTTGCAGATCCTCAGAAACAATACATATATGTTGCCGTTTCCGATGAGTTATGGGAGAATGTATCTCCGGAGAACAATAATGTGCTTGTATATGACTGCAGCGGTGAAAAGGCAGTGCTTGTGAAAAATATTGTCAACCAGACGGTTTATCCGGCAGGTATTTACCCGATGTCGAAATTTTATTAAAATTACTGCCTTGTCTTTAAGGTATTTTCCGGCCTGGGTGCATTCCGCATTCAGGCCGGTTTGTATACGTCTACCCATCCTGAGCTGCCGGAATACTTTTCCAGATCTTCGGTATTTTTGTGTTGTCATTAAAAATGATTTTATTAAATTTATAGTCGTAAACTTAACTATTCATTTAAAACCTATCTTTTATGAAAAAACTGTTCTATTTTTTCATGTTCATGCTTCTATGTTCTGCGGAAGCATATTCACAAGGGTTCAAGATAACGGGTACAGTTACGTCCAGGGATGACAATCTTTCCGTTATAGGTGCCACGGTTTTGGTAAAGGGCTACAATGTGGTGGCTATTACGGACGTGGACGGCAAATATGTCCTTGACAATGTTCCTGAGGATGCAACGACAATTGTTGTGAGTTGCATAGGCTATACCACAAGGGAGGTAGCTATCAACGGAGCATCTGTGATTGATATTGTACTTGAAACGGATCAGATCCATCTTGATGAAGTCGTCGTGACAGGATACGGAAATATTTCAAAGGCATCCTATACCGGTTCCGCATCAGTCCTGAATACGGACAAGATGAAAGGGCTTCCTGTCGTGTCTGTCGGTCAGCTGCTTGAGTCGAGTGTGCCTGGCCTCACCCTGTCCGCTTCTTCAGGACAGCCTGGATCGACCACTTCCATACGTGTAAGAGGAATGGGGTCCATTAATGCTTCCAACCAGCCGCTCGTAGTTCTTGACGGTGTGCCTATGATGTTCAACAACCTCAGTGACGACGTGAATTCTTCCGGCGGTCTTGGAATTTTGGCAACAATCAATCCTGCCGACATAGCAAGCATAACTGTACTGAAAGATGCCGCCTCCACTTCTCTTTACGGAGCAAGAGGTTCGAACGGGGTCATCCTGATTACAACACATAAAGGAAAAGAGGGCAAAACCCAGTATTCATTCAAGGCGAGTTACGGTATATCCGACATGGCATATACTTTCAGGGAAATAATGGGAGGCGAAGAAAGACGCAATGTCATTTATGAAGGTTTTGTAAACAGCAGGCTTGACAGAGGCGAGACTTTGGAGCAGGCTCAGGCATATGCCGACGAGAGAATCGATACATATGCTGCACGTCCGGAATCCGGATATTCCGACTGGATTGGCGCAATGTTCCATCCTGGCAGCCAGCAGGATTATACGATAAGCGCGAGCGGCGGAAACAAAAACAACAATTTTTCCGCATCGCTCGGTTATACGAACCAGGAAGGTATCTCCCTTTCTTCAGGATTCGAGCGATATACGATAAGACTCAATTACATGAACAAATACAAGGGTTTTGAGTTTTCAGTTTCAAATCTTTCGTCGCTTACCGAAAACAAGATGACTCCGGAAGGATCGTATTATGCAAGCGCAATGTATTCTTCAAGGATAAACCTGACCCCGTCCATACCTATTTACAAGGAAGACGGCTCTTACAATACCGGATTCTCGACAAACGGAGGGTATAATCCTTTGAATGAAGAGGCGAACAGTGATTATTACACCAAGGTGGCGAGGGTGAATACTTCCGTTACCCTTGCATACAATTTCCTTTCGTGTTTCAGGCTTTCCACTGTTCTCAATGCAGATTATGCACATACCAAGGAATTCCGTTACTGGAGCCCGCTGTCCAATGACGGTCGAGAATCGAACGGTCAGGGCCAGATGAGGATGCTGGAAAATTTCAGGGTAAACTCCATCTCGATGTTGAGTTTCGACAAAAGATTCGGGAAGCACAATGTAAATGCCGTTGCGGCCTATGAAGTGCAGCAGACGGAATTTGAAGGTCTTTATACAATTGCGAAAGGTTACGGGCAGCTGATAAACAATACGCTTTCCAATGCATCCGTCCCTTCCAGCATTACACAGCCGAAGACAAGGGATGCGCTTCTGTCTTATGTAGCGAGGGCCAATTATGACTATGACAACAAATATTATGTTTCCGCTTCATTCAGACGTGACGGCTCTTCAAGACTTTCCTATGAGGGTAGATGGTGCAATTTCTGGGCATTGTCCGGATCGTGAAGGCCGACCCAAAAGAGATTTTGAGGTCGGTCTCTTTCGCTTTATTAAAACGATAATCGGTTGCAATTTTTCAGGTTGCAACCGATTTGTTTTTTTCT
>CASFPH010000021.1 GCA_949296645.1 uncultured Bacteroidales bacterium
TCTGTGTACTGTTGTTACTGATTCTTGTGCACTGTTGTTACCGTTTTCTGTGCACTAACTTTACCATTTTCTGTGCACTCGTGGTTTCTGTTTACACCAAATCGAGTGTGTAATCGGCGTCGTACTGAACTATCTGAAAATGAGCTGATTGACGCGGAGGGCTCTTACGGACTCACCTCGAATTCGGGCGTTTTTCGGGCGAGTCTGTAAGCTGTGTTTTTATATATTGCTGATAATCAGTAAAGTACCTCGGAGCCGCCAACAGACTCGACCGCGCCTGCGAAAGAAAAATTGAACCAATCCCCGCCAGAGGGCACTCTGAGGCATGTTGCGATTTTAAGGCCAAATCGAGTGTGTAATCGGCGTCGTGCTGAACTATCTGAAAATGAGCTGATTGACGCGGAGGGCTCTTACGGACTCACCTCGAATTCGGGCGTTTTTCGGGCGAGTCTGCAAGCCGAGTTTATATATATTGCTGATAATCAACAAAGTACCTCGAAGCCGCCAACAGACTCGATCGCGCCCGCGAAAGAAAAATTGAACCAATCCCCGCCAGAGGGCACTTTGAGGCATGTTGCGATTTTAAGGCCAAATCGAGTGTGTAATCGGCGTCGTGCTGAACTATCTGAAAATGAGCTGATTGACGCGGAGGATGCCCGCGGACTCGTCCGGATTTGTCGTGAATTTCTGCGAGGCGATGTTGAGGACTGTAGTGAGTTGCGCTGGGGCGATGTTGTTAATTGCCGTTAATTGCCGTTAATTGTCGTTAATTGTCGTTAATTGCCGTGAATTGTCGTGGATTGCTGGTTGGGCAGGTTTGTCAGAAGTTGAATGTGTAGTTCATGAAAAAGTTCCAGAATGTGACAACTCCTATGGCAATGAGCTTGGAAAGGTAGAAATTGAGTTTGAATCTTCCGTGTATTATGTAGATTGTTAGGTTGTTGATGATAAGCCCTATGAGGGATATCCCAAGGAAGATCATATATTGCATTGCAATTTCCGGATCTGTGCTGTGGAATGTCCAGGCTCTGTTGAGAAAATAGTTGGATGTTGCGGCACAGATGAATCCTATGGAGTTGGCGACGTATTTGTTGAGTTTTAGGATTTCTTTGCAGAAGTATGTGATTCCGAAATCGACTATTACACCTGATCCTCCAACGATACAGAATTTGATGAATTTTTCGATAAGGGCAGAGTATTGTTGCAAGTTCAGCATGTCGTGTCTTTTTATTCGTTTTTATGTTGTATTAACCGGCGGCTCGTGCTTGTGCTCGTGCTTATGTTCGTGTTTGTGCTGGCGTTCGAGCTTATGTAGCGTGTTTGTATTAGTGCTTGTTATTAGTGTTCGTGGTTGTACTATCGTTCGTATTTGTGCTGAGTCCCGGACAGTCAGTCGCTTTCAATTAATATGCCACGTTGTTTTATTTGACCTTTACGTGTTTCGATTTGCCGTTGAACCAAAATGAGTAGCCTGTTCTGTTTATTGCAAAGCCTACATAGTATTTTCCGTCGGATAGTGATTCAGGCACCGTGAATCTTATTTTGGTGGATGCGGTGCTTCCGGCTGGAACGGTAATAGGATAAGTTGCCAGGAAGTCGGATATATTTTGCTTGCGGTTGCTCGTTTCTTGCTTGCGGTCGCTCGTGTCTTGTTTGCGGTCGCTCGTGTCTTGCTTGCAGGCGGATGTTTTCTCGGCGGATGTTTTCTGGTGGTTGTTCTGGTGGTTTGCCGGGGAAGATGCTGCAGAATCGTGGCTGCGGTCCGGCAGCAGGTCGAATGTGTCGGTGCGGTAGAGGCTTGTACGCCATATCATTGTGAGTATGCTGTAGTCGCCGTCCAGTGTTATGTCATACGGATACGGGTTGTGTATTTCGAGAGGGATATCGAGCGTTTCACCTGCGTTGACTTCTTCCGGAAGTTCTGGGAATGTTATTTCCACTTTCCGGACAGGGTGGAAGTCGTTGTCCGTAAAATATGTGAATGTGGTGCCGTTTGCCAGTGTTATTTCCTTGAGGACAGGTGTTATGGTGTCGGTCCTCTCTTTGCTGATAAGGCTTTTGTTGCATTCTATGGCTACCGGTTTCCCAGTGAAGTCCATATCGTCGTTGCGGTATTGCCATTGGTGTGTGCGGTAATATATCTGCGGCTGGCAGTAGGCTCTGTTTCCGGTGTAGAATATGTATTTCGATGCTATTGCATAGCTTCCGTTGAATATTACCGGAATGTTGTCCGTCTTTTCGGCTATTTCGGTGAATGACTTTTTATTGTTGAATATTTCGAACCGTATTCCTATCGGGTTGAATATCATTTCTATCCTTACAAGTATAACAAGAATGATGGTGATTCTGCATATCATTACCGTGTAGCGGCGTGTCTTTGGATGTACTCTGACATAATTGAACAGGACGTAGATCAGACCGAATACGGAAACTATTATCCATTGTGGTTGTACGTGGCCTCTGAGAGCAGAGAACATGAAAAATACGATGAATGCGGGAGGCAGGAATCCAAGCACTTTCCCTATGGTGTCGGCAGCCTTTGTTTTTCTCCATGCCTGTATGTAAAGCGGTACAAAGAACGGATTGAATACTACGGCAATGTTGAGCAGGTATTCCGTCAGGTAGCTGAACCTGAAGTCTGCGTTTCTGTCACTTGTATGGTATAAAAATGATGCCCAGTCGTGATTGTATTCCCACATGAGGTGCGGGAGTATCAGAAGTGCTGTGATTGCTCCGCTGAGATATAGAGTTGGTCTTCTGAATACGGCAGGTGCGTATACGAGGGCTGACAGCATGGTGAAAATTACGACGAGGGCTCCGTGGTATTTGCTGTAGGCCATTGCCGTCATTGCAAGTCCCATTGCAATCCATGCGTATTTTCTGCCTTCGGTAAACCATTTGAAAGTTAGAAGGAAGACAGCTGATGTGAACAGCAGTGGAGCATCCGGTACGGCTACGAAACCATAGAGTTGGAGTATGACGGTTGACGCGGATATCATTGCGAAAAGTTCCCCGTCCTTGCGTGTCATTTTATCCCTTCCCGGAATTAATTTCCACAATATGTACAGGTACAGCGGTTGCAGAACGGTGACAAAGAAGCGTACACCCAGTTCGGAAGATCCGAATATCAGTTCTCCTGCCTTGATCAGAAGGGCTATCATCGGCGGATGATCGTAATATGCCCAGTCGATGTTTTGTGCGAATATATGATAATATGCCTCGTCGTGTGCGAGTTCCGTAAATGCTGATTGCAGCAGATTTATTATCCACCATACTGCCATCCAGAATATTACGGTTGCGTCAGGGGAGAGGTTCCTGTATGCGGATGATGCTTTTCCGAAAATTTTTCTTATGTAGTTGCTGTCACTCATTTCGGTTATACTCTTTTGGATGCAAAAATAATGGTATTGCCGTTATATTTTGTTATGAACAGGTGTATTTCTCCACCATCTTTCATTTTCAGTTTTTTGCGTATTTCTTCGCTTGTTGCCGGGAAATTTTTTGTGGTTATTTCTGCGGAGCCGTATTTTCCCCTAAGTATGTGCAGGGATTTTTTATCAGCCCTGTACTTGCCTTCCACCTTGTAGATTTTTCCGGGAAATTCCTTGTCGGCCCTGTCCGAGAAGTACAGATGCGTGTTGTTGTCGGGTTTGCTTAGCCCGAAGTCCGAGGCTATTTTTCTGAAGGCGCCTCCTTTGATTATCGATTTGTTGGGTTCATAAATGTACAGTTCTGCATCTGAATCTGCATTTGAATCTGCATTTGAATCTAAATCAGTAGGACCGCCGTTGTCCGGCTGCATAATGCGGGAGTCTGTCATTTTTGCCATGGCTTCCGATTCTTCTTTCAGCGTGAATTTATACGTCTGCATCCTGTTGTCCGGTGATTCGATGTTTACCGTAATAAGAGGAACATCTTCAGGCATTGTGCCGGTATCTGGTATATTACAGTAATTACTGTAATCACTGTAATTGTCAGGACTGCCTGTTTCCTGGCCGGTGCCGTTGTCCTGAATATTGCCGGGTTCAAGCACGAACAGAAGTTCCTTGCATTCGTTTTTTACTGATATTATATGGACTTCTTTTGTTTCCGGAAGTTTTTCAAGGCTGTCCCTGATATCTATCATGGGCGACAGTTTCGCTATTATCCTTCCGGATATGGCGAACAGATGTTCCTTTATTGCAGTCAGGTCTGGTGTGCAGTCCGATATTCCGTATACTCGTTTTGAATTTTTGTCCCTTCTGGCCGGGTCAAGATAGATTGTGGTGTATGGTGCCGGTTCTTTGCGTGGAATGTGGATATTGTCGTGGTTGAGGCAGTTGCTATGGCTGCTGTGGATATTGTCGTGGTTGCGGCAGTGGCTGTGGCAGTTGCTGTGGCTGTTGTGGATATTGTCGTGGTTGCGGCAGTGACTGTTGTGGCTGTTGTGGCTATGGCCGGTACCGGTTTCGGGGTTTGCGGTAATCGACAGCGCATCGACTTCCCTGTTATATACGGTTATGTTGTCGGCGCCAAGTGCAATGAAGTTCCACGCGGCACATTCGGAAAGCACTGTGTCCTTTTCAAAATAGTCCACCTTGCGGCATTGCCTTGAGATGAAGTAGGTGTCTACCCCCAATCCTCCGGTAAGGTCTGCACACAGTTCGTCTCTACCGAACAGGGAAGCCTTGTACCTTGCAGTGGCTTCAGAACTGCATTGTTCCATGCAGAGTGAATTCGGATAAAGCAATTCCGTTACGGCATGGAATGAGGGCAGTTTCTGTGCAGTTTTCTTACGTGCTTCGAGGGATGAGCATACTATCATTCTATCGTATTCTTCTTCCGGGGATTTGTCTGAGGGCAGCTTTGCAGTATCATTGTCCGCATTTGAGGCAACGATTCTTGCAGTATGTCCGTATTTCTTTAATACGTATTCCTTTTCTATGATATATTCCCTGTCTGCAGGATTCATGGATTCAGCGCTTTTATTGCTTTCAGTGTTTTTTATGCCTATCGGCCCGACTGTTCGGGAATAAGGGGTACGGCCCTGAGGTTATGTTCAGGAAGATTGTCGAGGTTCTTGCATCTGTACACTTTGAATCTTACGACATCCTTCCCGTTTCTTGTGATGTTTATCGTTTTTACGAATTCTGTAGTCTCAAAGAATTGGCTGAAGAAATCCAGGCTGTCGTAGTGGTATCTTGACGACAATATGAGATATGCGTTGTCTCCGAGATTTATTCCTCCTCTCTTGACAGTTATCCATGCATATTTGTGCGTATTTTCGAGTTTGCCTATGGTTTTGACCACCATTCTATTTGGGGATGCCACGTAATAGTCGAGATGTGCGGCAGGAAACCAGTTGCCGGCAAGTATGTATGCAGATTCTGGCATTTTGCCGTGTCTGATATCGTCAAGTCTTATTTCCGAGAACTTTTCTGAAAGCTGTTTCCATCCGTACATGTCGAGGGTGAAATCGCTTTTTCCGAGTTTTTCGGGTTCGTCTTCAGGAAGCACATTGGGAATACCGGTGTTTATGAAAAATACCCCGATTGCGGTAATGGCGGCAATGGTTATGAGCGCCGCCTGTATCGATGCCGGGATGAACACGCTTTCCCCTTTTTTGACCGATTCGACTTCTTTTTCCTTCAGTTTTTCGTTGTAATGGGCCGATGCCGGTATATAGTGGACTGTATCCATCTTCCCTGATTTTCCGGCAATGTTTTTGTATGATCCCCTTTCGACCTTGTCGGCTATGTATGATGCCGCTATCAGCATAAGTGAAAAGTAGGCCGGGGAAGACCAGTGCGGAAGTGTTTCCTTGAACAGAGATATGAAGAGGAATATGGCAATCATGGGCAGTGACATGAGCAGGAAGAATCTCATCTGTTCCTTTTTGAGATATTTGTGCCGTCTGTATCCTGCCAGTGCCGCTATGATGATTATTATGTTTACCGGGTTGTTGTACAGGATTGCCCCTGCTATCTCACGCCCGAAATAGAAAAGTTTCAGACCTTCGAAGTGGCTTACCCTGTTGCCGTGGAAAGTGAAGCTTATCCAGTCGTTCTGTACGTTCCATACTATTACAGGCAGCAGGATTACTATCGATATAAGCCCGGACAGATACAGGTAGGGATTGAGAAATCCTTTTCTTTTGTACAGAAGAAGATAGAGTCCGAGTCCGCCCCAAAGATATGCGGATGAGTATTTCGAGAACATTGCGAGCCCTATGAAAAGTCCGGCGAGAATGAGAGCGTGGTTCCCGAGGTTGATTTTCTCCCTGTCCTTTTCGTCTTCCGGAACCATGGCGTATTCGTGCAGGAAATATAACGAAAGAAGGAAGAACAGGCTTTGCGGAGTATCCGGCATTATGAACGTGCCGACGATTATTGAACAGTATATCGATGCGGTGTAAAGGAAAGCCGCATACATGCCTGTCATTTCATTCTTTATCTTTCGTCCCAGCACGTATATCATCCACGTGTTCAGGGAGCCGATTATTATGGATGCGCTTCTTATGAAGAATTCGTCCGATAATGCCAGATTGGCTGTAAGTGTCTGTATGATCAGTCCTATCATCGGAGGATGATCGAAGTGGCTCAGACTCGGGAACAGGGCATAGCACCAGTAATAGACTTCGTCATTCCCGAGTTCAAGTATGGCGGCTATGAATGACCTGATGAGTGCCGATATGACAATCAGCCATATTACGGTTCTTTTTATGTTTCCGTTGTTTTTCATTGTATATGTCGTTCGTGCGTTATCTGTTTGTCGTCTGTCTTTTTTCGGCTATTATTCTGTTAATAAGCCTTTTGAATCTTATACTGAACAGTATTCCGGCGAAAAGGAGTCCGGCTGCCAGTCCTGCCCATACTCCGTAGACTCCCATGCCGAGAATGAAGCCGCAGATGTATCCGAGAGGAATGCATACCAGATAATATGATATGGCGGAAAGATACATCGGTACCTTTACGTCTGCAAGGGCCCTGAGAGATGCCATGCTTGCGAGCTGCAATGCGTCGAATATCTGGTATATTCCTACCATTATGAGAAGGTTGGCGGCGATGTCTGTCACATCTCTGTCGGAGGTGTAGAGCGTCGGTATGAAGTTTCTGAGAAGCAGGAAGATTATAGCGGCGGTACCCATCATCGCCATGCTTAGATGTATGGATGCTGTTCCTGCCATTCCGGCATCTTCATATTTGCCTTCACCGAACTGGTGGGATACTCTTATTGTTGCTGCGGAGCCTATTCCGAGTGCAATCATGAATGACAGTCCGCTAAGGCTCTGGGCTATCTGGTGTCCCGCAAGGGTCGTCGCTCCCAGCCATCCTACCATTATGGTGCTGAAACTGAATGCCGTTATTTCGGTAAGCGACTGGATTGACAACGGAAAGGATGTTACCAGCACCTTTTTGATGGAGTTTTTAGTTATCGCCTGTTTCGAGAAGTATTTCATGTAGTGTCTGTATGGATATACAGTGAACAACAGCATGATGAATCCTCCCAACATCAGTATCCTGCTTATAAGTGTTGCGAGCGCGGCACCCTGTACGCCCATGGCCTGGGAGCCGAGTTTGCCGTAGATGAATACCCAGTTCAGGAATATGTTGAGCACGTTGGATGCCAGCGTCAGGTACATCGCGTATTTCGTTATTCCTATGCCTTCCGAGAACTGCCTTATGCAGAAAAACATTATTGTCGGGATGAGCGATATTATTGTAAGATAGTAATATTGCCTTGCGAAGTGGAGTACTTCCGGTTCCTGTCCCATAAACGGCATCATTATGCCTATCAGCGTCATGACTGCCGTTACGAGGGCGCTTATTCCCAGATCCGCGATTATGGAATTCTGGAAATGGCCGGCTGCTTTCCTGAAATTTCCTTTCCCGTATTCCTGTCCTATCAGCGGAGTCGACCCCATGGTGAATCCGGTACAGAATACCATACCTATGATTATAAGGGAATTGGCAAACGAAACTCCTGCCAGTTCATTGGTTCCCACGTGTCCTACCATGATGTTGTCTGCAAGCTGCACTATGACCTGTCCGGCCTGTGTCACCATAATCGGGAGTGCGACTTTCAGGTTGCGTCTGTAGAATGGAATATATTTTTTGAAATACATTTTGTTTCCGTTTGCAGGTATTTGGTTGCAAATATAATCTTCTTATCAGGATTTATGTTAAATTTGTAGTATTATATTAAAAACAGCTATATTATGGAACAGAAATATATTGAAACCGCCAGGACATGGATGTCCGCGAGTTTTGACGATGAAACCAGGAATGAGGTAAAGGCAATGATGGAAGGCGATCCCTCGGCTCTGGAAGATGCGTTCTATAGGAATCTGGAGTTCGGTACGGGAGGATTACGCGGAGTGATGGGCGTCGGTACCAACAGAATGAACCGGTATGTGGTTGGAATGGCTACTCAGGGTTTTGCGAATTATATAAAAACTTCGTTTTCCGGATCCGGTCGTGAGCTTTCGGTAGCGGTTTCGCATGACAGCAGAAATCACAGCCGTGAATTTGCCAAGATTACCGCAGACGTGTTTGCAGCGAACGGATTTACGGTGTATCTTTTCGAGGATTTAAGACCGACTCCGGTGTTGAGTTTCGCCATACGTCATCTGAAATGTCTTGCCGGTGTAATGGTGACAGCATCGCACAATCCGAAGGAATACAACGGATACAAGGCCTATTGGGAAGACGGGGCTCAGATAACCTCTCCGCATGACAAGAATATAATCGCCGAAGTGAACAGAATATCCGATCCTTCGATGGTAAGGTTCAGCGGAGGCAGCGGCAAGGTCGTTATCATCGGCAAGGAGGTCGATGATGCCTACCTGGATTCAATTCTTTCGCTCATGTTGTCGCCTGATTCCGTGAAAAGACACGGTGACATGAAGATAGTTTATTCACCGCTTCACGGTACCGGAATAACAATGGTGCCGAAGGCTTTGGACAGGCTCGATTTCAGGAATGTCATATGCCAGCCAGAGCAGTCGGTGCCTGACGGTAATTTCCCTACGGTAGAGTCTCCGAATCCGGAGGAACGTTCAGCCATGAAAATGTCAGTGGAACTTGCGGAAAAGACGGGAGCCGATCTGGTAATGGCTACTGATCCGGATGCAGACAGGCTTGGTATAGCGGTAAGGGACGATTCCGGAAAGATTGTGCTTCTGAACGGGAACCAGACGGCTTCCATACTGACGTATTACCTGTTGAGGCGCTGGGCCGATCTGGGCAGGCTGTCCGATAGGACTTACATGGTGAAGACCATAGTTACATCCGAACTGCTTGCTGCAATTGCCGATTCTTTCGGCGTGAAGATGTTCAATGTGCTGACCGGTTTCAAGTATATAGCCGAAGTGGTGAGGGAAAACGAGGGTAAGATGACTTTCATAGGCGGAGGAGAAGAAAGTTACGGATATAATGCAGGCGAGTTTGTCAGGGACAAGGATGCGGTTGTCGCATGTTCGCTTTTTGCGGAATGTGCGGCCTGGGCGGCAGATAACGGATTGTCCGTATACGGTCTTCTTCAGGAAATATATGAAAAATACGGTTATTATAAGGAGGCGCTTGTTTCATTGACGAAGAAGGGCAAGTCTGGAGTTGAGGAAATAGCGTCCATGATGTCAGGATATCGCAGCAATCCTCCTGCTTCTCTTGCAGGTTCACCTGTTGTCAAGATGGTCGATTATGAGGATTGTGAAAAGACAGGGCTTCCGAAGTCCAATGTCCTGCAATTCTTCAGTGAAGACGGTTCTGTCGTTTCGATGCGACCTTCAGGTACCGAGCCTAAGATAAAATTCTATTTCGGTGTCAAGGGAAACGATTGTGACGCAAGGCTGGAAGCGTTGAAAGCTCAGTTCAGGGATTAGGATATGCCGATGCATAAAAACAGACTGGCGGTTTTCCTTACTACATTTTCGTTGGTGTTGCCTTGTATCTCCCCGTTGTGGGGAAGTTCGGGTTGCCATGCCGCTTACACGGACAGGCATGTTTTGGCTGATTCCATCCTTTCGTCCATGTCTCTGAAGGAAAAGGTTGCTCAGCTCATGATTGTAGAGTATTCTGGCAGAATGGGTGTACGTGACCGCAATGAAGTGGAGAAAATGGTAAGGGAGGGGGTCGGGGGCCTCATTGTCATGGCGGACAGCCTGGCTTCCTACCGGGATTTTACTTCACGTCTGAAGGGTATGGCTGAAATCCCGTTATGGATCAGTATTGACGGGGAATGGGGGCCTGCCATGAGGTTTTCCGAAATAGAACCTTTTCCGAAACAGATGCAGCTCGGTGCCCTTGATTCCGATTCGCTTGTATTCGTAATGGGCCGTGAGGTGGGGAAACAGTGCAGGGCTTTGGGGATTTCAGTCAATTTTGTACCTGACGTAGACATAAACAACAACCCTGACAATCCTGTTATCAATCTGAGGTCTTTCGGGGACGACAGAGAGAAGGTTGCGGCCTATGGAGCGGCTTATTTCCGGGGACTATCGTCTGCCGGTGTGGCTGGAAGTGCAAAGCATTTTCCAGGACACGGTGACACCGAGGTTGATTCGCACCATGATCTGCCGAATCTGGATTTTGACAGGAAAAGGCTTGATTCTCTTGAACTGTATCCTTTCAGGAGGCTGATCGGCGAGGGGGTGGATATGGTTATGGTAGGGCATCTGAATGTTCCGGCAATAGACAGTTCCGGCTATCCGGCTTCGCTTTCAGAACGGGTTATAAAAGATCTTCTTAAGGACGAATTGGGTTTTAAGGGTATTGTGATTACCGATGCACTCAACATGAAGGGAGTAGCTGCCGTGGCCGGGGATGACCACAACGGTCTTCCTGGTGAATATGTGCCTGTCGAAGCTTTCAAGGCAGGTTGTGATGTCCTTCTTATGCCGGAACATCCCGTAAGGTCGCTGAACATTATGACGAGAGCTTTTGAAAACGGCACTCTCGATGTCCGGGATCTTGATGCAAGATGCCGGAAGGTACTTCTTAAAAAGATGGAACTCGGATTGCTGTCTGGTTCTGCCGAAGGCTCTGTCGCTGATGGATATGCTGTTGGAGGATCTTTTGTCGGCGGCAGTCGTGCCGTAAAGGATAAGGCGCCCGAATATGACTTTTCGTCGGATCATCTGCCTCTTGTCGGAGAACTTTCAGCTTCTTCGATTACTCTGATCAGGAATGAAGACGGCTTCCTTCCGCTTCCTGTTTCTTCGGACATGAAAATCGCCTGTATCGGCCTCGGTGCTGAACTTTCGGGCGATGTATTCGCTGAAGTCCTAAAGCGCTATGCGGCAGTAGACACTTTCTGTTTCAGAAATGATTTTACAGTCGAAGACATGCAGGTCTATGCGGATTCACTTCGTACTTATGACAGTTACATCATAGCGATACACAATACGGATGCAAGGCCTCAGATGAATTTCGGGCTGGATTCGCTGAAGATGGAGTTCGTGTATTCACTTGCATCCGTGAAACCCTCGGCGCTGGTGTTTTTCGGTTCTCCCTATGCTGTCAATGTAATGGGCGGACTTGACAGCTTCAAGGCTGTGGCAATTGCCTATTCGTTTACCGGGGCCAACAATTATATGGCTGCACAGATGTTGTTCGGTGGATTGCCTTTCAAAGGAGTTCTGCCGGTTTCACTGGATGGTTATGAACGCGGTTTTTCGGTACGTCAGCCGGAGCGTCGGACAATATGTTACGAGTATTCGGGTTCCGGCAGGTTTTTCGATTTCAGGGACGGTGTAATTGCCGGACCTGTAATTCCTGGTGAGGGCTCTATATATGACGTGTTCGAATGCGGGAAGTCTTCAGCAGTCTTTTCGCTGCTGCCTGCACTCATGGAACTGGTGGAGGAAGGGCGTGTGAAATTGTCTTCGCCTGTGCCTTCTCAGGATGGAAAACGTGTTTCCGATCTTGTTACGGAATATTCTGAATATGATTATCTTCATGAGATGCTGCTCGGCTTTTTCGGCAATGAGATGATACTTTCCTCTTTTTGTAACGGTCTTTATTCCGATATGGGTATGGTATCCACAAGGTATGAGAAGGGCAAGGTCTTTACGACTGTCAATGATCTGTGCAAATTCGCTTCCATGCTCGACGGTTTTGCAGGGGGAATGCCAGGCAGGTACGGTGGAAAGGTTTTCTTTTCGGCACAGGATGCCCGGATGCTGAGAACGTTGGCGTCGTTTTATATGGATTCGGATTCCGAGTGCGGTCTTATGAAAGTATTTTTGAGAAAATGGAGATTGAACAACTGATTTAATATTGTATTATTATATGGCGGTTCGTAAAACAGGATTGAATGAGGCTATACGGAATGGCGATGTTACGGCTTTCGAGTTCTTTTTCAGAGCTGAATACGATAATGTCGTGCATTTTCTGATGAGGTATGTGAAGGATATTTTGATGGCGCAGGATATAGCTCAGGATTCTTTTATCGTTTTGTGGCAGAATCGGGAAAAAATAAAAGTTGCTGAAAATTTAAGGGCTTATGTGTTTACAATTGCAAAGAACAGGGCTATTAATGAGATGGCTTTGAAAATAAACAAATCGAGGTCAGATATTGAAAGAAAGGAAGTCCGGCTTTTTATAGATGCTCTTTCAAGTGAATATGTTTCATCGTCAATTGAATCTTTGGAAATAACTTCATTGATTTCCAAAGTTTATTCTGACCTTTCCGACAATGTTCTGGAAAGTTTTATAATGAACAGGGAAAAAGGCTATACGTATCGTGAGATTGCGGAAAGGAAAGGGGTGTCTCAGAAAGTCGTGGAATATCATATAAAAGTGGCTCTTGGCAATTTGAGGAAAAAACTTAAAGACTATATGCTTATATTGTTGCCTTTTTTTTAGGGTAAATGAATTATGGTAATGTATAATAAATAATAAAGATATCTATTATGGAAGAGAGCAGATTGTCAGAATATATGGAAGGTAAACTTAAAGGCAAGGAACTTGAAGACTTCCTTAATGAACTCGAAGAAAATGAAGAATTGAGGAAGGAGTTTTATCAAAAGTATTCGAAAGATACTTTAGCATCAATGCCCAATTCATTTTCCGACAGTTCCGTATTCTCGAAAAGAATATTGCCGTATATGCATAAACATGAATATGGCAGAACTGGAAAACAGACGGCTTTCTACAGATTTTTCCGGGTCGCTGTTGCTGTTGCCGCCTCCCTGTTCATCCCTTTACTGGCATATAATGTCTATCAACTGTATGATCACTTTAATTTGCACAAGGATATAGCAGTGATGGCCGAAGAGCAGATTTCATATAATTTACCTCATATGGATACGTCTGCCATGCTCAAGTATAGTGTAAATCCGGGAGTCAAAGGGTTTGTGAGTCTGCCTGACGGGTCCAAGGTATGGCTTAACAGCAATTCTGAAATATCCTTTCCTGCAGAATTCGATTCTACAGCAAGGAACGTATCCCTGAAAGGGGAGGCTTTTTTCGATGTCATATCGGATAAGAGCAGACCGATGTTCATATTATGCAAGAATGATGTCTTTGTTAAGGTTACCGGTACGAAATTCAATCTTACTTCATACGATAATGACAGTGATATCAAGTTGTTGCTTGTTTCCGGCAATGTGAATCTTATCGACAGGGCAAATGGACGTACTTTTCCTGTAAAACCGTCGGAACAGATTGTAGTCTTCGACAGTAAAATGGAAAAACCGTACAAGGTGCTGCCGGATATAAAATCCAAGACAGCCTGGAAAGACGGATATCTTATTTTCGATAATACACCGATGACGGAAGTTGTAAAACGTCTCGAACGATGGTATGGTGTGACTGTGATTCTGAAAAATGAAGAAATATCCGATTACAGTTTTACTGCGACTTTCAAGTCCGAGTCAATTTTCAGGGTTCTGGAAATATTGTATAAGTCTTCAAATATAAAATACGAGGTAAATGACAATGTAGTGATACTGGACCTCTAAAATTTTTGAGGTAAAACGAAGATTAAACATGTATACATAGTATAGACAACTAACAAAAACTTAACTTACCATGTTTAATCTTGAAAAATCAGTTGCAAGAGCTTTCTTGTTGGCGGTAATGCTGGTACTGGTATTGCCATTCAACATGAGAGCGGAAACCATCCGTTCCGGTAAAATACGCCAGGCGGATATTGTCTCAATTAATTTTACGGATACAAAACTTAGAGATGTATTGAAAGAATTGCAGTCGCAGACTGACTTTACTTTTGTATACAACAACTCTCTGGTGAATGTAAATCAGCTGGTATCTATCAATGAACAGAATGCCAGGCTTGATGATGTTCTGGACAAATTGTTTTTACCATTGGAAATAGAATATGAGGTGGTAGAATCCCAGATCATTGTTTCCCCAAAGAAAACTATTGAGGACAGACAGGTTTCTCATGACGAAGTAAAAGGTATAGTTCTGGATCAGGCTGGGATTCCGGTTCCGGGAGTTACTGTTCTTGTGAAGGGAACCAAAAATGTAGCTGTTACGGATTCTGACGGACGTTTTCAGTTCAAATCATTATCTAAAGATGCCAAACTGGTCTTTTCTTCAATAGGTTTCAGGGAAAAGGAAATATCTCTTAACGGTGCCTCCAATATTTCAGTTTCACTTGAGGAGGAGGCTGAAACACTGGAAAACGTAGTCATAACCGGATTCCAGAATATCAAGAAATCAAATTTTACCGGTTCTTCAGTGAAGGTCAACAGTGAGAACCTTGAACTTAAGGGTACAAGTGATCTCAGCAGAATGCTTGAAGGAAAAGTTGCAGGAGTTTCGATCCAGAACGTATCCGGTACATTCGGTGCCGCTCCTAAGGTGAGAGTCAGGGGTGCAACGTCAATAAACGGTGAGAACAAGCCCCTGTGGGTAATCGACGGTGTCGTTCAGGAAGATGTAGTAAACATTTCCAATGACCAGCTGACAAGCGGTGACCCGTCTACACTGCTCGGTTCTTCTGTGGCCGGGTTGAACTCGAACGATATCGAAAGCATCGACGTGCTGAAGGATGCTTCCGCAACGGCATTGTATGGTGCAAGGGCTATGAACGGTGTGATAGTGGTTACCACAAAACGTGGAAAACAGGGACGCCCGATAGTAAATTATACCGGTAATTTCTCAATGCAGTTGAAACCGACCTATGGCAGTTATGACATCATGAATTCAATGGACCAGATGTCCGTGTATGCTGAACTTGAAAGAAAAGGATATCTGGATGCAGGAATAGTGAACTGGTCGAGTTCAGGTATTTACGGAAAGATGTATAATCTTATCAATGAATACAACGAGAGTGACGGCAAGTTCGGACTTGAAAATACCGTTGAGGCAAGACGCAATTTCCTAATGAAATACGCTCAGAAAAATACCGACTGGTTTGATGTGCTGTTCAGAAATTCCCTGATTCAGGAACATTCACTCAGTATTTCCGCAGGAGGTGAAAAGAGCCGTACATATGCATCTGTCAGCTATCTTAATGATGAAGGATGGACTGTGGGTGACAATGTCAACCGTTATACTGCAAACGTAAGGAATGACTATAATGTCTATGATGCCTTGAAAATAGGACTTCAGGTTGTAGGGTCGGTAAGGCAGCAGAAAGCTCCGGGCAGTTTGTCCAGAAGAAGCAATACGGTAGAAGGCAGTTATGACAGGGATTTCGATATCAACCCTTACAGTTATGCTCTCAACACCAGCCGTGCGATGGTGCCTTATGATGAAAACGGCAACCTTGAGTATTACACAATGAATTATGCTCCTTTCAATATTCTTAATGAATTGGAAAACAACAGTATCAGCCTCAATATGGTGGACTTGAAGGCTCAGGTGGATCTGAACTGGAACATTTTCAAGTTCCTCAGGTGGGATTTTACAGGTGCAATGAGGTATGTAAAGTCGGAGCGTGAACATGAAATCAAGGAGAATTCCAATATGGCCGAAGCTTACAGGGCTGCCGGAAACTCTACTATAAGAGAGAAAAACAAATTCCTGTACAAGGATCCGGACAATCCAAATGCCGAACCTATAGTGGTTCTTCCTTATGGTGGTTTCTACAACCGGGATGAGGATCATCTTGTAAGTTATGACTTCAGAAACAGTTTGTCTTTCAGTAAGGAATTCGGAAGACATTCGATCAATGCACTTGTCGGCCAGCAGGTGAAATATGCCGACCGTCAGGAGTACAATATGACAGGATACGGTTATCAGTATGAGCAGGGAGGTATTCCTTTCGTGGATTACAAGATTCTTAAGCAGATGATAGAAAGCAATTTCAATTATTACGGTATGGGTGAAACCAGAGACAGGTTTGCGGCTTTCTATGCAAATGCGGATTATTCGTTCGATGAACGTTATGTGATATCCGGTACTGTCAGGTATGACGGTTCGAACGGATTGGGAAAGAGCCGTTCAGCAAGATGGCTTCCTACATGGAATGTCAGTGCCAAGTGGAATACCAAGGAAGAAAAATTCCTTCAGAACCAGGACTGGCTTGATTACCTTTCTTTAAGGGCCAGTTATGGTCTTACGGCTTCAATCCCTCCTGCAGCTAATGCATCTGCAGTATTCTATAATGAGAGTACGAACAGACCTTATATGAGTGAAATTGAATCCGTAATAGTTTTGTCAAGTCTTGAAAACAGCGAACTTACATGGGAAAAAGGTTATCTGATGAACTTCGGTCTTGATTTCTCCATTTTCAAGAGAAGATTCGATCTTACCGTAGATTTCTGGAAACGTAACAGTTTCGACCTTATCAGTGTTTTCAGGACTTCCGGAATCGGAGGTGAAGTCAATAAACTGGCAAACTATGCTGATATGAGTTCTCATGGAGTGGATCTTGGAATGGGTATAATACCTGTGAGAGCCGGTGATTTTGAATGGAAAATGAACATAACCTATGGTTTGAGCAAGAACACGATTACTAATGCAAAGAACCGGCCAAGCATATTTGATGTTGTAAATCCGAACGGAGGCAATGTGGAAGGTTATCCTGTAAGAAGTTTGTTCTCGATAGTATACAAGGGACTCGATCCTGAAACCGGTATCCCTTCTTTTGTAGATCATACCGGAAATATCAGCAATAATGTCTATATGCAGAGTACGAATATAGATAATCTCAAGTACGAAGGATCTGTAGAACCGACATATGTAGGTGGCATATCAAATAATTTTACTTACAAGAATCTGACTCTAAATGTGTTCTTTACGTTCCAGGGTGGTAACGTGATAAGACTGAACCCGGTATTCAAGACAAGATATTCCGACCTTGACGCAATGCCAAATGCATTCTATGACAGATGGACCATGACGGGTGATGAAAAGGTTACAAACGTACCTTCGATAGTGGATGCTTATGTAGAGTCTACTCAGCTTTCCGGAGTCTATCCTTACAATGCCTACAATTATTCTACTGAAAGAGTTGCCAAGGGTGATTTCATGAGATTGAAGAATGTTTCCATAACCTATTCTCTTCCAAGTGATGTCCTCAGAAAAATGAAGGTATTCAGCAAGATGTCGTTTACGCTTGCGGCCAGCAACCTGTGTCTGCTGTATTCTGACAAGAAACTTTGCGGGCAGGATCCTGAATTCTTCAATACGGGTGGTGTTGCACAGCCTATACAGAAACAGATAACATTAGCATTAAATATAGGATTCTAAAACAAACGGTCTATGAAAAAGATAATATATATAGCGTTGTCGCTGCTGACGCTGTCGGCCTGCAACAAATTTCTGGATACGACTCCTGACAACAGAACGGAAATAGACAATGTCGAGAAGCTTTCCCAGCTTGTTGCCTCTTCTTATCCTAAGGCTTGTTATGCTGCCATGTTGCAGTCAAGAGTGGATTTCGTTTCCGACAAGGGTACCGGTCAGGAAAACAATTCGAATTCACAGGCATTTTTCTGGAGGGATGTAACTGATGTATCACAGGATACTCCGGAGTATTTCTGGAACAAGTGCTATTTTTCCATCGCTTCGGTAAATCATGCCCTGGCTGCTGCCGAAGAAATGGGGATTACTGATGAAATGAAGCCTTATATCGGTGAGGCTAAAGTCATAAGGTCATTCTCACACTTTTTGCTTCTTTCTCTTTATTCAAGGTTTCTCGAAGATGATGCTCCCGGGGTGCCTTATATAACCGAACCGGAAAATGTAGTTGTCCAGAATTATGAAAGGGGTAAGGTTGCAGATGTCTGGGTAAATGCAGAGAAGGATCTTACTGAAGGTCTTGCAATGTTGGGTGCTGATGCTGTTTACAGTGTTCCGCAGTATCATTTTACCGTGGCGGCTGCGAATGCTTATGCTTCCAGATTTTATCTTTATAAAGGCAACTGGACAAAAGTGATAGAACATGCAAGTAAGGTTATATCAAAGCCTGTCGTAAACGAAGCCACAGGAAATGTTGATGCAACGGATGCTGCGAATGTCTTTGCTGCAAGTAATTTCCAGCCATGGTCTGATTATTATGCAAGTGTACCAAGCAGTAATGATATAAAAAACTATTATACAAAGGCTGAGAATCCATCGAATCTGTTGCTGACGGAAATGTCATCGAGATTGAGCAGGTATGCGAATACTTGGCGTTACGGATGTTCGGCTGATGACAGGACTGCATCTTATTCTGCGAAAAACCCTACCGGCGGAAGCTGGAATTACAGAATTTATTCAAGTTCGTCAACTCATTATTATGTGCCGAAGTACAGGGAGCATTTTGTAAAGGCAAACATAAATGCTACTACAGGTACTATCTATACGATATTCCCGTATTTCAGAGTCGAAGAAGCATTGCTTAATCGTGCTGAAGCTTATGCCATGAGCGATGATTTCAAGAGTGCAATTGCCGATCTTAATGTATTCTGCCGTTACAGAATAAAATCCTACAGTGAAACAAAGCATGTTCTCACTATGGATAAAATACTGAATGTATATAAAAGCAAGGTTGAATCTCAGGATCATTTCATGAACAAGTACAATGCTTACGGTTCAGCGGCCTGGACTTCAGAGAAAAAGGCACTCATATGTTTTATACTTGATTGCAGGGTGCTTGAATTCATGTGGGAAGGACTAAGGTATTGGGATTTGTGGAGATATTCGATTCCTGTTACGCATGAAACAATAACCGGTGACAAGAATACTCTTTATCCTGGTGATGACAGGTGGGTGCTTCAGATTCCGGAAACAGCCAAACTGTCAGGTATAGAACTTAATCCGAGAACTAATTTGTTAAGTAAGGAGTGGTAATTATGAAAAGAATATTTAAATATGCATTTACCTTGTCCTTTTCCTTCATTGCATTGCTTTCATGTACGAAGGAGGAGACTCTGAATAAGGATATGGTTATTTTCGGTCTTGGTGGTTATGAGTATGAAAAGACTGAAACCGATAATTGGCTTTATGATAATTTTATAGTTCCGTTCAATATGGAAGTGAAATATCGTTTCGATCCGTTTGAATTGGAATTGAACAAGACTCTTGTACCTGTAAGCGAAGATAAGGTTATTCCTATTATGAATGATGTGAAATCCATATGGATCGAGCCTTATCGGGCTTTGGTCGGTGATGCGTTTATAAAGACATTTTCTCCTAAAAAATATGTCCTAGTCGGGAGTCCTGAGTATAATGATGAAACGATTACTCTCGGACAGGCGGAGGGTGGAAAGAAAATCGTCCTTTTCCGAATGAACTGGTACAATACGGACGTTAAGGATGATGCTGAAAAACAGGAACAACTGGAACTTATACAGTCAATGATGAAAACTGTGCATCATGAGTTCGCACACGTTCTTCATCAGACAGTCCTGTATCCTGAAGAATATATGAACATAACACCTTCCGGGTATACTTCCCAGTGGAACAATGTTGATTCTGAAGAGGCTTTGGAGAAAGGTTTCATAAGTTCTTATGCATGTGCAAGTCCGGACGAAGATTTTGTTGAAATGATTTCCAGAATACTGGTTTATGGTCGTGAGGCTTTTGATGCACAGGTGGAAGAGGCATCTGCTCTCTATGCGAAAAAAAGTCTTCAGTATGACCCGGCAAAAGCATTGAGAGATAAGGAGTCCATAGTGATCTCATATCTGAAATCAGTATGGAATATTGACTTGTATGATCCGGCACCCGGTGTAAAAGGTCTTGAGACATTGGTCCAGGAAGCAATACAGAATGCAGTAAATAAAACGAATTAAGCTTACGAATAATATATCCAATGAATGTTAAGTTATGAAAAAGTTATTTATATATTCTTTTTTGGTTTTTTCTCTGTCAGCCTGTATGGAGAAAGAAGCTGCAGTTTTTGATAAATCTCCAGACGAGAGAATAATAGAAAATATTCAAAAATACGAGAATCTCTTGACCTCAAACGAGAACGGGTGGATTCTTTCCGTTGAAACCGAGGCAGCCGGAGGATTCAATCATTGGGTTTCCTTTGACGGGAAGAACAGGGTGAAAATGCTCTCGGATGCAGAGGCATACAATTCAAAGTATTTTCCTGGTTCGTCAACTGAAGTAATCGAAAGTTCATATTCGTTCAATCATATGCAGAATGTGGTATTGTCTTTTGATACATACAATTATCTCCATATGTTGTGCGACCCGCAGGGCAGTGTGAACGGCGGAGAAAATTCGGAAGGTCTTGTGTCCGATTTTCAGTTTTACATCAAGGGATTTGATGAAAATGACGATATGATAATG
Organism: uncultured Bacteroidales bacterium; assembly: GCA_949296645.1. Classification (GTDB taxonomy): domain Bacteria; phylum Bacteroidota; class Bacteroidia; order Bacteroidales; family UBA932; genus CALUPD01. The sequence goes on from CASFPH010000021.1 coordinate 20,679, forward strand.
GAAGGACGCTATAATAATAGTCATGTCGTTGTGCAGCCTTGTTCTGCAGAACAGAAGACGGCAATTGATAATGGCGGTCTGAAATCCATGCATGATTCATTCAATGATTTTATAGGTAGAACTGTCAATGAAATGGATTTTCCGGTGTTTGAAATGGACGGTAAGAAAATAGTCCTTTCATTGTCTTCAAGATCTGTATCCATGGAGTATCTTGATCCTGACGGAAATATTGTAAAGCAATCGTCAGGTGCATATCTGGGGACTGAGTCTTTGTCGGGTGATGTTCCTGTAAGCAATTTGAATCTGTTTACGCCTATTGAAATCAATGGAGTCCCTTTCAACGGTATGGTATATTCAGATGGAAAATACATGGTATCAGTAGGTGAAAATCTCCTGGATTTTAAGGATAACGGACAGTCTGTATTTCCTCTCGATTTCGGAATAGGAAGGGAGTATTCGGAAATAGAAATTACACCAGAAGATCTTGAAGGTACAATCAGAGAACCGTTTTTGAGTGATGTTCTGCAAAAATCAATAGATGGATTCAATGATTTCCATGGAGGAGCCAGGGTTTTCCGTTATTTCGTCCTTTCTTTCGAGGATGATGAAGATGAGGGGCCTATATTCTCGTTCAGAATCACGTATCTGACTGTTTCGACAGGAAAATCATACTCCTATTATCACTATTATACATTTGTGGAAAATGAAGACGGGTCAGTGACTTTCACTTCGCGTAAACCGTCATCAAGTTCTTCAAAGAAAAACAGCGAAGAGGCTCTTAAGCCGTTCCTTGATTATTTCTGTGAAATTGAATACGACAATTCGGGAAATATAGTCAAAACAACGCCGAAGACATTCAATATCCGCTATGCTCCTAATAAAACACCTGGCCTTTCAGGTGGTATCGGTGCATTCTATCCTGTGGATAATGAAGAATGTTATTGTCCTGGAGTTTTAGGTTAGTATATAGCAGTTTAGCAGGTTTTTCATGGCGGTGTCTCAAAATTTTAATTTTGGGGCATCGCCTTTACTTTGAAATGTTTTGGTCGAGTGTCGTGATGCTTCGCGTTAATTAACTGATTTTTATTTATCTTTGGATTTGATATTGATAAATGATCAGGTTGTCATGTATATAGCTATCGGATGTATGATTATCGGTGTTGTGACCGGATATTTCATGAGAGGACGCATGGACGGATTCCCGTTGGGCAAGGTTACCATGGCTGTAATATGCCTGCTCCTTTTTATTCTCGGACTGGAGCTTGGCAGGAATGACATGCTTATGGAGAATCTTCCGGTACTTGGAATAAAATCTTTCGTGATTGCGTTTATGACGGTTCTGGGAAGTGTGGTCTTTGCCTGGATACTGTACCGCTATGTCGTACAGGGGAAAAAGAATGGTAAGGAGGACGGCAGATGAGGGACAGTCTTGTAATAGTCGGCTTTTTCATAATAGGAGTGGTGCTTGCAAGATTCGGGGTATTTGACGCCCTGGATGTGACGGTTGTGTCGAAATATACATTATATCTGCTTATGTTCAGTGTCGGACTCGGTCTTGGACTTGACAGGAAAATCTTTTCCACGATAAGGAAACAGCCAGTGAGGATTCTGTTGCTGCCTGTCGCTACTACCATAGGAACTTTTGCCGGTGCAGTGGCAAGCTTCTTTATTCTGCGCGGTCTTTCTTTTGCAGATGTCTGTGCCCTGAGTTCCGGTTTCGGTTACTATTCTCTTTCGAGCATATTCCTCAATGAAATGAGAGGGGCTGAAATCGGTACGATGGCTCTTGCCGCAAATATCGTCCGGGAACTTCTTACTTTATTGTTTGCTCCTCTCATGGTGAAATGGTTCGGCAAGCTGGCTCCGATTTCGTCCGGAGGTGCTACTACTGCGGATACGACCCTGCCTGTAATAGCAAAGGTTTCAGGGAGCGAATTTGTTCCGGTTTCTGTATTCCATGGTGTGGTCATGGATATTTCTGTGCCTTTCTGGCTTACGGTAATCATGAATTTTTATTGATGTTTTTAATTGTTCTATCATATGTTTTCTTTTGATATGTCCGGCAGCGGATGGACTGCGCCCGCAAGAAAATATCTTTTGTCCATATTGTCTATATTCTTTACATTGACCGGCTTTATGGCCGCAGGTGCGGATCACTTGTCTGTTGCCGTACATGTTGTTGGAGACGGAGAAAATTCGGCTGGCAGTGGAGTGGTGAAACCGATGAAGTTCCTGAGGGTGGAGCTGCATGACGAGATAGACCGTTCTGCCTTCAAACTTGTAGAGAAGGGCCTTGTCCAGGCTGTTTCCGAAAATGCGGATTATGTCATTCTGGATCTTAACACATACGGCGGTGCAGTTGATGCTGCCGACAGGATAAGGTCGGCTCTCATCGAGTGTGAAATACCTGTTGCGGTTTTCATAAACAATCAGGCCGTTTCTGCAGGTGCCCTGATATCCATAGCCTGCGATTCTATATATATGAAAAGCGGTGCGACGATAGGGGCTGCGTCAGTGGTGAACCAGTCCGGAGATGTCATGCCGGACAAGTATCAGTCTTTCATGAGAAGCATGATGCGTTCTACGGCGGAGGTGAACGGACGTGATCCTGAAATTGCAGAATCGATGGTTATGACTGACAGTGCGAAGGTTCTCAGTCTGACTGTAAGTGAGGCTGTTGCTGCCGGATATTGTGAGGGGGAGGTTTCTTCGGTGGAGGATGTGGTACGCATGATTGCCCCGGAAGCTTATGCTTCCGGTATGTACGAGATTGCTGATCAGACATTTTCGGTAGCGGAGCGTATCTTGCTCGTCCTTTTGTCTCCGGTCCTGCAGGCTTTGTTCATGATGATGATAATAGGCGGCATATATTTCGAACTTCAGAGTCCGGGTATAGGATTCCCTCTTGCCGTGGCTGTGACAGGTGCCGTGCTTTATTTTGCACCGCTTTATATCGAGGGGCTTGCGGATAATTGGGAACTTGCGCTTTTCATTGCCGGTCTGATATTGCTTGCAGTGGAGATTTTCGTGATTCCTGGTTTCGGCGTGGCGGGTGTCGCAGGAATAGTTTCCGTCATAGTGTCGCTTTCGTTTGCCATGATAGACAACGATATCTTCAGGGACGGCAACTTTGAAACCGTTGACCTTTCCGTAGTCGTAAGGCCTTTCGGATTCGTGACTATCGTCTTTTTCGTATCGGTAGCCCTGGCTATCTATGTTGCGTCGAGACTGTTCCCTTCCGGCATGTTCAGAAACATAACGCTTAATTCGTCTCTCAGGAAGGAAGAGGGTTTTGTGGCTGCATCAGTGGAGGAGTGCATCGCTCCGGGGACAACAGTGATTGCCGTAACTCCTTTGCGGCCTTCTGGTAAGGTTGAGTATGAAGGCCGCTGGTATGATGCTGTCCTGGATTACGGATATGCGGACAAGGGTACTGCCCTGAAAGTTACGGGGTACGGTAACGGAAGGGTCTACTGTTCTATTCAGCGTTAGTGCTGTTTTCGATTATTTGCAGAAGTTTGTCTATCGCTTCTTCCTGCGGAACCGAGCGCAGGACCGGTGTCTTGCCCTTGTATATGGCAACCTTGCCTGCACCTTCACCTACGTATCCGAATTGTGCGTCCGCCATTTCGCCCGGGCCGTTTACGATGCATCCCATTACGGCGATTGTCATTCCCTTGAGATGTGAAGTGCGTTCCTTTACTTCATTGAATGTCTTTTCAAGGTTGAACTGTGTCCTTCCGCAGCCCGGACATGCTATGTATTCCGGTTTATAGAATCTGCGTCTTGCAGCCTGCATTATTTCATCTTTTATATGTTCCTTGAGCCCGCATTCAATTTCTTTTCCGTTTATTTCTGCTGTGAAGTCGAAATCGTCGATTCTCCTGTCGAGCAGTGCGGGGCCGTAATCGCACGATACTCTCAGCAGCAGGTCTTCCCTGGATTTTTCATTGTATCGGGTAACTTTAAACGCCTTTTCCTTTTTGTTTGCCAGCGCCTCATCATCCATGCTGTCATAGTAATCCGCTATGAATTTTGCTACAGGAAGTTCGTTTACCGGATTTTCCGTCAGGGATACACGTATCGTGTCGCCTATTCTTTCATCGAGGAGGGAGGCGAGCCCTACGGCTGATTTGATCCTTCCGGAATCACCGTTTCCGGCTTCCGTCACGCCGAGATGCAGTGGAAAATCATATCCCTTTTCAGCCATTGCCTTGCGGAGAAGTCTGTATGCCTGTGTCATTATTACCGTATTGCTCGCTTTCAGTGATATGACTATGTCGAGGAAGTTTTCCTTTACGGCCATTTCTATCCACTCCATTGCGGCTTCCTTCATGCCTTCCGGAGTATCTCCGTACAGATTCACTATCCTTTCGCCCAGGGAGCCGTGGTTGAGCCCTATGCGGATTGCCGTACCGTGTTCTCTGCAGATTCCGATAAGTCTTCTGAATTCGGATGATGCCTTTTCATGGCTTTTTGCGAAGTTGCCCGGATTTATTCTGACCTTGTCCGCTACTTTGGCGGCTTCCATTGCCACTTCCGAATTGAAATGTATGTCTGCTACAAGCGGAACTGTTATGTCTTCGTCTTTCAGTCGTTTTTTTATTTCGGACAGAGCTTCGACTTCAGGCTTCCCCTGTGTGGTAAGCCTTACTATTTCTGCTCCTGCATTGACCATTTCCTTGATTTGTGCAACAGATGCTTCAACATCCCTTGTAGGTGTGTTGCACATTGTCTGTATCCTTATTCTGTTGTTGCCGCCTATTGCCGTGCCGGCGATTCTTACTTCTCTGCTCATGGTCGTTTCCTTATAATCGTTTTCTGTTTTTTTCAAGGTGGATATAGAATCCGAGGCTTATCATTATTGTACTTGCGTTCGAGTATGTCCAGCGGTCTTCGCTGTATTTGTTTTTTGCATAGTAATCGCCGAATCCGTATTTGTAATTGCCTTCGAGGTGAATTTCTACCGGTTTGAATACTAATGCTATGCCGGCCCCTCCTATAAGTCCGTAATCGATGCGTTTGTCGTATTTGTCGAATCCGCCTTCCCTGTCTATGGTCAGTCTATAGCCTCCGTAGCATCCGAGATTCACAAGAAACCTCATTTTCCAGAAATTGAGTCTGAACTGGGAAATCATGGGCAGTTCCAGAGTGGTGTATCTTTCTGTCCTGTATTTCGGTTTGTCATCTTCGTTTTCCTTTTCAAGTTCCAGTTTTACGGCTTCCTGCCCGTATTTCAGACCGGTCTGTATTCCGAAATACGGCATTTGTCCCCACATGCTGTGATAATATGTGTACAGCAGGGATATGTTGACCGGTGCGGATGCGAATTTCCCTCCCAGTGTCGGAGGATCGAATATGACGCCCGACAGACTGTATCCGTATTTTATACCGATGAGATGTTCGTTTGCATTGTTCTGCGCCTTTCTCTGCGGCTGTGCGTTCAGTTCAGGCATTACGGCTGCGGATATTATTACAGTGATCAGAAACGTAAGCACGAGTCTGCCCGCTGATGGTGTGCCGGGCGTATTTGAAACAGGACTTTTCATAATGTGTTGTTGTATCAGAATGCAAATCTAATATAAATTCCAATATAAAATCATGTAAAACTTAAACCTGTAAAACTTATACCTGGAGATGTGTAAGCCTGCCGTTTTCATTACCGGATTTTGAGAGTTCTGGACATTTTGTCAGTTTTGTATATGTGGCAAATAATTTGTTCATATCTTTGCAGACCTTGAAAAATAATAAAAATAATCACAGATATGAGCAAAAGCAGGAACAGATCGGCAGATAAGGCAGATCAGAATGAAATACATGACGAAAAGTCAGAAGTTGTCATGAATGACGGGGACTCCGGCAATATGGAGCAGCAGGAAAATCCTGTCGGGGGAGAAGGTTCTTCTGAAAATGCGGAATGCAAATCCGGAACCGGAGCGGAGAAGGACGGTGATGCAGGTGTTGCCGATGCCGAGTTGCAGAGGCTGACATCGGAACTTGAGAGTTCGAAAGACAAATATATAAGGCTTGTGGCCGAGTTCGACAATTACAGGAGAAGAACATCCAGGGAGCGCTTGGAATTGGTCCAGACAGCGGGTGAGGATATTATAAAAGGGCTTCTTCCCGTTCTGGATGATTGCGAGAGAGCTTTGAAAGTGCTTGCGGAATCGAGTGACAGCGATGCTGCAAAAGAAGGAACTGCGTTGATTTACAACAAACTGATGTCTTATCTCAAAAGCAGGGGCGTGGAAGTTATCGAGGCTGCCGGGAGTGCGTTGGATACCGATTTCCATGAGGCGGTGGCGCAGTTTCCGGTAGATGACAAGGAAAAGAAGGGTAAGGTCATCGATGTCATACAGCAGGGCTATACCCTGCATGGTAAGGTTATTAGATTTGCTAAAGTTGTGGTAGGAGCATAACTGTAAATTCTGATTATGGGAAAAAGAGATTATTATGAAGTGCTTGGGGTTTCCAAATCGGCTACCGACGAGGAAATAAAGAAAGCATATAGAAAACTGGCGATAAAGTATCATCCTGACAAGAATCCGGGAGACAAGGAAGCGGAGGAGAAGTTCAAGGAAGCTGCCGAAGCATACGATGTGCTGAGCAAACCTGACAAGAGGGCGAGATATGACCAGTACGGCCATGCCGGAGTCAATGGAGCAGGAGGTGCCGGCGGATTTTCCGGAGGATTCTCAATGGATGACATATTCAGCCAGTTCGGCGATATTTTCGGAGGACATTTCGGCGGATTTTCCGGCTTCGGAGGCTTCGGAGGATCATCTTCAAGGGGCGGGCGCAGAGTATCAAGGGGGTCCGATATAAGGATAAGGGTTAAACTTTCCCTCAAGGATATAATGCATGGTGTCGAGAAGAAGATAAAGATAAACAAGATGGTACAGTGCGACAAGTGTCACGGTCGTGGTGCCGAGTCCGAGGCTGACATAAAGACATGCGATTATTGTAAAGGTACAGGAATGGTTACAAGGGTTACACAGACTATTCTGGGCCAGATGCAGACTCAGTCACCGTGTCCTCATTGCAACGGTGAGGGGCGTGTGGTTTCAAAGCCGTGCAGCAAATGCGGTGGCGAAGGAGTAGTGAAGGCGTCGGAAGAAATAACATTCAAGGTGCCTGCAGGAGTTGTGGAAGGAATGCAGTTGACAGTACAGGGAAAAGGAAATGCGGCGCGCAGAGGCGGAGTCAACGGCGATTTGCTTGTCATAATAGAAGAAGAAAAGCATCCGGAACTTCAGCGTGACGGAAATGATTTGATATATACATTGTTCCTTAGCCTTCCGGATGCTGTGCTCGGATGCAATGCCGAGATACCTTCGGTTGATGGAAAACTCAAGATCAAGATAGATCCCGGTGTACAGTCCGGCAAGATTCTGCGCCTGAGAGGAAAGGGCATTCCGGATGTGAACGGATATGGCTCCGGAGACCTGCTTGTCTATGTGCAGGTATGGACACCGACCAGACTCGACAGAAAGGAGAAGGAACTGTTCGAGTCGTTGCGCGGAAGCGAGAACTTTTCTCCGAAGCCTGAAAAGGATGACAGGAATTTCTTTGACAGAATCAAGAAAATGTTCAGCTGACAATGAGATTATGGCTGTTTAATATTTTGTTCCCGGTTATGGGAATTATTGGGATGACGGAGGAATTGCATGCACAGGGCGATTCTTCCGTTTGTTTCAGGAATCCTCTTGATCTTCCTGTTTCCCTGTCTGCTTCCTATGGGGAACTGAGGGCGAACCATTTTCATTCAGGAGTGGATTTCAGGGTAGGAGGTGTGATAGGTGCTCCTGTGTATTCGGCTGAAGACGGATATGTGTCCAGAATTTCGGTGTCGCCTTCCGGGTACGGGAATGCGCTTTATATTAGTCATAAGGGTGGTTATATGTCGGTATATGGCCATATGCATGAGTTTGCCCCGGAAATACGCAGGTATGTCGAGAATGTGCAGTATGAGAAGGAATCGTTCGGTGTAAACATATATCCGTCGCCTGACGAACTGCCTGTTACAAAGGGTATGTATATAGGAAAAGCCGGGAATACCGGGTCTTCCGCCGGTCCGCATCTTCATTTCGAGATAAGGGACAGGGATGGGAACAGACCGTTGAATATAATATCCAGGGGAATGGTAAGCGGCGTTATTGACAGAACACCGCCGGTTTTCCGTTATGTTGGTTTTTATCATTATGACAGAAACGAACTGGAATCGGTCAGGGTTTGCGGATATGCCGGAGTGTACGGTGGTGTGGTGGAATTGCCCGAAGAGTTTTATGTGGCTGTTGATGCTGTTGACAGGCAGGAACGTACAAATGCCAAACTGGCGGTCGTAAGATATGAAGTCTACTTTGACGGGAAACTGTGTTTTGCATATAACGTGGGGGAGAACGAGTTTTCCGAAACAAAGTATATAAATTCGGTAATAGAGTATGCGGAAAAGCAGAATACCGGAAGAACAATGGTCAAGACAATGCTTGAACCCGGGAATATGCTGGCAGACAGATATGAAGTTGTCGAAAACGGCGGTATTTTCAGGTTAGACGATGATGGAATACATACGTTGAGGCTCAGGATATGCGATGAACATGGAAATGATGCGGAAAGGATATTCAAGGTCAGGAAGGGCGGTTCCTCATGCGTTTCAGAAACTGGATTGCAGGATTCGGCGGTCTTTGACGGATATCGGGCTGTCAGCGGCAGACAGATGATATTCAGATCGGTATATATGATGTGGTCTCTTCCGAATGTCTTCCTGTCCGATTCCATGAAACTTTATATGCCTCCAGGAGCCTTGTATAATTCTATCAATTTCAGGGCTTCGATAATTTCCCGCGACAGCCTTGAAAACAAGCCTTCCTGCAAGTGCAGGTTTTATTCTTCCATATATAAAGTACATGATCGCAACGTGGCTCTTCACAAGCCTGCAATGCTTTCCATAAAGCCTGCCGGAATTCCGGATTCGTTGAGAAAGCATGCAGTCATAGCGAGAGTCATGCCTTCCGGTACGGTATATTCGTCTGGAGGAAAATGGAACGGGGAGTTTCTGGAAGCACAGATTTCTTCGTTCGGAAAGTATTCCGTCGTTCTTGATACGGTTCCGCCTTCAGCTGTTCCGGATTTTACGGACAATGCGGATTTGAGAAAGAGGAAGTCGTTGTCTTTCCGCATAAGGGATGATCTTTCCGGCATTGCCAACTTCAGGGTGGAGGTAGACGGCAAATGGGTCCTTGTTGTTTATGATTCTAAGAACAGCAGACTTACGCTGCCTTTTGAAAGCTCACGGATGGAGATGGGGAAAAAGCATCAGCTTATACTTTATCTTACGGATGTTGCTGGAAACAGGTACGTGTTGAAAAGAAAATTTTATAAATAAATTTGGTGATTGAAAATTATTTTCTACCTTTGCAGTCCCGAAACAAAAACGCAACCTCTTACATTCGGGTATGATGATTGATTTTGTAATGTTGCCTGTAAAAAAATATTGAAGATGGACTTAATTAAAGTAGCTCAAGACGCGTTTGCACAGGGAGAAAAGAATTACCCTGATTTTTCTGCAGGTGACACTGTGACTGTTACCTACAAGATTAAGGAAGAAAACAAGGAAAGACTCCAGAAATTCCGTGGGGTGATTATCCAGAGAAAAGGAACCGGAATGACTCAGACTTTCACAATAAGAAAGATTTCCAACGGAGTGGGTGTAGAAAGAATATTTCCTCTGAATTCACCTTTTATCGAAAGCATAGAACTCAACAAGTATGGTAAGGTTCGCAGGGCAAGGATATATTATCTGAGAGGTCTTACAGGTAAGAAAGCCCGTATCAAGGAAAAGAGGGTCACCCTTGTAAAGGAAGAGGAATAATTTGTTAAAATAGGAAATGAGGCCCCGTAGCTCAACTGAATAGAGCATTTGACTACGGATCAAAAGGTTACAGGTTTGAATCCTGTCGGGGTCACATCTTTTTGGAGACTGTATCCTTTAGGGATGCAGTCTTTTTTTTGTTTTTTTATTGCAGATTGAACATAATTTTTATAATTTCAGACTCAAATTGGCCTGAATTCGGGCTGTTTTTAACCTGGATTATAGCTGTTACAGACTTGAAAAACTAACCTAAAAACTATTTACAAACTAAAACTTAACTCAGACTATGGGACGTAAAGCTTTTAGACTTATGCCATTGGTTATGGCAGGGTTTATGATGTCTTTCTTCTTTCTGTCGAAAGACTTGATCGCTCAAGATTTTCAGGTAACAGGTACAGTTAAGGACAAGCTCGATGAGCCTGTTGCTGGTGTTACTGTGCTTGAGCTTGGTACGTCTAACGTCTCTACTACCGATGCTGAAGGAAAATTCAGTATCACTGTCGGTAAAACGGCAACCTTGCAGTTCATTGCAATGAGTTATCGTACTGTTGATATCCCGGTAAACGGAAGAAATGTTATCAATGTCGTTCTTGAGGATGACGTAATGGCTTTGGACCAGGTTGTGGTGACGGCACTCGGTATCCAGCGCCAGTCAAAGGAAATCGGTTATTCCACAGCAAAGGTTTCTTCAGAGGAACTGAATTCCTCGCAGAATCTGGATGCGACTCAGGCTCTCGCCGGTAAGGTGTCTGGCTTGCAGATTCAGGTCAACTCTGCATCTCTTGATTCTGAAGTGCGTGTCAATCTCCGTGGTAACCGTTCTTTCAAGGGTAATAACCAGGCTTTGCTGGTGGTTGACGGTGTCCCGACTCCTCTGGATTATCTCCAGACCATGAATCCGAATGATATTGAGAACATTACGGTACTGAAAGGAGGTAGCGCCGCTGCACTTTACGGTAGTGCGGCTGCAAACGGTGTCCTTTATGTAACCACAAAGAAAGGGAACATAGGCAAGCCGAGAATTACCTATTCTCTTACAACAACTTTTGACAAGCTGGCGTATTTTCCTGAATATCAGACCCGGTTCGGTTCAGGTGCTGAGAATTCCGTTACAGGTTTCCCTTATTATATCGCGTACGAGAACCAGCAGTACGGTCCTGAATTCGACGGTTCGACAGTACCTGTCGGAGCTCCTATCTATGATCCTGAGAATCCGGACGGGAAGCAGCTGGAAGGTGTTTATGCTTACCGCGAAGGAGCCAGAGAAAGTTTCTATGATACTGGAGTAGGTATACAGAACGATATTTCGTTCCAGTCCGGAGGTGAGAACGGCAGTCTGTTCCTGTCGTATCAGCATGCGGACAAATCAGGTATCATACCTGGAGGCAAGTACAGGCGTCAGACTGTACGTTTCAGTGCATCAAGAAATTACAAGAGTCTCAGGGCATCCGTAAATGCTTCGTATTCCAATACGAATACTAACATGGACAATTCCACTTCTAACGGTATGCAGGCTTTGTGGAATACTCCTGCACATATATACCTCGGTGACTACAAGGATTGGCGAAACGTTGAAGGCGGAGATCCGGACAGCTGGGTAAACAGCTATTATCTCAATCCGTCCGCTCAGGTAGATCTCTACAGAAGGGAGTCAAGGAGGGACAGGATACAGGGTTCCGCACAGCTTGATTACAAGCCTCTGCCATGGTTGTCTTTCCAGGGACGTGCAGGTCTCGTAATGGGTGTTACAAATAAAAACAACAAGGATTATGCATGGCATTATTCAGATTTTGCAAAGAATTCCGGCAGGTCCTATGCATTGAGCGATTATTATACCGCACTTACTACTTCTTCCAATTATTATAATCGTGTCACTCTCGACGCAATGGCATTTGCGGAGCATGAGTTCATCAAGAAATTCAAGATCAAGGGTATGGTGGGATGGTCGCTTCAGGATACTTACAGTGAATACAAGGATGTATCTGCGGACAGGATACAGGTGGACAATCTTTTCAATGTCGACAGCAAGATAGGCGAATTGGGCGGTAGCAATGAATATACCCAGTCGAGGAAGCTGGCGGTCTACGGAAGTATCGATTTTTCACTTTTCGGATGGGCATATATCCAGGTAACCGGAAGAAATGACTGGACATCGCTGCTTTCGCCTGACAACTGGTCATTCTTTTATCCTGGAGTGAATGCATCAGTAATGCTTACAGATGCAATTCCTTCTCTGAAGAACAACTGGCTTTCATATTACAGACAGTATATGCCTACAAGGCATCTTGTAGATATGTTGAGGGACAACAACGACCCTAGGTTGAGAGTATTCTGCGATCCGCGTCCAGTTCTTGGAAATGAACCTGAAGGCAGTGCCGATTATGTTAAGTTCGGTCTTGGTGACGAGCATTATGTCGGAATACCTTACGGTCAGTCAGATCCTCCAAGAATGGATTATACTTGCCGTACGGGTCTTGGCATTCTTGCCGGCGGTTCTGACAAGAATGCAGGAGCGATAAAGGGTAATCCTTTCATTACAGGTGCCGAAATAGGGTTCTATCTGGCGGAAGCTGCCCTCAGGGGTCTGATTCCGGGTGGAGATACAAAGGCGAAGGAATATTATGAACAGTCAGTAATTTCTGCAATGAAGGGACATGAGAATGCAATGCAGGACAAGAACTTTACGATGGTTGGAGTGGCTCCGGCAATTGAAACCGATGCTGAAACAGCTGCAAGGGATTATCTGGCTCAGGACAATGCATTCATGAACTGGGATAAGATGACTACGGAAGCCCAGAAGATGGATGCCATACATTCGCAGAAATGGTTGAATTATTTCGGATACAATCCGCTTGAGGCATGGTTCGAGGCCAGGAGGACTGGTTATCCTTCCGCTTTGGTGGCATCCAACCAGGCTCAGGAAAACAAACTGATATGCAAGCTTCCTTATCCTCAGACGGAAAGGAATCTGAATGCTGAGAATGTTGCTCTTCAGGGTGAAGTGGATGTATATAACAGTCTTGTTTTCTGGGATAAGGAAAATCCTATCATCAACAGGGCGGAGCTTTATCAATAATCTTAAAATCAAAGTGCTATGAAAAAATATTTCTTTATTGCCGCATTGCTTTGCATGTTTACGATGACTTCTTGTCTGAAGGATGATCCTCTTTTTGACTGGAGCGCAATGAAATCCGTCATAGAACTTCCGTATCTTCAACATAATGTGAGAGTGTCTAAGGTATCTCCTGGGGAAGAAGTATCATTCGATCTCTATGTAAACTATACCGTTCCTTATGCATCCGACAACAAGGAGGACATAAAGGTCACTTTGGGTATTGATGAAGATCTGCTTGACAGCTATAATGCGTCCCTGGGTTCTTCAGGTACCTACGAAATTCTTCCTGCAGCAAATTATTCTTTGCCTGACGTGCTGATCAAGAAAGGTGAAAGACTGTTTTCAACTAAGCTCAATGTAAAAACTGACGGACTTGATGCAGGCAAGAAGTATATTATACCTGTAGTTATCGAAAGTGTTCCTGATGGTTATACCAAGAGCGGAAATTTCGGTTATGTACATTTCAGGGTAGATATGGAGTAGTTTTTTGATTAATTATAAACATTTTTGATATGAAACGTCTGTTATCGGCATTGTTCCTGTTGTGTCCGGCATTCCTGCCGGCACAGCAGGAATTTTCCCTTTCACAGGATGTGAAGGAGGAATATCTTTCTTCGATGCATAAGCATATAACATCCGAAAAGCTTTTCGGATATGTAAAGTATCTTTCTGATTCCACTTTGTTTGAAGGCCGTCTTGCCGGTTCTGAAGGTATGGCCAGGGCAAACAGGTGGGTGGCTTCCCTTTTTGAACAGTGGGGCCTTGAACCTTTTGGCACTGCCGGTTCTACCGGGTCTGTTGTTTATTCCGGTTCTGTCGGTTCTGCCGGAACTGCCGGTTCTGTTGGTTCTGTCGGTTCTGCCGGTTCTGCCGGTTCGATAGAAGGTTATTATCAGAGTTATCCTCACCCGTGTGTTGAAGTGAACGGAGAATGTCTGCTTGAAATTCTTTTTCCTGTGGGGGTAAAGAAGGACATCGATACTTTGCATAAAACTTATCCTTGGGCTGACGGCTGGTTTGCCGGCGGTACAAGTGCAAGCGGTGATATTACGGCTGAAATAGTCTATGCTGGTTTCGGAGTTTCTGCTCCGGAATTGGGTTATGATGACTACAAAGGTATTGATGTGAAAGGTAAAATAGTTCTGATAGAAGGTGAGACTCCGAATTCCAGTTATGAGAAAGAGGATCTTCTCAAATGGTATCCTTATACCTTGCACCAATACAAAGTCGCAAATGCGGTTGCCCACGGTGCAATAGGCATGCTTTACAATTGGGTTCCCGGGCCGAACAACGGTTATGATCCAGGCTTTGTCTATGCATACATAACTTCGCAGGTTGCCGAGGATGTTTTCAAGGGAACGGGCAAGGGTACTTTCAGAGAGCACAGGAACAGGATAGTGAAGGATATGAAGCCTTCATCATTCAATACCGGAAAGTATGCGAGAATCAAGATGTCTACGGTCCGCAATGAAAATGCCTTTGCATCAAATATCGTGGGTATCGTACGCGGTTCGGATCCTGTACTTCGTGATGAGTATGTCATAGTTTCAGGTCATCTGGATCATCTTGGCATGATTCCTTATCACATCGCCGGTGCAAACGACAACAATTCGTCTACAGCCGTATTGCTCGGGGTGGCGGAAGCACTTGCCAAAAGCAGTGTGAAACCGAAACGCTCCGTCATTTTCATGAGTATAGACGGAGAGGAAGCCAACCTTACAGGAAGTACCTATTATGTGAACAATCCTCTGGTGCCGAAGGATAAGGTTGTCGCCATTCTGAACCTGGAACAGGTGGGAATAGGTGAACGTATAAATCTTTCTCATGGTGTGGAATATGATCATTTCATTCAGGCTATGAAGGACGCAAATGACGATTTCGTGCACAGGAAACTTTCGGTACGTTCCAACAGACATATTACAAGACCGAGAACAGACGGCGCTGTCTTCATGAAGGCAGACTATCCTTGTGTAGATATTGGTGCCGGTGGCGGAGCTCCGAGATACTACCATCATCCGGATGATGATTGGGATACAATCAATCCGGAAACTCTTGAAGATGTAGCTGAATTTGTTTTCTGGTCGGCCATATATCTCGGGAACAGATAGTTTTCTGCTATATCGTCTGGAATTCAGGGCTTTGACTTTGAATTTTGACTTTGAATTTTGATTCTGGATTTTGATTCTGGATTCATTCCGACGGACCTGTCCGGATATTTTTAATTCCCGGCAAGTCTGTCGGTTTGCTTTTATATCACTGAAAATCAGCGGAATACCTCGGGGCGCCAACAGACTCGCCAGCGCCCGCGAAAGAAAAATTGAACCAATCCCCGCCAGAGGGCACTCTGAGGCAGGTCACGTTTCCGGGGCCAAATCGAGTGTGTAATCGGCGTCGTACTGAACTATCTGAAAATGAACTGATTGACGCGGAGAGTTCTTACAGACTCGCCAGAATTTCGGGCGTTT
>CASFPH010000022.1 GCA_949296645.1 uncultured Bacteroidales bacterium
TTGGCTTTTTCCCGGTTTCAGTTGGCACTCACTCAAATCGCCAAAATCCCATAAATCATTAACTTTCAATCATATTTCCGTGATTTGCTCAGTATCTCATTTTTTGTATTATCTTTGAGGGAAATAATCCAAGAAAAACTATGTCGGAAAGTATATACAAGGACCTGTCGGAAAATATACTCAGGCTTGAAAAGGAGAATATCGGGAAACTTGCCGCTTATGAAGAACGCATTTTGAAGTTGGAAAAAAAACTGGAAGAGTGCTTGGAAAGACTCGGTAAAATGGAAGAGAGCCATAGGGCTGAGCAGTTCATTGCCAGTGAAGAAACGGTTTCGGTCGGCGAGTCGTTCGACTTCAGAAACGATTCTTCCGATATGGCAGATCTGCCGGACGATACGGCGGATTCGGCTGACGGTTTATCCGGTTTGCCGGCGGAAGAACCGGCAGTTGTGCATGATGCTCCGGTGAATGAACGGCAAAAACCTTATTTTGTGCAGCATACCCTGTTCGAGAGTTTCTCTGACAAGGAAGATTTTCTGAAGGATACTCCAGGAACGCCTGTGGAAAGAATTTCACACGGAGTTACGATAAACGACAAGATACAGTATATAAATGAACTTTTCGGTGAGGACAGCGATCTTTACAGAAAGACTGTGGAGATCCTTGACGGAATGCATTCATTCAGTGAAGCTCTTGAGTATTTGAGAACCAATTTCGGCAACTGGGATGAATCCGACGATGTGGTTTACAGATTCTATATGACCGTAAGACGCAAACTGAGGAACTGATATGTCAAAATTGTATATAGTGCCTACACCGGTAGGAAATCTGGAAGATATGACCTTCAGGGCAATCCGTGTACTTAAGGAGGCGGATCTGATATTGGCGGAAGATACCCGTACAAGTTCGGTGCTGATGAAGAAATATGATATCCATACCAGAATGGAATCGCATCACAAGTATAATGAGCACAAAAGTGTGGCTTCCGTGTGCGGGCGCATCCTTTCAGGCATGACGGTGGCGTTGGTAAGTGATGCCGGAACACCGGGAATCTCCGATCCCGGATTTCTTCTTGTCAGAGCATGCAGGGATGCAGGAATCGAAGTGGAAACTCTTCCTGGGCCTACTGCCTTCGTTCCTGCCATAGTCAATTCCGGATTTCCGTGTGACAGATTCTGCTTCGAGGGTTTTCTTCCTGTTAAAAAAGGACGTATGACGAGGCTGGAAGAACTCGGAAAAGAAACAAGAACCATGATTTTCTATGAGTCACCTTACAGGCTTGTAAAGACCCTGCAGCAGTTTGCGGAGATATTCGGTGAGGACAGAATGGCATGCGTTTCAAGGGAACTTACAAAAAAATTCGAGGAGAACAGGCGCGGTACGCTTAAGGAACTTGTGGAATGGTACGGTAATGTGCCTCCAAAAGGTGAAATAGTCTTGACAGTGGAGGGGAAAGATGAGAAGGGAAAGGAAAAGAAAAACAGATATTCCTGCACGGGGCAGGAATCTGAAGAGCCTGAAGAGGCGGAATAACTGGTCTTCCGGTGAAAAGAACCGTTACGGTGGTTCAGATGATGGATGTGATGAAGAACCTTCTTTCCGAGATGAAGGTATTGCGGATATCGATACATGTGCCGGCAGCAGTTCTGGCAATAGTGTAGGCCGGTTCGGTAAAACTGTTTCCGAAGGGCGCAAGCGCGGAATTCTTGCATTGCTATCTATGCTTGTGATACTTCAGTCTGTAATATATTTTGTGAAATCCGGGAGGGAAGAGAATGTATCTGTTGCGGAAAACGATATTTCCGGAAACGTAACGGCTGAAAGTGTATCCGTAGGTAAAGAAACCTCAGATAATGCAGTACGCGCTCATGCCGGATCCGAAAGCAGGGATTACAGAAAAACGGACAGGGGTGTAGAACGCGGAAAACAATACGAACTTTTTGAATTCGATCCTAATACGGCTGACAGCGCATCTTTTGTCATGTTGGGATTTTCTCCGAAACAGGCGGCTTCAATATTGAAATACAGACGCAAAGGTGGCATTTTCAGAAAAAGGGAGGATTTTTCGAAACTTTATGTAGTAAGTGATGAGAAATACAGGGAACTCGAAAAGTATATTTCCATAAAGTCCGTTGCCTACTCTGCCGGAGGTATGGAAGGTCTTCTGGATTTGAATGCTGCGGACAGTGCTGCTCTCGATGCTCTTCCGGGCATAGGCGGTTATTATTCAAGAAAAATTCTGGAGTACAGGTCCAGACTCGGAGCATTTTCGGACAGTAAGCAGCTGCTTGAAATATATGGTTTCGGGAAGGAAAGATATGACGGTCTTGAACAGTATGTCTATGCAGGAAAGGTCCCGAAAATAAGGATGACTGAAGCTGATTCAGCTTTTCTGGCCTGTCATCCTTATATAGGGGAATACGGATGTGCTGCGATACTGGAATATGTGAGGTTCAGGCGCGGCAGAGAGGGGAATATTTTTATTTCTTTTGCCGAACTTATTGAAAATGAGATTATAAAGACGGATAAGCTTGACTATTTGAGGTTTGTTTTTGAGTAGGTGAAAATATTGATTAATTTTGGCATCCGTATAGAAAACTACATTTATGAATATAATTTCATGCAGCGGCATAACAAAAAGATTCGGCGATCATGTCGCGCTTGATGGTGTGGATGTCGATATTCCTGAAGGGAAGATTTATGGCCTTTTGGGTCCGAACGGGGCCGGAAAGACTACACTTATACGTATAATAAACAGAATTACGGTTCCTGACAGCGGTACGGTGATGTTTTCGGGACGTCCAATGACGGATGACGATGTCCTGAAAATAGGATATCTTCCGGAAGAGCGCGGACTGTACAAGAAGATGAAGGTCGGGGAACAGGCCGTCTATCTTGCTAGACTTAAGGGAATGAGTGTTTCTGAGGCCACGGAAGAACTGAAAAAATGGTTCGTGAAATTCGGGATAGAAAGCTGGTGGGGGAGGAAGGTGGAAGAACTTTCCAAAGGTATGGCCCAGAAAGTACAGTTCATAACCACAGTGCTGCACAGACCGTCTCTTCTTATTCTTGATGAGCCTTTTTCCGGTTTCGATCCGGTGAATGTGCAGATAATAAGGGATGAGATCCTGAAATTGAGGGATTCTGGATGTACAATCGTGCTTTCTACTCATAATATGGAATCCGTCGAGGAACTGTGTGACAATATAACTCTCATAAACCGTTCAAGAGCGGTAGTGCAGGGAAGTGTTTCGGAAATCAGAAGAAAATACGGGAACAATAGCTCTGAGGTGCTTTACAGACCGTCCGCATCAGGCGAGGCAAAGTTTTCCTTTCTTTCCGGACCTGAATTTTCGGTCGTGTCGGACGAGGAATGCGACGGTGTAAGGCGTATGGTGGTTTTGTCCTGCGGCAATGCGGATCATAACGGAACCGGTTCAAACAGAATGCTGCTTGAAAGGCTTCTTGCGGGCGGCATGGACATAGTTTCGTTCCGTGAACTTATGCCGCGTATGAATGATATATTTATAAGTCTTGTCACTCAGGAGAACATAAAATGAATTTGAGAAAGATTTCGGTAATAATAGCGAGGGAGTTTTCCGTAAGGGTAAAGAAAAAGTCATTCATAATAATGACTATAGTGACTCCAGTTCTGTTTGCGGCCCTTATGGTGGTCCCCGGAATGATAATGCTTTACAGCGGAGATACGGGCGAGACGAGAAAGATAATGGTTCTCGACGGTTCAGGAAAACTTTCAGGCGTGTTCGAGGAAGGCGGAAGCTATACCTATATCTACGAAAACGGTATGGATGCCGAGTATGTCAAGGCGAATTTCGACAGTCTGGGAATATATGCCATGCTGGAGGTGTCTCCTGCGGACGAAAACGGAAATGTAACGGCTGTCACATACAGCAGAAAACAGTTGAATTCCGATTTCAGGTCTTCGCTTGTCAGGCAGATGTCTTCCGAGTTCCAGAAGCTGAAACTGGAAAAGTATGAGGTAGACAATCTTCCGGACATAATGAGGGATGCATCCTACAGGGTTCCGCTTGTTACCGTCACTTTGGGCGAGGACGGAAAGGAGAAGGTGGATATGGTCGAGATATATATGGTCATATCGTATATAGCCGCTTTTCTGATATATATGTTCGTGTTCATGTTCGGAAGCATGGTCATGAGGGGAGTGATCGAAGAGAAATCGAACAGGATAATAGAAGTGATAATATCTTCCGTGAAGCCTGTGGAACTCATGCTCGGAAAAATAACAGGTGTGGCGCTTGTCGCCCTTACACAGTTTTTCATATGGGTGGTCTTTGCCGGATTACTGATTGCCGGTGCGAAGTCCTATATCGGTATAGATGAAGTTCAGTCGCTTCTTTCTTCAGGCGGAGCGCTTCATGAACTGCAGAATTTGGATTTGACAGCGGTGCAGAAGACACTCATGGACAATCCGGATGCGATGCGTGTTTTCGAGGCCGTTTCAGGAATAGACTACTGGTTCATCATAATTTCGTTTGTGATATATTTCGTGTTCGGTTATCTGCTTTATGCAGCAATGTTCGCTGCGGTCGGAAGTGCTGTCGACAACGAGGCTGATACGCAGCAGTTCATGATGCCGATAACAATTCCGCTTGTCCTTGGCCTTTTCATTATGATGCATACATTCAATTATCCGGACAGCCCGCTTTCATTCTGGGCTTCGATAATACCGTTCACGTCCCCTATGGTAATGATGGCAAGGGTGCCTTTCGGTGTTCCGGCATGGGAATATGTACTTTCCATAGTACTCCTGGTACTTACATTTTTTGCGGTTGCGTATGTTTCAGCTAAAATATACAGGGTAGGAATTCTTACGTACGGCAGGAAGCCGGGTTGGAAAGACCTGCTTAAATGGATGAAATACAGATAATTTTTAAAAATATGTACAGAAGATATTTGTCATTGTTGCCGGTTCTGGCGTTTCTGTTGGCACTTTCTCCTTTGCGGGGTCAGTCTCAGGAAAATTTCAGATACAGGTGGACCTGCATAAGGACCGATTCCACTATGCAGATTTCGGAAAGGAACAGAAAGGTGGAGAAGATCCTCGCCTTGCATAAACCTCTGATGGATGAGAAGATGAATGAGATTATCGGACATTCGGATGTGGCGCTTACAAGAGGCGGCAGCGATTCCCCGATGTCTAATTTCGTTGTTGATGCCATGCGCGAAATGGCTGGCCGATATACAGGCGAGGATGTGGATGTGGCGATAACAAATCTTGGTGGCATCAGGACGGATCTCAATCCGGGAGACATAAGGGTGTATGACATATATACGGTATCTCCTTTTGACAACGCGCTTATCGTTCTGGATATTGAGGGCCGTTACCTCAGGATGCTCTTCGAAGATGTCGTTGCAAGAAAAAACGGTTTCGAGGCTGTTTCCAATGTCTCTCTTGTGATAAAGGACAGGAAAATACTGGAACTGAAGGTCGGCGGCAAGGATCTCGACGATTCGAAAACATACCGGGTGGCTACCATAGATTTCCTTCTGGGAGGTGGAGACAAGATGAAATACCTTCACAAGTATACTAAACTTTCTGAAACTGGAGCGTATATGAGGGATGTACTGATAGAGTATGTAAGATCCCTTTCGGAAAAAGGGAAGAACATAGAATCTTCTGCCGACGGAAGGGTAATGGTTGTTGAATAGTTGTTGAAATACTGTAAAATAGCGGATTATGGGAAAATATATATCTTTATCATTTGCATGCCTGACACTGTCGCTTATGCCTTTATGTCTGGAAGCACAGGATCTGGTGATTCTCCATACAAACGACATGCACAGTCAGATAGAACCGGCCAGTGATCCGGACGGGAATTCTTCAGGCGGTTTTCAGGCCGTGGCTGACTATATAAAGACGGTTCGCAGGGACTGCAGGAACGTGCTGGTGCTGGATTGCGGGGACTATAATCAAGGAACACCGTATTTCAATATCTTCAAGGGAAATCTTGAGGTTTCCCTGCTGAATGCGATGGGATATGATGTGGCCGCCATAGGAAACCATGAGTTCGACAACGGTCATGCGGATTTCGCCAGAAGATTGAAAAAGGCGAGGTACGAGACGGTATGTGCCAATTACGATTTTTCGGGAACGCCTCTTGAAAATGTCATAAAACCTTATACCATAGTGAAGAAAGGCGAATACAGGATAGGTATAATAGGCGCCTTGACGAATCTCGGAGGTCTTGTCATGGCCAAGAATATATCCGGAATGAAATATCTTGAAAATACTGAAGAAATCATAGACGGTTATGCAAAGATGCTGAAGGAGGAAAAGCATTGCGACCTTGTGATAGTCATAAGTCATCTCGGCTATGACGGTTCTCCCGATCGTCCTTCCGATATAAGACTTGCCGAAAGAACACGTTACGTGGATATTGTCATAGGAGGCCATTCACATACAGAAATGCAGGAGCCCGATGTCAGGATAAACGCTGCAGGGAGGGAGGTTCCGGTAGTACAGGCGGGAAGCAAGACGAGGTTTGTCGGGAGGCTGGACGTAAGTTTATGATAGGGGTGTTCGATTCCGGTCTTGGCGGGCTTTCCGTTTTCAGGGAGATTTTCAAAATACTTCCGGAATCATCATATACCTATGTTTCGGATGCAGGATACTGTCCCTACGGGCCAAGGCCGGCGGAAGAGGTAATCATGCGTGCCGACAGGATTTCCTCATATCTTGTTGCACACGGAGCAAAAATAATTGTGGTGGCATGCAATACTGCGACTGCCGCTTCCATCAGGTATCTCAGAGAAAAATTCGATATCCCCTTTGTCGGAATGGAGCCGGCTGTGAAACCTGCGGTCCTGAAAACAAAAAACGGGGTGATAGGTGTTCTTGCCACACAGGGAACCCTTAAAGGCGAACTTTACCATACGACTCTGGTCCGGTATGCTTCTGACGTGAAGGTCATAGAACGGGCAGGGACCGGTCTTGTGGATCTTGTCGAATCCGGTGAGACATCAGGACCGGTGGCGGAATCGCTTATACGCAAGTATGTGGATCCAATGGTTGCCGGTGGTGCAGACAAGATAGTACTCGGTTGTACGCATTATCCGTTTCTTGCCGATACCATCAGGTCCGTTTACGGCGATTCGGTTGAACTTATAGATCCAGCGCCTGCCGTGGCAAGAAGGTGCGCCGAACTTATTTCCGAATTTAATTTATGTACAAACGGAAATTTTGCCTATTTTTATACCACTGGAAAAGATGTCGGAATGCTTCGGTCTATGGCCGAAAAGCATGTTGCCGGTCTGGACAGAAAGGACAAATTATTCGGTAACCTAACTATTTGATATTATGGAAACATTGTTTTATCTGGTGCCTGCTTCGTCTGTGGCGGCACTGGCCTTTGCGTACTATTTTTTCAGGAAAATGATGCAGGCCTCCGAGGGAACTCCCAAAATGAAGGAGATAGCGGGATATGTCCGTAACGGGGCCATGGCCTATCTTAAGCAACAGTACAAGGTGGTTTCAATCGTGTTTGTCGTACTTGCATTGTTTTTCGCCGTACTGGCATACGGTTTCGGGGTGCAGAATACATGGGTGCCTTTCGCGTTCCTTACGGGAGGTTTCTTTTCGGGACTTGCCGGATTCATCGGAATGAAGACTGCAACCTATGCGTCCGCAAGGTGTGCACAAGCGGCTTCAGAGTCGCTTGATTCCGGTTTGAAACTGGCATTCAGATCAGGAGCGGTCATGGGGCTTACAGTCGTCGGTCTGGGGTTGCTGGACATTTCATTGTGGTATATCATACTCGATACATTCATAGACATTACCGGGCCGCAGAAAGTAGTCGTCATTACTACGACCATGCTGACTTTCGGAATGGGAGCATCGACGCAGGCCCTGTTTGCAAGGGTAGGCGGCGGTATCTATACCAAGGCTGCCGATGTAGGTGCCGATCTTGTAGGGAAGGTAGAGGCCGGTATACCGGAAGACGACCCTCGCAATCCGGCTACTGTAGCGGACAATGTGGGTGACAATGTAGGAGATGTTGCCGGTATGGGGGCGGACCTGTATGAATCATACTGCGGCTCTATACTTGCTACTGCGGCCCTGGGAGCGTCGGCTTTTTATTTTGACGGTGAAATTCAGCTGAAGGCAGTGTTCGCTCCCATGATAATCGCAGCCGTAGGCGTCGTGCTTTCGCTTGTCGGCATATTCCTGGTAAGAACGAAGGAGAATACATCCATGAAGGATCTTCTCGGGGCGTTGGGAAAAGGTGTGAATGTAAGTTCGGTCCTTGTGGCCGTAATGGCATTCGTCGTGATGTATCTGCTTGATATGCCAAACTGGACGGGACTTTCGTTTTCCGTAGTTACCGGACTTGTTGCCGGAGTCGTAATAGGCCAGTCTACCGAGTACTATACTTCACATTCGTACAGGCCTACAAGAAAGATAGCCGAGAGTTCGGGACAGGGACCAGCTCCGGTAATCATTTCCGGAATAGGGACAGGAATGATTTCAACGGCGATACCGGTTGTCACAATTTGTATAGCGGTCGCGCTTTCATATCTTTGTGCCGTGAATTTCGACATGAAGAATCTGCTTAGTGCCGGCAATCTTAGCCTGGGACTTTACGGTATCGGAATAGCCGCTGTCGGTATGCTTTCCACTTTGGGAATAACGCTTGCTACGGATGCCTATGGACCGATTGCCGATAATGCCGGAGGCAATGCCCAGATGAGCGGTCTGGATCCTGAAGTCAGAAAAAGGACGGATGCGCTGGATGCTCTCGGCAATACGACGGCAGCTACCGGCAAAGGCTTTGCGATAGGTTCTGCTGCACTTACGGCACTTGCTCTGCTTGCTTCATACATTGAAGAAGTCAAGATCGCTTTGGGACATGCCGGTAAAAGCGTTCTGGAAATAGGCAACAGAATAGTCGAACTATCGGAAGCGTCAATTCCGGACTTTATGGATTATTATCAGGTAAACCTGATGAATCCTAAGGTGCTCATCGGCCTTTTCATAGGGGCGATGATGTCGTTCCTTTTCTGCGGATTTACGATGAATGCCGTAAGCAGGGCAGCACAGAAGATGGTCGATGAAGTAAGGAGGCAGTTCCGTGAAATAAAGGGAATACTGGAAGGAAAGGCCGATCCGGATTATGCGAGGTGTGTGGCCATATCTACTAAAGGCGCTCAGCACGAGATGTTGCTGCCATCCCTGCTGGCAATAGCGGTACCTGTCATAACCGGCGTATTGCTCGGTGTGTCCGGAGTTATGGGCTTGCTTATGGGAGGTCTCAGTTCGGGCTTCGTTCTTGCCGTTTTCATGGCAAATGCCGGAGGTGCCTGGGACAATGCAAAAAAATACGTTGAAGAAGGTAATCTCGGCGGAAAAGGTTCTGATAATCATAAGGCTACTGTCGTTGGAGATACGGTAGGTGATCCGTTCAAGGATACTTCAGGACCTTCTCTGAATATACTTATAAAACTTATGAGTATGGTATCCATAGTAATGGCGGGACTTACCGTGCTGTTTTAGAGGAGATGGAATTCAAATGCAGTTTGTTCTGAAATCTTCATACAGGCCGACAGGAGACCAGCCGTCGGCCATAGACGGATTGTGCAGGAATATCCGGGAAAACAACCGTTCCGTAACACTGCTCGGCGTTACCGGTTCGGGAAAGACATTCACAATGGCGAACGTTATTGAGCGCCTGCAGAGACCGGCTTTGATTTTGAGCCATAACAAGACGCTTGCAGCACAGCTTTACGGTGAGTTCAAATCGTTTTTTCCTGATAATGCGGTCGAATATTTCGTATCATACTATGATTATTATCAGCCGGAGGCATATCTTCCGGTAACCGATACTTATATCGAGAAGGATCTGAGTATAAATGACGAGATAGAGAGTCTAAGAATCAGTGCGTCTTCGGCATTGCTGTCGGGTCGCAGGGACGTCATAGTGATTTCAAGCGTTTCATGTCTGTACGGTATCGGTAATCCGCAGGATTTTCATGACAATACGATACATCTGGAAAGCGGTATGGCAATGAGCCGTAACAAACTGCTGTATTCGTTGATAGACGCACTTTACAGCCGTAATGATGCTGAGTTCAGGAAAGGAACGTTCCGAATGAACGGCGATACGGTGGATATATATCCGGCTTACGGAGACAGGGCTTTCCGCGTGGTGTTTTTCGGAGATGAAATAGAGTCGATAGAGGATATAGACCCTGTGACAGGTGCCACGGTTTCCGAACTTGACAAGGTTTCGGTATATCCTGCAACCAATTTCGTGACCACGAAGGAGCGGACCAAGTCAGCTGTCGCTGCGATTCAGGATGATATGATGAGGCAGAGTGAATATTTTGCTTCCATAGGGAAAAATCTGGAATCAAAAAGGATAAGACAGAGGGTGGAATATGATCTGGAAATGATAAAGGAGATAGGTTATTGTCCAGGTATCGAGAATTATTCAAGATATTTCGACGGAAGGTCTCCTGGAAGTCGTCCGTTCTGTCTCATAGATTATTTCCCGGACGATTTCATAACTTTCATAGATGAGAGCCATGTCACGCTGCCGCAGATCAGGGCGATGTACGGAGGTGACCGTTCGAGGAAGGAAGTGCTTATAGAATACGGGTTCAGGCTTCCTGCGGCGGCGGACAACCGACCTTTGAAGTTCGACGAGTTCGAGTCCATAATAGGTCAGAGAGTGTATGTCAGTGCGACTCCCGGCGACTATGAGCTTGAGGATTGCGGAGGTCTTGTTGTGGAACAGGTAGTGCGTCCTACGGGCCTTCTTGATCCTCCGATCGAGGTACGCAGCAGCAAGAACCAGATAGACGATCTTCTCGAAGAGATAAGGATCAGGGCCGAGAAGGATGAGAGGGTGCTTGTAACTACGCTTACCAAGCGTATGGCTGAAGAACTGGACAAATATCTTACCCGTATGGAAGTAAGATGCAGGTATATACATTCCGATGTGGATACCATAGAGCGTGTGCAGATAATAGACGATTTCCAGAACGGCCTTTTCGATGTGCTTATAGGTGTGAATCTGTTGAGGGAAGGACTTGATATGCCACAGGTGTCGCTTGTAGCCATACTTGATGCCGACAAGGAAGGTTTCCTCCGTTCAGACAGGGCCTTGACACAGACTGCCGGACGTGCCGCAAGAAATGTGAACGGACTGGTGATAATGTATGCCGATACTGTCACCGGTTCCATGAAAAGGACAATTGACGAGACTGAAAGGCGCAGAAAAAAACAGATGGAGTATAACAAGGCTAACGGCATAGTCCCGAAACAGGTTCTCAAGCAGGGTAAAAATCTTCTTGCAAGACAGAACGGTACGGAATATGCTTATGCTGAAAAAGAGGCTGCGGTTGTTTCCGATCCTGTACTTTCTTATATGAGTACGGATCAGTTGCGGAAGGCGATAGATGCAGCCAGAGGGGAAATGGAACGTGCCGCTGCGGAACTTGATTTCCTGAGAGCGGCAAAATACAGGGATGAAATGAACAATCTCAGAAAATTGTATGAGGAAAGAAACAAATAAGGAGGATTATTTATGCCGGACAATCTTACCAGAATAACAGGACTGCTTGCGAATTTTGACAGTGCAGAGTCAGATACGGTCAGGTCGGCCTATGATATGGTGTCCGATGTGATGAAGGACATGAAGAGGGGCAACAACAGACCGTTTATCGAGCATCCTCTCGGTGTTGCGGAAATAATAGTGGAGAATCTCGGTCTGGACGGGGATTCTCTGGCTGCATATTTTCTCCATGAAGCGACAAGATTCAATGAAAGCCTCATACCTGAGGTGGAGAAGAAATATTCGCCGGAAATATTTGGAATAGTCGTCGGACTTAACAAAATAGCAGCAATACGTCCGAAAGATACCAGGCTCGAGGCCGAGAATTACAGGAAACTGATAGTGTCGTATTCGACTGACCCGCGAGTTACCTTGATAAAACTTGCCGACCGTCTGGAGATAATGAGGAATCTTCATATTCTTCCAAAGCTCAGCAGGGAAAGAAAGAATACTGAAACCATAATGTTGTATATCCCGCTGGCCCACCAGCTCGGCTTGTACAATCTGAAGAGCGAGATGGAGAATCTCTATCTGAAGAATGCGGACAATCTTAGTTACCGTACCATAACCAATAAGCTCAAGGCGACGGAGCGGGAGCGTCAGGGACTCGTAAAGGCCTTTATAAACCCTCTGAAGGACAAACTCGACAAGGCCGGGATAAAATATGAACTCAAGGCAAGGACGAAGTCGGCATATTCCATATGGAGAAAAATGCAGGCCCAGTCAGTGCCGTTCGAAGGGGTGTATGATGTTTTTGCAATGAGGTTCATTATTGAGGCCCCCGCCGACAGGGCAAAGGAACATGAGCTTTGCTGGCAGGTGTATTCTCTTGTTACTGAAGAGTATGAACCGGACGTGAAAAGATTGAGGGACTGGATTACCGTGCCTAAACCGAACGGCTATGAGTCGCTCCACACAACTGTCAAGAACAAGGAAGGTGCCGTGATGGAGGTGCAGATAAGAACAAGGCGAATGGATGACGAGGCCGAAAACGGAATGGCGGCACACTGGGCTTACAAAGGCATAAAAAGGGTGAAGGAACTGGATGCATGGCTTTCCAATGTGAAGAAGATGCTGGAGAGTCCTGACAAGGAAGTTTATACTCATATGCCGGTACAGGCTTTGGAGGAAGTGTTCGTATATACTCCGGCTGGGGATCTAAGAAAATTGCCGAAAGGCGCTTGTGTGCTGGACTTCGCGTTCGAAATACATTCCAATCTAGGAATCAAATGCAGCGGTGCGAAAGTCAACGGTAAGGTCGTTTCCATAAGGGAGCCTCTGCATACTGGAGATGTTGTGGAAATAATGAGTTCAAGAAATCAGAAGCCTTCGGCGGACTGGCTTAATTTTGTTGTTACATCCAAGGCCAGGGCAAAGATAAGGCAGAAGATAAAAGAGGAGGAAGGGCGCAAAGCTGCAGCAGGAAGGGAACTTCTTGAGAGAAGATTGAAGAACTGGAAACTGGAAATGGATGACGAGTTGATGAATGAGCTTGTGAAGTTCTTCAAATACAGGAATTCGAATGATTTTCTTTCGGCGATAGCGGATGAGGATGTCGATCTTTCGGATGTGAAGGACTTTATCCAAAAGTATGAAGGGGAACAGTCACAGTCTCAGTTGCAGGGAGGCCAGAATTTACAGAACCTTCAGGACAGCAGAGACAGTAAGGACAACAAGGACAGCAAGGACGGCAGGGCCCAGAAAAAGGAAAGCTCGAAAGGCGACGGCAATTATCTTGAAATAGGCAAACTGAACGATATAGGCTACAAGATGGCCAAATGCTGCAATCCGATTTACGGTGACGATGTGTTTGCATTTGTCTCGGCCAAGGACGGGGTGAAGATACACCGAATGTCCTGTCCTAATGCGGCAAGGCTGATCGAGGCTTATCCGTACAGGATACAGATGGTGAAATGGAAAGACAATGCCGCAACTACAAGTTTCCAGGTGAACCTGAAGATAATAGTGGAGGACGAACTTTCCAACGGTCAGTATATCATAGAAGAGGCGAACAGGCAGGGAGTATCCATCCGTTCCTTCTCTATAGATGACCGTTATTCAGGCCGTTTCAAGGTCGGCTATGACGTGAAGATGCAGGTCTCCGTCGGCAGCAACCACCATCTTGAAACCCTCATGGCGGGGCTCAAGAGACTAAAAGGAGTCAGGAGTATAGTGAGGATGAAGTAGTGTATATTACATATATTTCTGTTATTCAGGTGTATATTGTAGAGGGCATGCTTGCCTGACGCCGCGTAAGAAAAATACAACCAACCGCCGCCAGAAGGCACACTAGGGCATATTGCGATTTCGAATAGAAAATATTTATGTAGCATATGATCACTTTTGTGAATTCGGAAATCAAAAAACGGAAAAAACTTTAGGATTGCGTATCTTTGTTGTCTGATAAAGACCAACAGATAACGGAGAATGGACGAGCAGTATATTGAGATAAAGGGTGCCGAGGTAAACAACCTCAAGAAGATAGATGTCAGGATTCCGAGAAACGAACTTACCGTTATTTCCGGCGTATCCGGTTCAGGCAAGTCGAGCCTCGCGTTCGATACGCTTTTTGCGGAGGGGCAGAGAAGGTTCGCTGAGAGTCTTTCCTCGTTCGCCAGACAGTTTCTCGGCAGGATGAGCAAGCCGGCGGTGGAGAAGATAGAGGGAATACCGCCTGCGATAGCCATCGAGCAGAAGGTGAACAGCCGCAACCCGCGTTCCACTGTAGGCACCACTACGGAAATCTACGATTATCTCAGACTGCTTTTTGCCAGGATAGGCCGTACATATTCTCCCGTAAGCGGAAAGAGAGTGACGAAAGAGACTGTGCCTTCCGTGATGAACTACATATTTTCACGGCCAGCCGGCTGTTATATCCATATTCTTGCACCGTTCGGATGGGAAAACCGTGATTACAGGATAGAGAAACTTCTTGAACTGAAGGAGAACGGTTTCACAAGACTTTATATTGACGGGAAGACGGTGCGTATTGATGATGTGCTGTCGGATACCGCACGATATGTGGACTCGGATCCGAAACTGCTGGTGGACAGACTGGTTACATCGGGGGAGAAGCCTGACGATGAAAAGATCGCGATAATTTCGGATTCGCTCGAAAAGGCGTTCAGGACCGGTGACGGAAGGATGTATCTTGCAGTAAGGACAGGACGCGACGGGGCGGATGAACTGGTGCGTTTTTCAGGTGTATTCGAGGCCGACGGTATGGTATTCGAAGAGCCGAACGAATATATGTTCAGTTTCAACAGTCCCATAGGGGCATGTCCAAGGTGCGGAGGGTACGGCAAGATAGAGGGTATAGATGAAAAACTTGTGGTGCCAGACATTACGAAGTCGATATATGAGGAGGCTATAGCCTGCTGGAGAGGGGATACCATGAAATATTTTCAGCAGGAGCTCGTGGAAAATGCGTATAAATTCGACTTTCCGGTTCACAGACCGTACAATGAACTTACGAGGGAGCAGAAGGATCTTATCTGGCTCGGCAACGAGTATTTCACCGGCCTTAACCGCTTTTTCGAGATGGTCAAGGCAAACCGCTACAAGGTGCAGTACCGATATCTTCTGAGCAGATATACAGGCAAGAGTGTTTGTCCTGAATGTAAGGGCAGCCGTCTTAAGAAGGAAGCCCTGTATGTAAGGATAGGAGATCCTGAACTCGGTCCCGATGCCAACATAGCAGAACTTTTGTCCATGACGATAAAGGAGCTGATTGTCTTTTTCGACAAAGTACGTTTCTCGGATTACGAGTCGAAAATTGCCGAAAGGGCAATAGTCGAGATAAGGCAGCGTCTGAAATATATGGACGAAGTAGGGCTTTCGTATCTGACCTTGAGCCGTGCGTCCAATACTCTGAGCGGAGGGGAAAGCCAGAGAATAAATCTGGTAAGTTCTCTTGGAAGCGGTCTTGTAGGTTCTCTCTACATACTTGACGAACCGTCGATAGGTTTGCATCCGCGTGATACTTCGAGACTCATATCGGTCCTGAAGGGGCTCAGGGATCTTGGAAATACCATAGTGGTGGTGGAACATGACGATGAAATAATAAGATCGGCGGACAATCTGATAGAAATAGGTCCGGGAGCCGGAAAATTTGGAGGACAAGTGGTTTATCAGGGTAAGCCTGATTCTGATACGCATACTATTACGCTGGATTATATAAACGGACGCCTTTCAATAGATTATCCTCCGAGAAACATGAAATTCGATTCGTTTATCGAGATAAAAGGTGCAGTGGAAAATAATCTGAAGGCCGTGGATGTCAGATTCCCGCTCAATGCACTGACCGTAGTTACCGGTGTAAGCGGGTCCGGCAAGTCTTCTCTTGTGGGAGGAACGCTTTATCCTGCGATGTACAAGATTGTCAACCAGCTTGGAACAAAGGCCGCAACATTCAGGGAAATATGCGGGGACTATTCAAGAATCGGAGCTGTGGAGTATGTGGACCAGAATCCTATCGGCAAGTCTTCGAGATCCAATCCCGTGACATATCTGAAGATATACGACGATATAAGGAAACTTCTCTCCGAACAACCCTATGCAAAGATGAACGGTTACGGAAACTCGCATTTTTCGTTCAACATAGACGGCGGAAGGTGTCCTGAATGTCAGGGAGAAGGTGTGATAAAGATTCCGATGCAGTTCATGGCTGATGTTACGATAGTATGCGAGAGCTGCGGCGGCAAGCGTTTTAAGGATGACATACTTGAAGTAAGATACAAAGGCCTTAATGTCTCGGATATTCTGGATATGAGTGTGGATCAGGCGATTGAATTCTTTTCAGCCCAGAAAGAGCCTCTGGCAAGGAAAATAGCCGAGAGATTGCAGCCACTGAAGGATGTAGGACTGTCGTATCTGCAGCTCGGGCAGAGCAGCAGTACCCTGAGCGGAGGAGAGAGTCAGAGAATCAAGCTTGCCTATTTTCTCAGCAAGGATCTGAAACAGAAGGAAACACTGTTCATATTCGACGAACCTACTACGGGACTTCATTTTGCGGATATCCAGAATCTTATGAATTCGTTCAGGGCTCTGCTTGACAAAGGGCATACCATAGTTGTTGTGGAACACAATATGGCCGTGGTGCATTGTGCCGACTGGATAATAGACCTCGGTCCGGAAGGCGGGGCGGAAGGCGGAAGGGTCGTTTATCAGGGAACGCCTGACGGCCTTGCTTCGGTTGGGGAGAGCTACACTGCCAAGTTCATGTAATTATTCGTCCTGTAATTATTCGGTGAGATATTTTATCAGATGAAATATAAGTGCCGTGCGCCTTTTGAGTATGGGATATGATATGATGTCTTTTTCGTCGTCTTCCTTGTATGTCTTTTCATGAAAACCTGAAGTGAACAGAATGGCCGGAATGCCTTTTTCCGCGAACGGATACTGGTCGGACAGTCTGTAATAGGAATCGTAGAAACTGCGGCTGCCGTAGAAAGTGTGGTCAATGTCAAGATAAATATCGTAGAATGAGTTCCTGTATCCGAGTGCTTTTTTAAGGTCGCTTTTTTTGTAGGTTTCGGTTCCGAGAACCAGTACGTAGTTCGTATCCTTGTGTGGAGGAACCAATATGCTGCCTATCTGGTCGATATTTATCGCGCATTTTATCTTGTCGGAACATAGTCCCTTATCTTCAAGAGATGCCACGAATGCCTTTGAGCCGGCAAGATTCATTTCCTTGGCATCGAATGCCGCGAATATTATGTTCCTGCGCGGGGCTATGCCCGCTTTTCTGAGTGTGGAGAACATTTCCGCCAGATTGAGCATGGCCGTTACTCCCGAAGCATTGTCGTCGGCACCGTTGTAGATATATCCGTTTATGCTTCCTATATGGTCGTAATGTGCCGATACT
Organism: uncultured Bacteroidales bacterium; assembly: GCA_949296645.1. Taxonomy (GTDB): domain Bacteria; phylum Bacteroidota; class Bacteroidia; order Bacteroidales; family UBA932; genus CALUPD01. Next base: position 17,461 of record CASFPH010000022.1, read on the forward strand.
ATGATGTATTCGTCGCTCGGAACTACGGATGGTACCAGCCCTATGATGTTACGTCCTGTTTTTGTGCCGGTTTCGGTCTTTGTGCCGGATTCGGTTTTTGTCCTTATCTCCGGTCTGAAACTTTGGGTGAATACGGAGTCGAAAGGTTTCAGACCGTATCGGATAAATTCGGATCTTATGTACCAGCCTGCATGCTGGCAACCTCTGGAGCCGGTTTCCCTTCCCCGCATCATGTCGTCAGCAAGGTATTCGAGTATTGCAGCCTGTTTTTCCCTGTATATTATGCTTTCATACTGTTTGTCCGTCGAATACTGGGCCGACAGTTGTGCTGCGGGCATGAAAAAATATATTGCTGAAACTATGATTGTCAGTAGGCATGCGGTACCTTTGGGTAAAAGAACTCTTTCCGGATGGGCAGTCATTTGTAATAAATCAGTATATTTGCACATGATTTTGCAAAGGTATATAATTTAATGAAAAAATACAGACTGAAAAAGACTCTTGCGATAGTGTTTTTTCTGCTGGTGAATATTGTTGCCAGTGCACAGTATGATAAAACCCAGTTCTTCTTCAAGGGTCGTCAGATGCTTATGGAAGGCAGATATGCCCAGGCTATCGAGAATTTCAATATTCTTGTGAGGCTTGATTCTACTCTATACGATGCATATTTTTTCCGCGGCATAGCAAAATACAATCTTGAGGATTTCATGGGAGCTCTCAGGGATTTCGACAAGACACTAGATATAAATCCGATATACACTCCGGCATATCATTACAGGGCAATTACTCTGAGCCGTACGGGGGAATATGATCTGGCACTCAAGGATCTGGAAGAGGCCGTTGACCTGCGTCCGAGTTATACTGGCCTGTATTTCAGCAGGGGAGTCACGTATTTTCTTTCCAGACAGTTCGAGAAGGCGGTAGAGGATTTCAATCACTTTATCAAAAAGGAACCCAATGAGGCTGATGCCTATCTTAACAGGGGAGCTTCATATTTGTATTTAGGGGATACGCTGAAAGCCCTGCATGATTACAATAAGGCTGTTTCACTTGATTTTTTTGATCCGGAAGGATATATAAGGCGTTCGAGGATATATATGCTGCAGGACAGTACGGAACTTGCCATGAAGGATCTGGATCATGCACTCGAACTCGATTCCCTGAATACGTTCGCTCTTTTCAACAGGGCAATCCTCAAATATGAAAAGAAAGATATCAGCGGTGCTCTCGACGATCTGAACGCGGTCCTTAAGGAAGAGCCGGGCAATGCGCTCACTTTGTACAACAGGGCACTCATAAGGTCGCAGATAGGGGATTATACCGGCGCTCTTGATGATTATGACAGGGTTATCGAAATAAATCCGAACAATGTACTGGCATATTACAACAGGGCGGCTGTGTTCATGGAACTGTCGATGTACAGGGATGCCATGGATGACTATTCTAAAGCCATAAGCCTGTATCCGGATTTTGCGAAGGCATATATGAACCGTTCGTATGCCAAGAACATGCTCGGACAGTACACTTCGGCAAAGGAAGACTACAGGATAGCGCAGAGAAAAGTTGCGGAGTACCGTTCCAAGGTAGGCGGGGATTCGCCTTCTGCGAACTTTGCCGATACTACTGAGAAGTACAGTCATCTTCTTACTCTTGATGCGGATTTTGCAAAGAAGGATTTCGATAATGAACTTCTTCAGCACAAGTCCGTGAATATAATGCTCAAGCCTTTGTACAAATTCGTGCCTGAAGAGGAAAACAGGATCGCGATGGCCCTGGAACGCAAATATGAATCACGTGAGCTGAATGATTTCATTTCTTCGTCTCCGGTACCGATAACGTTTGCAGACAAGATGGACGAGTCGAAGAGGATAAAGGTGGACGAGTATCTTTCAAGACTTTCCAATGTGAGCAGAACTCTTTATCCTTCAGGTATGTGCGATTTCGCAGAGGCCATAATGGATGCCGAAACGAAGCAGTACAACAGGGCTTTGGAAAAATACAACAGGGCAATCGAATCCGACGGCAGTCAGGCGTACTATTATATCAACAGGGGAGCCCTGCAGGCAGACATGATAGATTTCATATCATCGATAGAAAGCAATGTCCAGATTCTTACATTGGACAATCAGGGTACTACAAAGGCCAGGGTGCAGGATGAAACGACGAGAAGTTACGACTACACATCTTCAATACATGACATGAACAAGGCTGCAGCGCTTATGCCGGATTTTCCGTACATATACTACAATCTGGGAAATCTGTATTGTCTGTCAAGGGATCTTCCTGAATCCATCAGGCAGTACACGAAAGCCATAGAACTTTATCCTTGGCTTGCGGAGGCTTACTACAACAGGGGGCTTGTTCTTATATATCTGAAAGACAGGGAGAAAGGTTGTCTCGATCTCAGCAAGGCCGGCGAACTCGGTGTTACCGAGGCATATTCCGTAATAAAGAAATATTGCGAAAAGAAGGATAATCTTTAAGCCTTGTTAGGGTTTTCACGTCCTGCGGTTAATTCCTTAAGAGAAGGAGAAGCATACATGGAGCGGAGAGAGGAGTGGTGCTGCAAAGTAGCATGAATATTTTCCGGAACTTGAGTCTGTATGACAGTTCCGTGATTTTTTTATTCGACAAGACAGATAATTCATTAATTTCGTGGAACATAAAATTTAAACTAACTGACAGGTTAAAAATGAAAAATTTATTGACACTTTCGGTATGTGCCGCCATGGTTGGCATGGCATGTACAAATGCTCCGGAGACGGAGCTACCGGTGAAGCTGAAAGAGCTTAAGCCGGTGACGGTTGCGGGAGCCGTAAAATTCGGGTCTCCCGAACTGCTTATGGATGACAAGGGCGTGGAAATCTACGCCGAGAAATTCGGAAGGGCTTATCCGTTGTTCTACGACTGGGACAATGACGGTCTGAAAGACCTGCTGGTCGGAGAATTCGGCGGAGGTGAGCAGGCCAATATCAAGGTCTACAAAAATGTGGGTACTGCGGAATCTCCAAAGTTCTCGTCCGAATGGTTCTATGCGGCAGACAAGACCGGCAAGAACATGTATGTGATGGGCAGTTGATGCCTTGGCTTTTATCCACAGGTTGTGGATATCGACGGAGACGGCAAGCTTGATATAGTTGGCGGCTCCTACATGGGTAACATTACCTACTACAAAGGAACTGAAAACGGTTTTGAACCTCCAATTGAGATAGAACAGACACTCGATCTTGATGATTCTAAAATTTTCATGAACATATTATTTGCAGATGCTACATTTGCGGATTTCAACGGGGACGGCCTTCTGGATGCCTTTATGGGCGGAATCTATGGTCCTCGTGTGGCTCTGAATGAAGGTACTGCGGAAAAACCTGTTTTCGGTGAAAGAAAACAGCTTCTTATGCTTGACGGAAAACCTGTTTCAAATCATTTTTACGATGAGGGCACGCAGAAAAGGTATGACGAATCCGTCAAATCCGGCAAAATGATGTCAATGAAGGATTTCCATGCATATGTACAGATGGTAGACTGGGACAATGACGGTGTGAACGACCTTCTGATATCCAACGGATACTATTACGGCAACAGTCCCGCATTGCTTTTCCATAAAGGAGTCATGACGGAGGACGGGTTGCGGTTCCAGGAGCCTGTGGACCTGCTGGTCGCAGCGGACGGATCGAAGGCATTCCCGGGCTCTGACCTGATATTCCATGTTTGCGATTTCAATAATGACGGAGTGAATGATCTTCTCGTAGGAGCATCTGTAACTTACGATAAGGCAAACGGATTATATAACGACCATCAGAATTACGGTTATTCAATTGAAGCGAACAAGGAAAAGCAGGAAGAAATGATGAAGTTATACAGGTCTGAAATGAGCGACGAAGAGAGAAAGGCAGAGATGGAGAAACTCGAAAAGAAATATTACGTAGGTCCTGAAGTAGAGAATACACCTGTATTCGTAAACAGAGGTATTGTAATGCTGATAAAAGGCCAGAAGTAGTTTCTATACGGAAACATCAGCGGTTGTCACGGGAGACGCGTCAAAACTTGTTTTTGACACGTCTCTTTTCTTATTTTTTTCGGTGAGTCTGTTCGCGGCTGTACGGTATTTTGCTGATTTTCAGCAACATATAAAAATACGGCCTGCACACTCGCCCGAAAAAAGCCCGAAATCCAGGTGAGTCCGTAAGAGCTCTCCGCGTCAATCGGTTCATTTTCAGATAGTTCAGTACGACGCCGACTGCACACTCGATTTGGCCCCGGAAACGTAACCTGCCTCAGAGTGCCCTCTGGCGAGGATTAGTTGTTTTTTTCTTCTGCGGGCGCGGTCGAGTCTGTTCGCGGCTGTACGGTATTTTGCTGATTTTCAGCAATATATAAAAACACGGCCTGCGCACTCGCCCGAAAAACGCCCGAAATCCAGGCGAGTCCGTAAGAGCTCTCCGCGTCAATCAGTTCATTTTCAGATAGCTCAGTACGACGCCGACTGTACACTCGATTTGGCCCCGGAAACGCAACATGCCTCAGAGTGCCCTCTGCGGGGATTGGTTGTATTTCAGAAATCTTTCGGATAGGAGCTGTGAGTTGTTTTATATTTGTTTCTGAAGTCTGACGGGCTGCATCCGGACATGGAGCGGAAAAATTTGGTGAAAGCTGACTGGTCTGAATAATTAAGTTCGTAGGCTATCTGCTGGATCGGGATTTGTTCGAAGGCGAGCATGTTTCTTGCTTCGCTGAAGAGCATTTCGCGAATAAAGTCACTTGCGCTTTTGCCGGTGGCTTTTTTAATAATGGATGTAAGATATTGCGGTGTAATGTGCAGTTTTGAAGCGTAAAAGGCTATGTTGTGTTCTTTTTTGAAATTGTTCATCATTAAGGTAACGAAATCCGGCAGAAATCTTTCCTCAGCTCCTGATTTGCCTGTTGTATGTTTAAATGAAGTCATTTTATACTCATGACTGCCATGGTTGTTTATAGGTTTCATCAAATTTTCTATTATGTTGTCCGTCTCAAGGTAGAAACGTTCGAGGGCGTTTCTTATCAGTTCAACATGATAGATGTGTCCGTACCGTTCAATCTGTCTTTTCACATCCAGTACTGATTCAAGGAGAAGTTTTCTTTCTTCAGGGTTGATCTTCATTACTGGATTGTTGTATATTCTTGTGCCTCTCATGATACAGCGTTTCACGTTAATATTGGACGATGCATCGATGAAGTCCTTTGATGCCGACAGAAAAATACAATGGAAGTCATTATCGGAAGGTTTGAAATGTGACATGTGCAGAGGGGAGAGGATGCATAGCGAACGGTTGTCAATGTTGTAGTCTTCCCCGTTAACGGACAGGATTGCCGAGCCGGCAAGTGGAATGGCATATGAAAATGCGTTTATGTAGAGCGGTGTATCTCCACAGAGGTGAAAATTCTTACCCTTGCCAGAGATCATTACCGAAATCCGGTTCTGGTATGACGAGCCTTCCCTGAATTCGAGAATTTCTCCTATGTTCATGATTCTGTATTTGTGTTCCCTGTCCCGTTTCATATTGTCAGTTCATATTGTCAGTTCATATTGTCAGTTCATATTGTCAGTTCATATTGTCAGTTCATATTGTCAGTTAAAGTTATCGATAGTATTTGTTTCAAAATTAACCAAAATTGTCGATAAGTGTACAACAATGTTTGTTGAATTAAATGTGAACTTTGCCGCGTTTAAATTATATAACAATCGGAAAATATGTATAAGGTATTAATTCGCGGCTTTGTTCTTCTTGTATTTGCTGTTTCATTTGTAACAAATGTCAGGGCGCAGTATAGTGTTCTGGGCATAGAAGAAATGTTCAGACTTGCAGAGGAAAACAGCCGTAGTGCAAGAATATGCGATTTGCTGGTAAGAGAGGCTGAAGAGGCTTTGAAGACGGCGGAAAAATCAAGATATCCGTCGGTGGAGGCATCGCTTTCAGCCGGTTATCTTGGAAACGGATGGATGTCGGACAGGGATTTCTCTTCAGGAAAGAATATCCCAATGCCGCATTTTTCCAACAACTTTTCCCTCAAGGTCACACAGGTCCTGTATGCTGGAGGCGCGATTGACAGGGCGATAGAATTGAAAGGGCATGAAGCGGAAATGTCCCGCCTGGAATATGATATGAATATGCAGAATCTTAGATTCATGTTGCTGGGCCATTATCTGGATCTTTACAAGGCGTACAATGCAGGACTTGTGTATGGAAAGAATATAGAGAATGCTGAACTTATGCTGGATGACATACGAGCATCCTATAAGGCCGGTACGGCCCTGAAAAGTGATATCACGCGTTATGAGGTGAGACTGAATACCCTCAGACTCGGGCTTCTGAATACGGAAAACACGGTGAAGGTACTGTCTTCGGATATATCGACTCTGTTGTGTCTCGATACGGCCATGCTCATCATGCCGGATACAACTCTTGCCAGCCGTACCGTCATACCTGAAACGGAAAATTACTGGCAGGAACTGAAATATAATTCTCCTGCTTTGAAAGCAGCGGAGACAGGTGTGAATATCGGTAAGACGTCCGAGAAAATGGAAAAGTCTGCATTACTGCCGCAGCTGGCAATTGTGGCGGGAGACAATCTGGACGGTCCTATAGTGATAGAAGTCCCTGCAATAAACAGCAATTTCAATTACTGGTATGCGGGTGTAGGCATAAAGTACAATTTTGATGTGCTTTTCAAGAACAACAGACGTGTATGTCAGGCCAGGCTTGCCTTGCAGAGAGCGGAAGAGCAGATGATGGAGACCGAGGAGAAACTGTACGACGATATACATTCTGCATACATAAGGCTCAAAGAGGCTTTCGAGAAGATAAAAGTGACCGAGAAAAGTCTGGAACTGGCGGAAGAAAACTACAGGGAGGTCAGTGTGCGGTATCTGAACGGGCTTTCGCTTATTACGGATCTTCTGGATGCGGACAATCTTAGACTGGACAGTGAACTTGATCTGGTCAATGCAAGGATAGATATGCTGTATCAGTATTATCTGTTGGAAAAAATAACCGGAAATCTCTGAAACATTTGAGATAATCAAGCAATAAAAAGTAAGAAGATATGAAAAGAAAAAATTTAATGACTGATGTGATACTGATACTTGTCATAGTCTCCGGTATTTTCTGGATAGGTTCGAAATTCATTTATATGGGCAGCTCCGGTTATACCAGCAGGAATAATGTTTTTCAAGGAGCGGATGCCCGAGAGACTGAAGTTCGTGCTTTGTATTGCATTTGCGGTAGTATTCCAGTTTACAGGCGGAATATATCTGGCCCTTGTCTCCCATGTGAGCGGAGGACTGTCGCTCATGCATGAAGATATCATGATGGCGGGATATGCCTCTTTCGTAGGAATGACCATGGTATTTCCCGTGCTTTTCAGACTAAAGTTCCGCTTCACCACCAGGACGGCATTGCTCGTAATATGTCCGGGACTTGTGCTGATCTGCTTCGTGGCAGGTGTATTCAGGATGTGGGGTACATTCGAGTGCCTTTCGAATGTGCAGCTGAGTATCACTCCAACCAGAAATTTTGCGGTTTTCTTTCCTGTAGTCTATCTGATTGTCCTCGGAAGTATCCAGATGTCAGGAATGCTTGCCGTTTACATTTCCTATTGGGCGAACTGGCATTATATGCATCTGTTCATGTCTCTCGTCTTGCTGACGGTCTGGCTGTGCGTTCTGCTGTTTACAAGGCATTTCAGATTCATGAAACCTCTTCCGCTTTATGGAATCGACTGGCTTGGGGGTGTGTTGTGGTGCATATTCCTGCTTTCTTCCATATTCGTTTTCGAATATGGGGAGTATTCTACAGATATGTGAAAGGCAGGATTCCGGGAAGTCTTCCTTCCGTATTGTCCCTCTGGAAAATGAGTGCGAGGGAAGCCTCGGAACATTTGAAATGATGTGTCTCAACAGAGGCATCTCTATAATATCTCCCTGTAGGAATCGTAGATGCTCAGGACATCCTGGACGTATTTTATGGTTTCCGTTCCGCGGAATTTTCCGAGTCTGATGTAGTCCCCCTTGTAGTTTTCTTCGAGCTGCATCAGTGGAATCGCTTCGGCAACCTCGTCCCATATTTTCGGATTTTTGCCTAATGATTCCGCAAAGCGCATGCAGTCCTCAATACGGGCTTCTCCTGCATTGAATGATGCAAGAGTGAATTTTACGTTTTCCATGCCGGTGATGCCTTTTTTTTCAATTCTTTTTGAAATTTCGGACATATAGCGCGTTCCTGCGTATATGTTTTGTTCGGGGTCATATATGTTGTCGATTCCGTATTTGTCTGCAATATTCTGTTTTACCTGCATCAGCCCGATTGCACCGCGTGGGGATTCAACTCCCATGAAGAAGTTGGATTCCTTTTTTATTATGGCGGAAACAAGCCTCCAGTCCCATCCTATGGCCTTGCTGTTGGCCTTGACAAGTGAATCGTACGGTGAAATGAATTTGAGGTCGTTTCTCGGTCGGTTGAAATATCTGTCATATCTGGCGGACATATTACGGTATTCTCCGCTTCTTCCGTATGCGCTTATCCAGTAATTGAGGGTTTCTATGATTTCCGAGTTCCTCTTGGTGCTTACCCACATGTCACCGTCGTCGTTGATGTCTATGCTGGTTATAAGTGAATCCGAGTGTTCCTTCGGAATCATCAGTCTGCCTCCGCTTATTACAAGCAGATTCGTCTTGTTTTCGATCAGATTGCTCCAGTATGTGCTGTCATTCGATACGGGCGTTATGAATATATGTGTGCCGCTCCATTTTTCGAATTTCTTAAGCAGGTCGTAATGGAATCCTAATGGGTTGTCCGACAGATACATGCTTTTGCTTATGGCTATCTCGCAGAATATTGTGTCGCAATGCTCACCCGCAATCAGCGAGTCGGCTATGCGGCATTTTCTGCATGACAGGGTTTTCCGGACCGTATGTTTGTCCGGATAGCCTTCATCCCTTATCTTAATAGGCAGTACTGCCAGAATCAGCAATATAAGTATGATGGTTTTTCTGGTGATGTCTGGTATGTTATTGTTGTTCGGTATGCGTCCTACTTGATGTAGAAAGGCCAGTGTATTCCGACTTTGAAAGCTCTCTGTGGACGGATATAATTGTATGCGGAAAAATATTCCGAGTTGAACCAGTTCTGCGATGCGTTTACATATTTCACGAATATGCTGGCACGTTTCCACTGGAGGTTTACAAACAGATCCACGTATGGATTGTTGCCGTATTTCTCTATGTTCTGTGTCTTGAAGACGCCGAGTGCCGGATCATATGATGGTACATAGTATTCTGTGTTGAATATGGCGCTGGCGCCCAGCTGGGCTTTAAGTACATTCCTTACAAGTTCGAATTCGAGATAATATCTCAAATTCAGCGTAAGGAGCGGCAGCGGCAGGACATTGTTGTCCGATGACATCTGGAAAAGCGCCTGGTTGTCAAGATGCAGTTTCCATAATGTAAAATTCTTCTTGAGGTAGGCTGACATTATACTTACCGGTACGTTGTGCTGGTGTATTGTACCTTCCGTATCATAATAGGTCATGCCGTCGACAAGCCTGTAGCCGAAGAATGCTTCTATCCTGTACCTCGGAACAGTCAGAGTGCCTTCTATTCCGGTAGTGGTTACTTTGGAAAAATTGTTGCTCCACCTGTGGTGATTGGTGTAAAGGTTGTTTGAGAACCAGTCTGGACGTCTTCCAGAGAGCAGGAATCTGGCATTGAGATGGATTCCTCTCGGAATCGGGTAGAAAGACAGCCTTGCATCGGCCTTTATGTTGAAATCGTTTACATTGTATCCGGCGAAGAAATATTCAGCGAATCCGTTCCAGGCAAAATATTTTCTGAACTGTCCTGAAGCGCCTGCATATACGAACATGTTGTTGTAGTTGTATGTGCCTGACCTGTTGAAAAAGAAATCCGGGTTGAATGCATAGTTCCTTATATACTGATGTCCTACTCCCCCGTCGATTTTGGACAATATGGCTTCTTTTGCCCACGGCTGCAGACGTATATACAGTTTGTTCTCTATGCTCATGACGCTTATGGAATCTGAACTGTTCGTGGGATGTATGTAGAATGCATTGTTGTAGAAATTCCTTCCCGTTTCGTCATCGGCGTCTATCTGGTCAGTGTATTTCTTTCCGTATGTCGAGAATTCCGCACTGTGGCCGAAATATGTGATCGTGCCTTCACCAACGGCAAGCGTATCACCTTTCCTCCATCTGATAGGAATCCCGTATGAATGGTTGAGGAAAACAGTGTTCCTTTTAAGTACGTTGCTTGCGCTTTCCAGGTTTACATCAGTCATCCTTACGTCCATAACCGTGTCTGTTATGAACCATGAGTCCGCTATACCTCCGTTTTCGGATCTTTTTACACCCTGATATATATATCCGGCATGCATCACATAACGTTTTCCAAGATAGTTTCCGGAGATTATGAACGTTCTGTTGTCGGTGTCCTCCCTTTTCAGCATTCCGTTTGAGCCGAAACGCTGATAAAGCACGCTGACATTGCCTTCAGGCGACAGATTCTGAGTGTGCAGGAACTTGACATTGCTTTCTTCCTTTTCCTTGTTCGCAAAAAGAGTCCCCCAATAGGCCAGTTCGGTATAAGGAGTTTTTGTGTTATAGAAAGGCAGCGTTTCCGGGGTGTAGGAGTATACCGTGTACGGGTCGAAGTATTTGAAATCACGGTTTTCCTCTCGCTTGAAATAGTTTGCGGACATTGTAGGCGAACCTATAACACCGAGATAAACAGCATCCGCATCCTTTTTAAGGAATGGATATTCGGTGAAGTTGTAGTTGAAACTGGTATCGTGTTCTATGAACTTCACGTTGTTGAGGTATCTGTCATTATTCCATACGAACATCCTTTCGTATTTCATGGAGTCAGGTACAATGTATGTCTCAAGAATCCTCGGCCTTGCAGCCCTGATACTGTCCTTGATATATCTTATGCTGTCTTTGACATATCTTATGCTGTCCCTTTTAGCAATCCTGAGTTCGCGCTTCGACAATATTTTCCGTGTCGAATCCGCAATTGCGGAAGTGTCGCCGGAGGCTGTACTGTCCTGTACCGTAGTGGCGGCAATTACGGAGTCCTTTGTGACAATGGTGTCCACGGTTGTCATTATGGTCCGGACAAACGTTCCGCCCTGTTCCTTTGCCGAAATATTTACTGCAAAGAAGAACAGTACAAGCACCGAAATGAAAGATATTTTCGTAAAATTCAAATTCATATCAAACGACAAAGATAAATATTCTATATTTGCCGACCAAAATTGAGTTTGAAATGAAAGGGTTGTACACTATTATTTTTCTCATTATCTCGAATGTTTTCATGACATTTGCGTGGTACGGTCATCTTAAGTTGCAGGAGATGAAGATTTCCACAAACTGGCCGCTTGCTCTGGTCGTACTGTTTTCATGGGGTATCGCGCTTTTTGAATATTCTTTCCAGATTCCTGCCAACAGAATAGGATTTGTGGGTAACGGCGGACCTTTTACACTGATGCAGTTGAAGGTGATTCAGGAAGTCATTACATTGATAATATTCTCTGTCTTCACGATAGTCTTCTTCAAGGGAGAATCTCTCCAGTGGAATCATTTCGTGGCTTTCGGACTGCTGATACTGGCCGTCTATTTCGTTTTCATGAAGTAGGATTTTTCATTCATATAAATTTTTTCAAAATTATTAAATTCGGCAAGTTTCGCTATCTTTGTAAGATATGCAATTGATTTAAGGGAAAAATCGATTGAGGTTGTTACTATAGTAGATTAAAGTATCATCAATATAAATTAAAAGAGATAATGAACAGAAGATTGGTAGAATGCGTCCCTAATTTCAGCGAAGGACGCGATATGGCTGTTATAGATCAGATTACAGCGGAAATCAAATCGGTTGAAGGTGTTTCACTGCTCAATGTGGATCCTGGATTCGCTACTAACAGGACAGTAGTGACATTCATCGGAGAGCCTGAAGTCGTTTGTGAAGCCGCATTCAAGGCGGTAAGGAAGGCTCAGGAACTTATAGATATGAGGGGTCATCACGGAGAACATCCGCGTATGGGCGCTACAGACGTTTGTCCGCTTGTTCCTGTTGCGAACATAACGATGGAAGAGACCGTTGAATATGCAAGGGCTCTTGCAAAAAGAGTGGGCGAGGAGCTTTCAATCCCTGTTTACTGTTATGAATCCGCAGCTTCTTCACCTGCAAGGAAGAATCTTGCAGTCGTAAGGGCAGGTGAATATGAAGGCCTTGCAAAGAAATTCGAAGACCCGAACATGCAGCCTGATTTCGGACCTGCAGTGTTGGACGAATCGGTTGCCAAGAGCGGTGCTACAGCAGTCGGAGCAAGGGATTTCCTTCTCGCAGTCAACTACAACCTGAATACCACTTCCACAAGAAGGGCCAATGCGATAGCATTCGACGTACGTGAAAAGGGCCGTCCTAAGAGGGAAGGTAATCCGATTACCGGCAAAAAGGTGGTAGATGAAAACGGCAAGGTAGTATATATACCGGGTACGCTTAAAGGTACAAAAGCAATCGGATGGTTCATAGATGAATACGGGATAGCCCAGGTTTCAATGAATATCACCGACATGTATGCAACACCGCTGCATATTGCATTTGAGGAGGTATGTTCAAAGGCTGCAGCAAGGGGTGTCCGTGTTACCGGCACTGAAATAGTCGGTCTCGTGCCGAAGAAAGTGCTTATCGATGCAGGTAAATATTTCCTTGCGAAGCAGCACCGTTCTGCAGGTATCGCCGAGAGCGAAATCATCAAGATCGCTGTAAAATCACTCGGACTTGACGATCTCTGTCCGTTCAAGGCTGAAGAAAAGGTAATAGAATACCTGATCGCCGACAAGAGCAGGAAACTTGTCGACATGACATGTACAGGTTTCGCTGAAGAGACGGCAAGCGAATCACCGGCTCCTGGCGGCGGATCGGTTGCCGCATACATGGGTTCGCTCGGAGCGGCTCTAGGTACGATGGTGGCGAACCTTTCAGCTCACAAGCCGGGCTGGGATGACAAGTGGGATTTCTTCGCAAAATATGCTGAAGAAGGCCACGCTATAATGGATGAGCTTATCCATCTCGTAGATGAGGATACGGCTGCATTCAACAAGATCATGGCTGTGTTCGGCATGCCTAAATCCACTCCTGAAGAAAAAGCCGCAAGGGCGGAAGCCATGGAAGCTGCGACACTGTACGCTACACAGGTTCCTTTGAAGACAATGAAATGCGCATTCAAGGCGTTCAGCATGCTTTCGGCAATGGTTGAGCACGGTAATCCTAATTCAATCTCCGATGCGGGCGTAGGTGCGCTTGCGGCAAGGGCGGCCGTTCTGGGCGCAATGCTCAACGTGAAGATCAACGCCGCAGGTCTCAAGGACCGTGAAGCGGCAGACAGACTCGTTGCCGAAGCAAATGAGATAGCTGCCAAAGCAAACGCTCTTGAGGCTGAACTGATGGAGAAAGTTGAAAAGGTAATAGCAGGAAACTAATTGATGAAAAAACTTATATTATGGCAGAATTAACTGAATTCCAGAAAGAAATACTGGCAGGTATTCCAGATGTGCTGCCACCTCTGAAACCGTATGACAAGGAGGTGAACCATGCGCCGAAAAGAAAGGATATCCTGACACCTGAACAGAAAAAGCTTGCTCTCAGAAACGCGCTGAGATATTTCGACCCGAAGCACCATGCAATGCTGATACCTGAATTCATGGATGAACTGAAGAGATACGGCCGCATATACATGTACAGGCTCAGACCTGACTACAGGATATATGCGCGTCCTATCGAGGAGTATCCTTACAAATCGAAGCAGGCAGCGGCTATCATGCTCATGATCAACAACAACCTCGACCATGCGGTGGCACAGCACCCTCATGAACTCATCACCTACGGCGGAAACGGTGCGGTGTTCCAGAACTGGGCACAATACAGGCTTACCATGCAGCTTCTCGCCACAATGACGGACGAACAGACTCTGGTAATGTACTCCGGCCATCCTCTTGGACTCTTTCCTTCACACAAGAATGCGCCGAGGGTAATCGTTACGAACGGTATGGTGATTCCAAACTATTCGAAACCGGATGACTGGGAAAGATTCAACGCGCTCGGAGTGTCTCAGTATGGTCAGATGACAGCAGGTTCATACATGTATATCGGCCCTCAGGGAATCGTGCACGGAACGACAATCACCGTTCTCAATGCAGCCAGAAAGCAGGAAGGCAGCATGAACGCTTCATTGGGCGGAAAACTTTTCGTTTCTTCGGGTCTTGGAGGAATGTCGGGAGCTCAGCCTAAGGCCGCAGTCATAGCAGGTGTTGTAGGTGTGGTTGCCGAAATAAACCCTAAGGCCGTGCATACACGCCATTCACAGGGGTGGGTCGATGAAGTATATACATCACTTGACGAACTCATGCCTCGTATCCGCAAGGCTGTTGCAGCAAAAGAGGCCGTTTCTCTTGCATACCAGGGCAATGTGGTGGATCTCTGGGAAAGACTTGTAGAGGAAGACATGAAGGTTGACCTCGGTTCTGACCAGACTTCCCTGCATAATCCATGGGCAGGAGGTTACTATCCTGCAGGACACACTCTTGAAGAATCGAACGATATGATGGCCAACAATCCTGAAAAATTCAAGGAAGAGGTTCAGGCTACATTGAGAAGACATGTCGCTGCAATCAACAAGCTGACTGCAAAAGGCATGTACTTCTTCGATTACGGCAACGCATTCCTGCTCGAATCATCAAGGGCGGGCGCGGACATAATGAAGGCGGACGGAACGTTCAGATATCCTTCATACGTTCAGGATATAATGGGCCCTATGTTCTTCGACTACGGTTTCGGTCCGTTCAGATGGGTATGTACATCATGCAAGCCGGAAGACCTTGCAATGTCTGACAAACTCGCAACCGAAGTTCTTGAGGAAATTGCAAAGCATGCTCCTGAAGATATTCTCGGACAGCTCAACGACAATATTCACTGGATCAAGGAAGCCGGCAGAAACAAACTTGTGGTGGGTTCACAGGCACGTATCCTTTATGCAGACTGTGAAGGCCGTACGAAGATAGCCCTTGCTTTCAACAAGGCTATCAGGGAAGGTGTGATATCTGCTCCTATAGTTCTCGGACGTGACCATCACGACGTGTCAGGTACGGACTCTCCTTATAGGGAGACTTCTAATATCTATGACGGTTCAAGCTTTACAGCCGACATGGCCGTGCAGAATGTCATAGGAGACTCGTTCCGCGGTGCTACATGGGTATCTCTCCACAACGGCGGCGGATGCGGCTGGGGTGAAGTGATCAACGGCGGTTTCGGTATGGTGATCGACGGTTCCGAACAGGCGGAACGGAATATCCGCATGATGCTTCACTGGGATGTGAACAACGGTATTTCAAGGAGGAGCTGGGCGCGAAACAAAGGAGCGATGGATGCCATAAGACGCGAAATGGAGCGTACACCGGAACTTAAGGTAACCATGCCTAATCTTGTTGAGGATTCACTTATCGAAAATCTGGAATTCTAATTGACTGTGGACGGGGGTGCCGTGCGGCACTCCCGTTTCCTGTTGTAAATATTTCAATATTTAATCGACAATAAATCAAAATCATGGAAATACATTATATATCCCCTGAAAGAATTACCGTGGAGCAGATTGCCCACGTTGTGGAAAGCGGAATGAAGATTGCCCTCAGCGAAGAGGCAAGAAAAAGAGTAGTGGAGTGCCGCGAATATCTTGACAAGAAAATAGAAACTTCGAAAGAACCTATTTACGGTATAACGACAGGATTCGGTTCTCTATGTAATGTGTCTATAGACAAGGATTCCCTTTCCGACCTTCAGAAGAATCTGGTGATGTCACATTCATGCGGAATGGGTGAGGAAGTTCCTTCTGAAATAGTGAAATACATGATTATCCTGAAGATACAGTCTCTCTGCTACGGATATTCCGGTGTACAGCTGTCGACTGTGGAAAGGCTTGTCGAATTTTTCAACAGGAATATCACTCCTGTTGTCTATCAGCAGGGATCTCTCGGTGCTTCAGGTGACCTTGCGCCGCTGGCTAACATGTGTCTGCCACTTCTTGGATTGGGAGAAGTGAATATCGACGGAGAAAGAATCTCAGGCGAAGAGCTTAACAGAAGAATGGGCTGGGAGCCTGTAAGACTTGCTTCGAAGGAAGGTCTGGCCCTTCTCAACGGTACACAGTTCATGTCCGCATATTCCGTATGGAGCCTTATAAGGGCAAAACGTCTCTCCGCATGGGCTGACAGAATTGCCGCAATGAGCATCGATGCATTCGACGGCAGGATCAGTCCCTTCCTTATGCCTATACATACCATACGTGCACATCAGGGACAGATAGATACTGCAAAGTGCATTTATGACCTCCTTCAGGGTTCTGAAATCATCGAAAGATACAAGGAGCATGTACAGGACCCGTACTCATTCAGATGCGTACCTCAGGTACACGGTGCCGTAAAGGATACGATAGCGCACGTGGAAAAGGTTGTTACAATCGAAATCAACAGTGCTACCGACAATCCTGTTGTAGTACCTGATGAGGATATGGTAATTTCCGGCGGTAACTTCCACGGTGAGCCGCTTGCACTTGTGAACGATTTCCTTGCAATCTGCCTTTCCGAACTTGCAAGCATTTCCCAACAGAGAACATATCAGCTTATATCGGGCAAACGTGGACTTCCTGCATTCCTCGTTGCGAAACCGGGTCTCAACAGCGGTTTCATGATTCCTCAGTATGCTGTTGCAGCAGTAGTAAGCCAGAACAAACAGCTTTCAACACCAGCTTCGGTAGATTCTATAGAGTCGTCACTCGGCCAGGAAGACCATGTTAGTATGGGTGCCAACGCAGCTACGAAATGTGCGAGAGTGGTTGTCAACACATACGAAGTGCTCGGTGTAGAACTTATGGTTTCAACACAGGCTCTCGAATTCAGACGTCCTCTCAAGAGTTCTCCGGCAATCGAAAAACTTTTCGAAGACTACAGGAAAGTCGTGCCGTTCGTGGATGTTGACAGGGTAATGTATACCGACATGGCAAAATCCGTCGAATTTATCAAGAACAACAACTGAACCCAGAATTAACAGATGAAGCATATCTATACAAACATAAAATCGCTGATGGGGGTTTACGAGACCCCCGTCATGCGTCTGAAAGGCAAGCAGATGGCTGTCGTTCCTGAAATACGTGACGCATATCTCGTGGTGGAAGACGGCGTTGTGGCCGGATACGGTGCCATGAAGGATATGCCGGCCGAAATCTCTGCCGTGATTGCCGCTCCGTCCGCAGATGCGGTTGTCGAGGACCTTTCTGGTCGTTTTGTTTTCCCTGCATTCGCCGATTCGCATACCCATATCGTGTATGCAGGCAGCAGAGAGACCGAATATGAAGACAAGATACGCGGATTGTCATACGTGGAGATAGCGAAGAGGGGAGGAGGTATCCTCAATTCCGCTGACCTGCTCCACAGAACTTCCGAAGACGAGCTTTACGAGACTGCAATGCAGCGTCTCCACCAGTGTGTTGAAGGCGGTACAGGTGCGATTGAGATAAAGAGCGGTTACGGCCTTTCGACCGAGGACGAGCTCAAGATGCTCCGTGTCATCAGAAGGATGAAGGAGACTGCACCTATCGCCGTAAAGAGCAACTTCCTTGCCGCCCATGCGTTCCCGCGCAATTTTTCCGACAACCATGACGGTTATGTGGACCTTATCGTCAACGAGATGATTCCGCTTGTGGCCAAAGAAGGACTGGCGGATTTCATAGACGTGTTCTGCGATGAAGGATTCTTCACGGTGGAACAGACGGCACGCATGCTTGAAGCCGGTGCGAAATACGGCATGAGGCCGAAAATCCATGCGAACGAGCTCGCCCTTTCAGGCGGTATTCAGGTAGGGGTGAAATATGATGCCCTCTCCGTTGACCACCTTGAATATGTAGGCAAGGCCGAAAGGGATGTCTTGCGTGACAGCAATACCATGGCAACCGCATTGCCCGGAGCCGCGTTCTTCCTCGGAATGCCTTATTCTCCGGTACGCGAGATGATAGACGACGGACTTTCCGTTGCCCTCGCTTCAGACTTCAATCCTGGTTCATCGCCTTCCGCAAGCATGAAGTTCGTGCTCTCCCTTGCATCCATAAAGATGAAACTGACTCCGTCCGAGGCTCTCAATGCCGCAACCGTTAACGGTGCATACGCACTCGGACTTGCCGGTACACACGGACAGATTTCAAAAGGACTCAAGGCTAACTTCGTGATAACCAAGCCGATGCCTTCCTTCGCTTATTTCTCCTACTCTTATACGGAGAATCTGATCGAGAAGGTAGTGGTAAACAAGTAAATAACCTATTGTCAGCGATATAAGCGGAGATTTCCGATGAATCCACCGGTTTTTCTCCGTATATATCGCTGAAAATTCTTTTAAGTCTTTATTAAATTTTCTGAAATCTCCAGAACTCGCCTTAAAAAACACCCGAAATCCAGGCGAGTCCGTAGGAGCTCTCCTTAGCAATCGGTTTATTTTCAGATAGTTCCGTGCAAAGTCGATTACACACTCGATTTGGAAAGTCGATTACACACTCGATTTGGCCTCAAAAACGCAAGATGCCTCAGAGTGCCTTCTAACTGCGATTGGTTCAGTTTTTCTTCTGCGGATGCGGTCGAGTCTGTTTGCGTCTTCGAGATACTTCGCTGATTATCAGTGATATATAAAAACCAGGCTTGCACACTCGTCCCAAAAACACCCGAAATCCAGGCGAGTCCGTAGGAGCTCTCCTTAGCAATCGGTTTATTTTCAGATAGTTCCGTGCAAAGTCGATTACACACTCGATTTGGATGACCTGCCCCAGAGTGCCGGTGGTATGTTTACGCACTGACGGCGGCGCGTATGGCTTCGGCTGAAGTAAGCACTTTCTTGTATTCGTCTATCTTCACCTCTCCGCCCATCGATACTTTCGGGTTGCGGAATTTCATGGCCGAGTCGATTTCACCTTTGCCTGACATGTGGAACTCCACGGCCCCGGTCGCTTTTTCTATTTCCAGAATATTGGAAGCCTTGACCCCGCATCCGGGCATGAATATTATCCTGTCTCCGTAGCGTTTCACCAGTTTTCCGATAAGTTCTCTCCCTTCGTATGCGGAATTGGCCTGGCCGGATGTGAGTATCCTGTGGCATCCAAGCGCGATGATCTGTTCTGCCGCACGGAACGGGTCGACAGCCATGTCGAATGCACGGTGAAATGTGACGGACATCTTTCCTTCAGCGGCTTCTATCATGCGGCGGCAGGCTTCCATATCGACCTCTCCGTCCGGGGTAAGGGCCCCTATGACTATGCCGTGCGCTCCTGCTTTCCTGCAGATGCGGATGTCTTCGGACATTACATCGATTTCACTTCTGCTGTAGTTGAAGTCTCCTGCCCTGGAACGTATGATCACGTTTACCGGTATGCCGATACTTTTTACTGTCATGATAATCTCTCCGTATGAAGGTGTTGTACCCCCTTCAGGAAGCGCTGCACACAGTTCCACTCTGCGGGCACCGCCCTTTTCCGCCTCGATTGCGCTCAAATGGCCGTTGACACAGGCCTCTATGAATCTGCCTTTCATGATATATGAATTCTTATATGTTTTGATTATTGAAACTGTACGAAAAAACTGTACGAAGTTAGTATATTTTTATTCGGTATATTATAGTATCTTTGTTCTTCCGTAAAAAAATATATAAACGTAAAAATATATAAAAAAGATGAAAAAGATATTTATGAGTCTGATTGCAATGGGAGCAGGCCTGTCGCTTGCAGCCCAGCCGGGAGTCATAGACGTAAGGCCGGCAACTCCGGAAGGAAAGATTCTCAATATGCAGGAAACCATTCTTGGCGGACATTTGAGGCCTGCGGGCCGCGGGTATCAATGGAGACCTGCGGATGCAAGAGGCGGGAACGGATCCCAGCTTGTATATGTCGACTCGAAGTTATTGGTGGGATACACACCTGCAGACGGTAAAAAAGTGGAAATAATAACTCTGGATGAAATCAATGCAGCAGCCGGGACACAGTTCAAGGGAATGCCTTCAGTGAGATGGATTGATGCGGAAAACATATCATTCACAAATTCCGGAGTATATTATAAGGTAAATGTGTCGGACAAGAATCTTGAATACAGTTTCAAGATGCCTGCCGGTGCCGAGAACTTCACTCCTTCTTCAGGTGACCTTTTCGCATTCACCAAAAAGAACAACCTGTTCTATTGCGACAAGAACGGAAATGTCTTTCCAGTGTCAAGAAACAAGAACGGAAATATAATCTCAGGACAGACTGTCAGCAGAAACGAATTCGGAATAACCGGAGGAATTTTCTGGTCTCCTGACTCCAAACTTCTCGGATTCTACAGAAAAGATGAATCGAGGGTCAGTACTTTCCCTCTTCTCGATATCAATTCAAGAACCGGAAAACTGAAGGAGATAAAATATCCTATGGCAGGTATGCCGTCCGAAAATGTGCGTTTCGGGATATATGACATAGCTTCACAGACTACGATATTCCTCAAGGCGGACGATTTCGGCAGGGAACAGTATCTGACAAACATCACATGGGTCCCGGATGGAAAACATATACTTGTGCAGGTACTCAACAGAGACCAGAAACATATGAAACTCAATATGTACGATGTGCGTACGGGAGATTTCGTGAAGACAATTCTGGAGGAGACGAACGAAAAATTCGTGGAGCCTCAGGATCCGGTAGTGTTCCTCAAGTCCGATCCTGAAAAATTCATATACCGTACAGACAACAGGGACGGATACAGAAACCTTTACATATGTGATCTGAACGGCAATGTGAAGAGATTCACAAATGTGGATGCAGATGTTCAGTATGCAGGCCAGGATGCAAAGAACATATATTATACTTCTGCTGAAGTATCCCCGGTAGACAATCATCTTTTCAGACAGGAAATCAAGTCCGGGAAGAAGGCAGCTCTTACTTCAGTGGCGGGATGGCATGATGTCAAACTCAGTCCTGACGGAAAATATTTCATCGATACATACAGCAATCTCACTACGCCGAGAGTCATTGACCTAAAATCGACGGATCTCAAGTTCGATGAAAATCTGTTCACTGCACCGGATCCTGTGAAAGACTATGCATATTGCGAAATAAGCCTCGGTACCGTGAAGAGCGCTGACGGCAAATTTGACAACTACTACAGACTGATCAAACCGAAGGATTTCGACCCTTCGAAAAAATATCCGGTTGTCGTGTATGTCTATGGCGGCCCTCATTCGCAACTCGTGAAGAATACATGGCTAGGCGAGCTGAGGAACTGGGAAATGTACATGGCTCAGAAAGGGTATCTCGTATATGTACAGGACAACAGGGGAACATCAAACAGGGGCGCCGAATTTGAGAAAGCCATCTACGGACAGTGCGGACAGGCTGAAATGGCTGACCAGATGGAGGGCGTGAAGATGCTTATGTCGCTGCCTTATGTCGATAAGGACAGGATAGGCGTACACGGATGGAGCTATGGCGGATTCATGACCATATCCCTCATCACGAATTATCCCGATATATTCAAGGTAGCAGTTGCCGGTGGTCCTGTAATCGACTGGAAATGGTATGAAGTGATGTATGGCGAACGTTATATGGACAGTCCGCACAGAAATGCGGAAGGCTATGAAAAAGTAAGTCTGCTCAACAAGGCCAAGGATCTCAAGGGCAAACTTCTGATATGTCAGGGTGCAGTCGATAACGTAGTTGTATGGCAGCACAGCCTCAGCTTCATAAGGGCATGTATCGTGAATAACGTTCAGGTGGACTACTTCCCTTATCCGTGTGCAGAACACAATGTACTGGGCAAAGACAGAATACATCTTATGGACAAGGTGACGATGTATTTTGAAGATTATCTGTAAATAATTGAATGATGACTGACAATCCGGAACTTGAGATTTCTTCAGCGGATTTTTCAGAGGAACTTGCCCTGCCTTTTGCCGACCATGGCGTAAGGGCAGGGTTTCCTTCTCCTGCACAGGATAGCATGTCTGAATCGATAGATTTGAACAGGGAGCTTGTGCATCATCCTGCCACTACATTCTATGCCAGAGTTGTCGGTGATTCGATGCTTGAAGCAGGGATAGAAGCCGGAGACATATTGGTGATTGACAGATCGCTTGAGCCTACAAACGGCGATATGGTCGTGGCTTTCATTGACGGGGAGTTTACGCTGAAATACATAAAGAAAGACAAGGACTGCCTGTGGCTGCAGCCGGCAAATGACAGATACAGTCCGATAAAGGTCACAGCCGAAAATGATTTTACAGTATGGGGTGTTGTGACTTACAGTATAAAGAAACGTAGAAAAATTCTGTAGCTTTTACAGGATATTGTGATATTGGTGCTTCTATGAACGGTACATCCCTGACTGACAGATATTACATGTTGGCAGACTGTAACAATTTCTTTGTCTCATGCGAAAGGGCTTTCAATCCTTCCCTGATAGGAAAGCCTGTAGTCGTCCTTTCCAACAATGACGGCTGTGTGGTTTCGCGGAGCAATGAAGCTAAGGCAATGGGAATACCTATGGGCATTCCGTATTTCAAGATAAGGCATCTGGCTGAAAGCGGAAGGGTTGTCGTTTTCAGCAGCAATTATGCCTTGTACGGTGATATGAGTTCGAGGGTCATGTCTCTCCTGTCGGAATATACCGATGATCTCAATATATATTCCATAGATGAGGCTTTTCTTGACGTTTCGGGAATGGGCGGCGGGTCTCATCTTAAGGAATATGCTTCGGAAATAAGGCGCAGGGTTCTTAAGGGAACCGGAATCCCGATAACGCTCGGTATAGCCGGTACAATGACACTTGCAAAGGTAGCGGCACATTACGGCAAGAAATACAGAGGTTACGGGGGTGTATGTATGATAGAGAATGACGTACAGCGAGTCAAGGCTCTTTCCGGGCTTCCGGCGCATGAGGTTTGGGGTATAGGCAGGCGCAGCATATCCAAATTGGAATATTACGGGATAAGGACGGCTCTTGATTTTACGGAAAAGAGCGAGCATTTCGTGAAGGTGATGATGGGGGTGACAGGG
Organism: uncultured Bacteroidales bacterium; assembly: GCA_949296645.1. Lineage (GTDB taxonomy): Bacteria > Bacteroidota > Bacteroidia > Bacteroidales > UBA932 > CALUPD01. The sequence continues at coordinate 40,620 of CASFPH010000022.1, forward strand.
GTACGTACATGGAAAGAACTCAGAGGTATACCGTGTGTGATTCCTGATGATATGGATTCGAAGAAGTCGATCTGTACAAGCAGAAGCTTTTCCGGCGACGGACTTTCCGATATTGAATCGGTGGAAGAGGCTGTGTCTTCATTTGCAGCCGATTCGGCCCTTAAACTCAGGATGCAGTCGTCATACTGTTCATCGGTGACATTCTTTGTGGCACCCGACCGTTTCAAGAATACTTCGGGTGCTTCTGCAATCCAGTCCACATCTGCATTTGCCGTTCCGACAAACGATACTTCGGAGATAGTGCATACTGTCCTTTCTATGTTCAGAAGAAAGATTCCTCGATTCAAGGTAAAAAGGGCCGGTGTAATATTATGGGACATATCCCCGGACGGATGTCGTCAGATGGAGATGTTCGACAATATAGACAGGTCGAGGCAGGCAGTACTGCAGGCGGTAATAGACGATATAAATATGAAAAACGGCAAAAATGCAGTGCGTCTTGCCGTACAGGGAGAAGACAGGATGAAATATGTCCAAAGAGAACACCTTTCCAGACAATATACCACAAAATTTGGGGATATACTTGAAATAAAGTAATAATTTTGCCATGTACCCCCTATTTTTATGGGGGTGTGTTGTAATAAAAGATATTTTTATTATATTTACACCCTTGTGAGGCAGGGGTGTTTTGGTAAATTTGATATTTTAATAAAAATAATACAACAACCTATGGCAAAAATCAGATTCATGGCTCTGGAACAACTGGCATCAAGAGAATCTTCCGGAGCGAAGTCGGCGAAACCGTCTGCTCTTTTTGCGGACGATGTGTTCACCATGTCGAAAATGAGAACGTATCTCTCGATTGAAGCTTACAGAAAACTTGAAAAGGCTATGGCTGAAGGCGAGCCTATAGACAGATCGCTGGCTGATCAGGTGGCTTCAGCGATGAAAGCATGGGCGATGGAGAAAGGTGTGACGCACTATACGCATTGGTTTGCACCGCTCAATGGAGCTACTGCGGAAAAACATGATTCGTTCATAGATTTGCTTCCTGACGGTACTGCCATAGAGTCTTTCGACGGAAAACTCCTTATACAGCAGGAACCGGATGCTTCCAGTTTCCCGAACGGGGGTATAAGGAATACTTTCGAGGCAAGGGGTTATACTGCATGGGACCCGGCATCTCCCGCATTTATAAACAACGGTACTCTATGTATTCCCACGGTATTTGTGGCTTACACCGGTGAAGCTTTGGATTTCAAGACTCCTATGCTGAAGGCTCTGGCTGCGATTGACAAGGCTGCTACCGAGATATGCCAGTATTTCGACAAGGACGTGAAAAAGGTCTATGCCACATTAGGTTGGGAACAGGAGTATTTCCTTGTGGACGAGGCTCTTTACAACGCACGTCCGGATCTGAAACTTTGCGGACGTACTCTTATGGGGCACCAGTCTGCAAAGGACCAGCAGCTTGAAGACCATTATTTCGGTTCGATTCCGGGACGTGTCACTGCATTCATGGAGGAGCTCGAACAGGAATGCCATAAGCTCGGAATTCCTGTGAAAACAAGACATAACGAGGTGGCACCTAACCAGTTTGAATGTGCTCCGGTTTTCGAGGAAGCCAATCTGGCAGTGGATCATAATCAGCTTCTGATGTCAACGATAAAGAAAATTGCCAGGAAGCACCGTTTCAGGGCATTGCTTCATGAAAAACCGTACAAGGGCGTGAACGGTTCGGGCAAACATAACAACTGGTCGCTGATGACGGATACAGGCGTTAATCTGCTTTCTCCAGGCAGGAATCCTAAATCCAACATGCAGTTCCTGATATTCCTTGTCTCCACGGTAAAGGCTGTAAGTGAATATGCGGATCTGTTCAAGGCATGTATCGTCTCACTCGGCAACGAGTCCAGACTCGGTGGGGACGAGGCACCTCCTGTGGTAATGTCCGTATTCCTTGGACAGTATCTTTCCTCGGTGCTCGACGAACTGGAGAAAAAGGTTACCGACCGCAAGATGACACCTGACGAAAAGACGGAGCTTAAACTCAATGTGGGCAGAATCCCTGAAATCATGCTTGACAACACCGACAGGAACAGGACTTCCCCATTTGCATTTACCGGCAACAGGTTTGAATTCAGGGCAGTAGGGTCGTCGGCCAACTGCGGAGGACCTATGATTGTGTTGAACACTGCCGTAGCGAAGCAGCTTGCCGATTTCAAGAATGAAGTGGAATCGCTTGTGGAAAACGGAGTAAAACGTGATGAGGCTATTTTCCAGACTTTGCGCCAGTATATCATAGACTCGAAAAAGATACGCTTCGAAGGAAACGGATACAGCCGCGAATGGCTTAAGGAAGCTGAAGCAAGGGGCCTTTCCACAGAACAGGATTGCATACCTTCGCTCAGAGCATATATCTCGGAAAAGGCCAAATCATTGTTTGTAGGAATGGGAATATTCAGCGAACGTGAACTGGAGGCCCGTTTTGAGATAAAGAATGAAATTTATATGAAGAAACTCCAGATAGAAGCGAGGGTGATGGGTGACCTTGCTCTCAATCATATTATTCCGATAGCCATCGTATATCAGAACAGGCTTCTTGAAAATGTACGCGGTCTGAAGGAAATGTTCGGAGACGCATCCTTTTATGCTCCTCAGCTTGAGAACATCAGAAGTGTATCTTCACATATCAATACTATAAGCGTTCTGGTGGATGAGATGATAGAAGCCAGAAAAAAAGCGAATACTATTGAAGATATGGTAAAAAGGGCGGAGGAATATACTGAAAAGGTAAGACCATATCTGGAAAAGATCCGCTATGAAATAGACAAGCTGGAACTTATGGTAGATGACGAAATATGGCCTCTGCCGAAATACAGGGAACTGTTGTTTTCAAGATAGTCCTGTCAATCATATCATTCCCATAAACTGCAGTACGGCGGGAGTAAGAAGTGCGGTGAGTATGCCGTTGAGGGTGAGTCCGAGACTGGCATACGCACCGTATTTGTTGCTTATGCCCATGGCCGTGTATGTTCCCATTGCGTGGGCCGCCGTGCCGAGAGACAGTCCCTGCGCTATCGGGCTTCCGACCCTTGCCACCTGCATTGTCTTCACACCGAGCAAGCCTCCGAGTATTCCTACTGCGACAACTACGGCTGCGGTAAGTGACGGTATTCCGCCTATAGTCCTTGTTACCTCCATCGCTATCGGGGTGGTTACTGATTTGGGCGCCAGAGACAGAATTACCTCTTGCGAAGCCCCCATTGCCTTTGCTATCAGTACGACAGATATAATGCCCGTGACGCATCCGGCAAACTGGGACAGGAGTATGGGGAGTATCTGTTTCTTTATCACTTCGAGCTGTGTGTAAAGCGGCACCCCGAGTGCAACGACTGCCGGCTTGAGCCAGAATTCAATATATTTGCCACCCTTGTTGTATGTCTCGTAGTCTATGTCGAATGCCATCAGCAGTGTTATCAGTATCGCGATTGTGACAAGTATGGGATTGAGAAGCATGAAACCCGTTTTCCTCTGGAGTCTCCATGCTGCATAATAGACGGCAAATGTCACTGCCAGCAGAAAAAATTCGTTTCTCAGAAAGTCCATATTCGCTCCGTTATACTTGTTATTTGAAAATCCTGCGTGTAATCTGGTGTACCCATCCAGTGACGAGCAGCACTACAACCATGCTTACAGCCGAAGCCACCACAATCGGCAGAAATTCGGCCTTTATTATGTCGAAATAGAGCATGAGAGCCACTCCAGGCGGAATGAAGAAAAATCCCAGATTGGCTACAAGAAAATCCGAAATGCCTTTAACCCATTCCAGTTTTATCAGTTTTATTTTTAGGAAAAACGTGAGCAGCAGCATTCCTGTTATGCTGGACGGAAGCTTGATGCCAGTGAACCATACTACCAACTCCCCGAGGGCAAGACATCCGAAAATAATTGCACATTGACGTACCATTGCGTAGTGTTGTTGAAAAAGCGTGCAAAGATAATCAGAAATGTCCTCCGGTGTTACCGGCCCGCATTATTATCAGCGGGATTCTTCTCCGGAGGCATTGTATCTTACACACCTGACAGGTGAAGCTGACGTCCTGTTTGCATAGTCGTTTGTAACGTATTTGGTATATGAGGGAGAAACATCCTGTACCACAAACTTACCGTCGGTGCCGAACATGCTGTTTTTTATTATGAAACTGCGTCCTCTGTGATTCATATAGGTCGACGAATTCTTGCAGACACGGGCATCCTGATAATCTCCAAGATTTCCTACATTGAACCATGCATGGGTCTTGTCCGTTCTGCTCCTGTCATGACCTTTCCATCCTGTATAAGGAAAGAAATTCTGAACGGCTGTCCCTTCCGATGTCCCTCCCGATATTACTACACCTTTTTCCCAATTAACGCACCATGCCGAAGAACTGATATTATATGCATGATAGAACAATGCAAAAAGTTCATCATCGGCAACCCTGTAGCCGTAAGGACACGGATCGTAAATTGTCTTGTAGACTACCTTTTTGCTTACGGGATCATATCCCCATAGCTGGTCAATCGAAACAAAAAGCCAGTCGTTTGGATAAGTCAGACTTATCTGTGTAGGACCTATTATATCCAATGGCCTTATGGCTCCCGTTTCTACTGTAGGCAGGGCTTCAAGGTGTTCATATATACGTGAGTACTCTCCGTCGTCAAGATAATAATACGGTTTTGTAGACATGTCGTTCCTTGAATAATCATACGCTGGAGGCCCCGGAGAGGGGTCTTTCCTTCCCCATTGATAATATAGTCCGTAATTGTCAAGAGGATCGCCTGTCTGCCAGGTAGTTGTTGTCGCCCCCAGGTTCATGTTCATGATAGTTACGGACGGAAGTGTTTTATCTTCCGTAGAAGTCGGATTATTGGTGTATTGAGGTGAATTTTCCGGGTCCATGAATCTTAAGTTCGTATATGTGATATCCTTTATATTGTCCGTGACCCATATATGCCAGCTCCACAGGATATTGTTGTTATTGTCAAGAACTGCAATCACAGCATTGCCCTGAAGGCTTCCGTCCCGGCATTTGTCATTCAGAACAAACCTCACATAACCGTGAATCAGTTCCACATGGGTGACTAGATAAGGCTGGTCCTGCCATAGCAGTCTCACCGAATGCGGTGTAAAATATACGTCCTCCGGATACAAATCTCTTCCGGATATAGAGAGCATTCCCTTTTTACCTCTGCCTGCAACAGTACCGGGGAAATAGAATCCCTCATAATATTCCGTATCGTTTATTTTCATAGTTTCCTGACTGATGACATAACAGTTTGAGTATTCGAAATCCCCAATGGAACTATTGTATGGGGCAAGATTTCTGAAATGCTTGTCATCATCGTTTCCCACGACAATTTCAATGGCTCCTTCCGCTTTGACGTTTATCACTATGTTATAGATATGGCCTGCTTCAAGTATCTTTCTGTTTTCAGGAAGCAGAGCAGGAATTGTCACCTTTTCGACACCGGCGTCGGTATGTATTTCAAGTTCGGTATCCGTGTCAGGTTCAGCCAGTATATACCCCAGATATGTAGGTTCCAGACTTATGGCATTATCATAGAGAATCGGATAATCCGGAGTTTCCGCGAATTCAGGATGGTCTGGGTCGTTTTCCGCCATTGCATCCTTGATTATAGGGATATCTTCCCTGTCCTCCCATAACAATGCTTCACCGAATAATGGTGTAATGCCTTCTGCCGGCAATGTCGCAGTGGCACCGTTGGTAATTGTACTTTCTGAATTGCCTCTGCTCTGAACTTCAGGCAAGGCAATTGTCACCGTACCCGGCTGATCAACGAAGACCACATTGTTGATTTTTTCCCACGACTTTATGTTAAGATGACTTTCCTCTATTTTTATAAAAAGTCTTATTCCTGTAAGGTAATGTCTGAAAGTGAAGTAATTGCAATACATGTATCCTGAAGATGGATTCATGTACTCTTTGAACATATGTCCGTAAGGCTGTATATCAATATCGCTGGCAGTATTGTTTTTGAACCCTTTGCCTGAAAGATCATAACGGCCCTCGCGCATATCCGTCATCATCAGGTCCGTCTTTCCGTCGAGTTTGTTCTTGAATTCCACACAATCATAGGTTTTACCATCCTTCTCAACCTGTCTGTAGGTGGAACTCTCCCTGAATACATAATCAGTAGGCTTGCCATCCGGGTCCTTCGGCAGATCGAAAGTTTTCGGATACCATCCTACCATACGTGTAACATAGGCTGTAATATCATCTTCATTTGCCACGTTTCCCTCCGGCCTTACTTCATACCTGTATGTCTGTCTCGGAGAAAAAACTATCGAACGGAAATGTATGCCTTCGGTATTGTCCGGCGATGAAAGTATCGATGCATCCAGTATTTTCGCCTGTCCGTCATCCCATCCGGTAAAATTGTCTTCCGCATATATGTATTCTTCAGGAAGCCATCCCCTAACACTGCCGTCCAGCTTGACAAAATTGGCATCAAGAGAAGTGATTGTAGTCGAACCTATAATGGCTTTTGTAAGTATTCCATCCCCTGAAGTACCGTTCCCGGTTGTCGATACAGAACAGCTGGCATCTATCTCGAAACTCCTTTTTTCTCCGTTTCCGTTTCCGTCACCACACGCATCTTCAATCCTGCATCCGGAGAAGGAAACGGATATTGCTGTTATTACGGCAAAATATGATATTGAAGTGATTCTCATGTTCCTGTCTTTTTATTTAAATGCGTTAACGACTTTACTCCATCTGGCATCTTACTACTCTTGCATCAGCCATTCCGTATGAATTGTTTTGCATCGCTTTATACCGGTTTCCGTTCTTGTTCCATCTCATTTCTCTAGTGTTCAATTTCTCGCCGCCGGTGGTTGTATAGAAAGGTGTGGCGGTTGAGAGACGATAAGGGCCGGATGCTCCGGAAAAATATCCGGAACTGCCTATTATAGCAGGAGCATTTGGAAACCATATCCCGGATGTCTTGATGCTACCCAAAGTGGTACTCATGTCCTGATTAAGGAACATGGCATATGCATATACGCTTATATTGCTGTTTGAAATATTGTATTCCGGAGTATCATAATCGCTTTGACATATGTTGGCAGAGAGGAATACATTGTGCTGCATGACCTTGTAACCGGGAGGGCACGGGTCGTACATCGTTTTGGCAAATGATTCTCCTATGGAACCGGCACTGCCTACGTATCCCCAGAAATCATTAGCTTCGCCCTTGTAATTGGTATATGTCGTCTGCCAGAAAGTGTTGCTGCTGGAGAAGAACCGTAAAGGATTCTCGACAGATGCCTGTATCGAGCTTTTTCCTGTTATTGTATTTTCTGAACGCCTTACCCATCCGCCTGACGTCTTCTCGAACCAGTAATAGGTATCATTTCCTGTTGTACTTTGCGATGCTGGAGGGAAAAAAGGATCTTTTCTGCCCCATTGGTAATACATGCCGAAAGATGCGGCAAGGTTGTTCCCGTCGATAGTCTCTGTATCGGAAGGCGCAAAAGTGGCTCCGAGATTCCTGTCCATTACCGTATAGTCGCCCAGATTTACTACGAAAGTGCCAGGTTGTATCCATATATGCCAAGTCCAGAGTATTTTGCCGTTTACATCATACGCTGCCAGACCCACGTTGCCGTAGTTTTTTTCATCAACAACTGCATAGAACATTGCATAATCATCTTTCAGGCTGCCGTTGTTGATGATTTTGACAGGACATTTTTCATCTATTTCTTCGGGAGACGGGTTGCTTTCCGCAAATGTCCTGTAATCGCTGCCAGCCTTGAGATCTCCCTGCCACCATAGTATATCCACTCGGTCTATGCCGGTTATTGCTGAACCCATGCCTGCATCGAAAGCTCTGAAAAATATGTTTCCGTTCTGATATATATTAAGTCCTGTAACACCGTTGCCCCTTATGGTTGCCCTGAACTTGTAGAATCCGGACTTGGATACCATATACGAATTTGCAGTCTGACTCTTGCTCAAGTTGTCTACTGTAGGGGAAGAGCTCTCAAGTATACATCTGACCGGGTATGCCGCAGTCCATTCAGTATGATAATTAACCGGATCTGATATCAGAACCGAATTTACATCCCTGCCGTCCATATAACTGAAATGATACGATGCCTGTTGCTCGACTATACCTTCGGAATTGATATATGGTGTGGCGGATGAGAGATATGTCGCTTCACGCAGAGTACTTTCCGACTTGTCATCACTGTTTTTCAGTACACCTTCGGCAAGACATACGGTGCCTGGATAATAGATATTTATCATATCGCCGAGGCTGAATCTGTAACCGGCAAATTCGTTTGTAGCATTTACAAGTTTACTTACTTTAGTTGCCATTTCTGATGCATGCCATGATAAGTTTTCGGGAACTCGGTATCCGGGAGGACAAGGATCGTACAATGTCTTCACATAATTGTCCCATGGCCCTACATATCCCCAGAAATGTCCCTGGTTCTCCGTGTCGGTTGTCCAGCTCTGATTTCCTTCGGTATAGTAATATGCGGTAGGATCCTTGTGAATCTCCTGCAGGGATGTGGCAGGTTTCACATTGCGCGGCCATATGTAGTCCCAGTCAGGGTTGTAATCTACCGTAGGTCTGAATATGGCATCCTTTCTGCCCCACTGGTAATAAAGTCCGGACCATTGGGAACGTGCGGACTGAAATGTCGAATGATCGGTAGTTACGGCCCCGAGATTTCTGTCCATTGCAGAATATCCGTTTGCATAACCCTGATTGTAAGGTTTGTCGGTAACCCATATATGCCAGCTCCATACCAGTTCTCCGTTCTTGTATGCACCTATTTTTACATTACCCCTGTACTGCAGGGTGAAGTCATCCGGATTATCCGGGTTCCCCGGCACTGTAAAGAGCACTTTCCCTTCACTGAGTTTATTGGACGCGAGTTCTATGATCGGTGTATTTACCCTTTCATTATAATCTTCGATGAATGTCATTTTCCCGCCAACAAGCTTCATCATGGCATCACTTCTGATAATACGCACCGAATCCACATCAAGGTTTACATTCCTGTCAGGAAGTTCGATTATCCGGCCGTCACTGTCCGTAAGGGTGTTCACGCCATTCCCCTTGACAGTACCGTCGAAACAATAGCCGAGATTTGCAGACGATACAATGTATGAGTTTGCGGTACCGTATCGAGAAAGATCGGTAAATATTCTGACGTCAGGTTCCAGATTTATAAAGGTTTCATTTCCGTCATATTGCCATTCGCTTGCCGAAACTTCCGCGTTGACAATCCCTTTGGAAGAAAATCTCAGGAATATATTGTACGAGTACCCGGGTTTGAAGTTTCTTGCGATGGAGACCGAATTACCGGAATTATGCTCTGATGTTTTTGCAATGATGCCTATGATTCCGTCGTTGGGACTGCCGCACAGAACAGTCCCTATAAGGCCTTCCCCGGATGATGGAAAACCTGCATGGAGTTCAACATACTCAGCTTCAGAGGTCGCCGAAAGAATGGAAATGGTCTGCTTGGTTCCATCTTCGAATGAAAATACAGGCTTTCCAGACGTAATATCCTCAGGCCATGTGATTATCAGCTTCTGGGGAAGATTTGTAATTGTTACCTCCGTCAGTTTTCCCCACTCGTCACGTGTCTCGTTGTCCACAGCATAGGCGTAAATATTATACATGCACAAGGCATGGCTGAACATGAGAGGGTTTATGCCTGTTGTGAAAGTCCCCTTTTCGAACGAACTGACCATCACATCCGTCTGTCCGTCTATCAGGTATTCCATATGACCGTCATCATGTATCATCTTGTCTGACGCATCCTTTACCCAGCTGTCCGATTCACGCGGATACCATCCTGTAAATCCAACTTCTTTTTGCCTGTCATTATAAAACTGGGTATTTCCGGATTCGAAAGTTATTTTTCTTATCCACTCCCCGTTGTTTGAAGGCTTGCCCAAAGTGGCATCCATAGGTGTCAGTTCGGACGGTTTGACCGTTTCTCCTTCATCCCATCTCAATACGGATATGGCAAGTTCTTCGCCGTAATCATAGTCGATGTAAGGTGTGGCCGATTTTGAGACTATTACCGATGAAGAAATATTTGCACCTATCCTGATACGCATGTCGTTAATGTCAGGTTCAAATTTTTTCACACAGGCTGATGAAAGTGCTGCAATAGAAACGAGCAATACAATATATACTGATGTTTTTTTCATTCGGATCCCCATTGATGGAATGTTTTAAATCTGATCAGGAAGCAGAGTGGTTTCTATAAACTCGACAGTTTTCCACTCTTCAATAGTGCCTTCCAGATCCACACTTGAATCTATACCTACAAAATACCTTATCTTATGTCCCCTGTACCATATTTCCTGGGGATAGTCAGCAAGTTCGAAAACGGCGGTATAGTCTGTCTGTTTGCCGTTTTCCAGTGCCTGATACTCTATGTACAGTTCAATGTTCATCACATCCTGCTGTACGGTAAGAAATCTCATCTTTAGATTGTCCTCAACGAATCTGTTTTCTGCATCATACATCTTCAACAAACCTTCAATATTCGTTTGAGGTTGATATGTATATGTAGCGACTTCGGAATCGTCAATCATCACGGACCAGATATTTTTCATGCCGGAATTATCTGCATTGTCTCCGGGAACTGCATGGTATTTCAATTCGTATTTCGCCCGCGTATTGACATTCCTGAACTCTATTTTTTTTACGGTCACTTCCGACATGTTTACTCCCATTCCCATATACAGCTCCACACAGCTTGTTAATCTTTCGAAATCCAGTTTTACAAGCGGCTTGTCGGCACCGTTTACCTTTACCCTGTATGACATAAGGTAATCTGCCCACACATCCTCGCTTTTTGTGTAGGTTTTAGGTTGATTTATGTAGAGGATGGAGCCGTTGTTAAGGATATTGCTGATTCCACCGTTTGTTGAAGTCGGCTGCGCTATAGGCGACGCGATGTATGCATAGAATGAATACTCCTTGTCTGTCCAGTCTACATTGGATTTCCAGACGCCGTTTTTCGTATAGGCGACTTCCGTATTAGAAAATGCCGGATTGGTAAGTCCGTCCGATACATATATGGGTAATCTGCCGTCGACAAGAGTACCCGTATCTTCTATTATGGATTTCACTGACGGGCTTTGGACAGGGGTTGTTTTCACGTAAAACGCAATCCTGTTGTCTTCACTGTCCGGAAATCCGTTTTTGACGCAAGATACGGTAGCTGTCAGTACCGCAACCGTGGAAAAAAGATATACTGCCGTCTTCATCATCTAACCGTCAATTATAACATCATCCACAATCCATGGCAAAACCTTCACTTCAAAAGTGATCTTGTTGTCATGGAGATACAAGTTGTATACATATCTGTAGCCTGCTCTCCAGTTGTTTGTTTCAGCCACCGTGAAATCGATTTCCTTTGTCGCTGAAATTCCTTTCTGGGTGTAGGTCAGCACACCCTTTATATCTGAAAAGCGGTCATTGGGATGAGGCCAGGCAAGCATATATCCGTCTGCTCCAGCCTTGCCTGTATCCGCGAAAATATTATAGGTCTCATTATACAGGATTGACCTGTCAGCGCTCTTTTCGAAAGCCGTGCCTGTATTGTTTTCAAGCGTTATTGCCGGCAGGCTCTCTTTCGCGATTACAGCTGTACCCTGTCTGTATATTCCTTCAAGGAGGAATGACTTGAATACAACGTCATCGTCAGGTATGAGATTTACAAAGTTGAACTGCAATGCACAGAGAAGATGCTTCATCTGAAGAGGAACCGGACGGTACGGATTTGTTTCCGTCATTTTACGGGTATGGTGTCCATAGATGAAATCGAACTGACTCTCGGATGTGATGGTCCAGGGTCCTACGGTAAGACTCTCGTCTGCTTCGTCATAAACCGTTGCAGGCGTTCCGCTTCCATCCGGGGCGATCAGGGTGCCATCGGAGATGTTTTTTGCTGCATAAGCCGTAAACGAGTGCGTGCCCGTCTTCGTCCAGTATTTCGGACTTCCGAAATTCCAGTTTGTTCCGTCGCATGTAGCTTCATCCCCGTTTATGTGCATCGTGGAAGCATCCCCGAGCGTAAACTTGTCGTACACTCTCAACGTATTTCCCGGAGTATGGAAATTGTCCGGTTCGAAGAGGGATTTCGTACTGAAATCTCCGCTTTCCGGATCTATGAATATAGGCATATCTTTCCCGTACCGGAGAGAAGATCCGGTACAGGAGATCGCCGTGACAAGCACAACTGGAAGTATGTAAATATCCGTTCGTTTCATGTTTCCTTTTCAGTATTGTAAATAAACATCTGCGTGAATCTGCAGCATCCCCCAAAACCATGACATCTCAGTCCGGCATATACCGAAAAGATTTTTAAATTTGATTACTGGATTGTTATATTCCCACCTGTAGCATCTGTCCAGTTATCAACAGAAGGGTTGATTAATATTTCATTTAATGTAAATGTCAGATTATAGGTATAATGCTTGCCAAGTTCCCAAGACCCAGTATCAGTACCAGTATCAGTAAGTGTACCTGTATATGTTTCTTTAAGAGGAGTGCCTGCTGAAGTCAACTGTTGGTATTCGACGATTATTTTAGACTCATTTTTTACTGAGGCAGTCAATGCTATACTTTGCGGTATGATAAGAAGATCCCCGAATGGCTGTGCTGTTTCATTTATATTCGTACCGGTCTCATTGTCGTAGAGTACAATATCCCTGCTTTCAGAAAGTTCGCTCCATTCGTCCTGATTGGAATCTGCTCCTGTATTTGAGTTGAAATTTCCTTTTGTACATACGTTTGTGAGCGTTATCTTCAGTATTTGGAATTTTCCGCTTGCAGTAGCATCAGTTTTGACATTGAAGTCAAGCCATGAAAGCGCGTGCCTGAATTTGACAGCCATAGGACCTGAATTTGCCGTATTCTGGTCGTCCGCATCAAACCACATAAGATCAACTGTACTATTGGTTACAGCCCCTGCATTTGTTGCCCATACATATTCTCCCTGTTGAAAACCTTCAATAGTAATACCTGGTTTTTCTGCATTCGTGTAACTGACACTTGTTTTTGTCAGATCAAACGGACTGTATCCTGCAAATGCAAGATAACCTGTTTTAGGCCAATAGTACGGATCAGGATTGCCACCCCAGTATGTAGATTTATATATAAATTCTCCGTTGTCTATATACAACTCTGGCGCTTCTGCTCCGTAAAAATCAGCCCAAGACTGAGATTCTGTTGTGATTTTATGATATGCGAAAATACCGAAAGACAAGTCTTGAGGATATGTATTGTCTTTAATCGGACCGTTAGCCTTAGTAACCTGTCCTGCTACAGGACTGATTCCTATTTCATTCCTGGTGTCATCATAGACAGTCGTTTTGGTGCAGGCAGCCAGCACTGCAATAACTGCTGCGAGTATAAAAAATCTTTTCATATCATTAAATATTATTGTTAATATTATTATTTATTAATAAGTTAAATGACTATATCTGTTTCTATGTTTTCCCAATCATCGACATCGGGCTTAAGACCGCCTTCTCCGGTACCATCTTCCGGTTTTTCTATAACTATTTTGTCGGTTTTGATTTCTATTATCTGCCTTTTGTTGTCAATGAATCTGTCGGATATGTCTATATTGAACTCATGACCTTTACCGGCCACATCCACTATCACCAAGGATGAGATCTGCTCTCCTGCCGGGTTGTAGCCGAAGGTATTGAATTTGAATTCAACTGAACCGTCTTGATATGTTACATAATTTTCAAGGAAGACGGATACATGGTTGTCAATCCTGATCCGGTCGGCAAGTATATTCCCTTCGGAAAGACCTGAAATCACTCCATATATTCCGTTTACCCATTCTATTCCGTCGATTTTGTCTATTATGAGTTTCCATGTTTCCACGACGGTGGATGCTTCCACTTCAAGAACAACCCTCTCCATCCCGGTTCCACGTGCAGGAATATATACGTCTTCCAGGCTGCCTACAAACAGATGGTCAGGTTCATATACGATCTTTTCGTCATCGAACTTGGTTCCGCGGCTTCTGAGAGTATTCCTGTAACTGTCAGGTACATTGTTTGTTGTGGCATATATTGCATCATATATGTTTTCATTTCCGATAATCGTGCTTTCAGTATTGAAATTGTATACCAGCATGTCATAAACCCTGTTCGGCACAAGATTGACAATACCTCCTGTCAGGGGAAGAAAGGCTTGTGTCGCAAAACGTCCGGTTTCATTATCGAAAAACATCACTCTCATCATTGACTGCAGCTTGTCTACAGTATGATTGACAATATCCGTATTGATGGATATGACTACCTGAACATTGTTGTCAGCCGTAACAAGGGGTCTTCTCCTGCATGAGTATGCCGTCAGGACAAGTATGAAACAGAAAATTATATATCCAGCTCTTCTCATCTCGCACCTCCCCTTTTTGATTTGACCGTAATTGGCACGACAAGCGATACTGAGGCCCTTGTAGGTCCGAAGAAGTTGACTTTATAATGCTTAACTCCAGGATCCTTTATAAGTTCTTCATATCCGTCTGTAGGTGTATAATGTCTTCTTACCGTATGGATCCATCCTGCGCCTATGTTGAAAGCAAGCCTCAATCTGTTTTTTGCTATCGGCATGGAATACGTATAATCCACTCCTATGTCGATGAACTCTCCCTGATATCCGCTTTTATGCCACTGGAAATCATAATATCCGAATCCTGAATAAAATCCTACGGCATGTCCGGACAATTTGTCCTTCTCTTTTCTGTTATTGCCGAACCAGTATTTCGTATCCAGAAACCACGACAGCATCTGTATGCATTTGTCGTTGCGCCTTGACAACCACCACGGGAAATAATAGTCTGCTCCGACAGACCATTTGTTCCCAACAGGTACTTCAACACCCACATTCAGCGCAGGTACGAGCAGATTGGTACGGAGAGCGAATATCATTTTTCTTTGCACGGATTCTTCCCATGCCTGTAAAGTACCGTGATATTCAATTTCCGGCAAATAGTATTCGTCTGCAGAACTGATAACCGGAGTCTGCAAAGAGGCAAGATCCGTGTCTATTACAGGTTCCATTACCGTATAATGGAAAACACAATGTACTACCCTTAACTTGTGTACATGGTTTTCAAGCATATATCTGAAAAATCCTGGCAGATTCCTCAATCTGCGTTCTTTCAGGTCTTCGTCCATGTCCGAACGGATTATTTCCAGCGCTTCCTCTCTTGACGGGAATTGCGTATCCTCTTCAACCATATTCTCAAACGTATCCCAATCCTCTCCCAACGGCACTTTAACAAGCATCTGGTCGGACATGCCGTCAAGAATCGTATTTACAAATGATGCTGCACTGCTGGCACGTTTCTCCGAAAGCATGATATTATATTGTAGTCGTCCGTCCTGTGATGCGGATGCCACAATCGAAACGGAGTCGAGCCTGTACCTGCTTTCCGACAAGATACGGTCAATAAAATCAGACATGTATCTGACCGAAACGCGGTTCTCCATAAACAAAGTGTCTATACGGGACTCGTTTATCCTGAATAATATCGAAAATCTGTCATATGCATTCCTGTTGTGATACGATTGAGCTGCTGCCTTACCGGACGAAAGCAGCATTGACAAACTCATCGCAAGCACAAAAAATAAAAACAGATTTTTTCTTATTGCCATTTTGTTTTTTGTATGCCGGTATTCGGTAAAAGTCAGACAGATTCCTTGAAAATATCGTAGATTATGCAAATACAAAACTTTTCTTGAACTTGCCGGTTTTGATACGTGCAAACATGCATGATGTCAGTCGTTGTTTCAGCCTATCCGTTTGCAGTAGCTTTTTTACTTGAACGATACTGACACCATAAACCTTAAGAATTTTTTGCAAAACCTAATTACAATATTGTCAATGAGCTGGATGGTTTTACCGGGCCTGTTTTTGTTTTAATTGTTAAACTAATCTTCAAAAAAGAAAACGAAAAGTCCGTCTCTTGCGAAGAGAAAGAACTCTGGTTTTATTTATACTTTTTTGATATGCTTCTGTAATGCAAATATATACATTTATGCTTTTCCTATCAAAAAATTATCCGGTATAACTATTTATTTTTATCAAGAAGTTCGATGTATTGCTATAACTTGTTGCCATTTAGAATGTTCTGGGATATGTCTATTTCCGGCATTATTATGCTTTAGACTTTTTGAACCATATATAGTACTCTGATATTCATTTAATTGTATTTACAATTCAATATAAATGTCTTGAATGTGATTTTCATGTAAAAGTATATGAATTCGATTACAACTCTTCGCAAGAGAAATATAGTTTCTTATTAGTCGTTTCTTCGAGATTGAAATACTCTTCGCAAGAGATGGACCTTTCTTATTTATCCAGCTATGCTTGAATTTTGTGCAGTTTGAAAAACTATTAATTGGATAACGATGAAACGATTTGTAATTCCGTTATTGTTATTATGCATACTGCCTCATTATGTATGGGCAGGAAGAAATAGTGACAATCTGATAGCTCCGGATAATGATTCCACGATTCTTTTTCGATTCGTGCCCGGAAAACTGATGTTTTTCTCTCCTTTCAAAGGTAATGAAAACTCCATCAAGAGGGCTTTCGCTTTGATTGATGACCACCGGGAGGAGATAACTTCCGGAAAAGCCTACATCCTTATACGCGGATTCTGCGGTTCATATCCAGATCAGGCTCAGAATCTGAAAGCGGCAAAGAACCGTTCCAATCAGGTGAAATCCTATTTCATTACGAATTGGGGGATGAAGGAAGAGTATTATAAAACAAAGAATTCGACAAAGTCATATAACGGCAGCAAGGATGTGGTAGCTCTTCTCGGTCTTCTTTATGCTGACGGGTATGACCCTGAAGCGGAAGCAAGGGCTTTGCGTGAAAGGGAGGACAGTATTGCCAGAGTAAAGTCAGACAGTCTTGCGAAATTGAGAGCAGATAGCCTCGCAAGGGTTAAGGCGGACAGTCTTGCAAGAGTTGAAACAGAAGCGGCAAGACTTGCACGGATGAGAGCGGACAGCCTGGCAAGGGCTGATTCTGCAAAATCGGTTGCTGTTGTTGCATCTGAAGTGGAAGAAAGGATATATGTGGAAAAGTGGGCATTGAAAACCAACATGCTCTATGACTTGCTTCTTTCCCCGTCTCTGGAGATAGAATATCTGATAAATGACAAATGGTCGGTGAATATTGAGGGTAATGTTTCATGGTGGCATAAAAACGAGACGCACAGATATTATCAGATAATGAATATCAGTCCGGAAGTGCGCTACTGGTTCGGCAAGAAGAAAGACTGGCACGGACATTATCTCGGCGCCTTCGTAGGGGGCGGCATGTATGACCTGGAAAATAAAGGTACAGGTTATAAGGGAGAAGGCGGATATGCCGGCATCAGCTACGGGTATATGTTCCCGATAGGAAAGAGCCTGTCTCTTGAAACAGGTCTTGGACTGGGTTATATGTATTCGGAATATGAGGAATACATTCCGCTTGACGGTCATTATGTTTATCAGCAGACAGGCAAACTCAACTATTTCGGGCCTCTCAAACTGAAACTGGCGCTTGTCTGGAGAATCGGCGGATACAAGAAAGGAGGTGCAAGATGAAAACAATAAAATATTTATTACGGTCTTCAATAGTGTCAATGGTACTCTTCTGTACAGGGATAATGTTTACCGGATGCAGAAAGGACCTGTGCTATAATCATGACGAGCATGCCTTGAAGGTGCGTGTAAACATGGATGCCGAATGGGAGCGGGAGTGGGAAAGAAATCTCGGCAAGAACTGGGAAAAAAGATGGAGAGGAGTTTTGGGATTCGGATATGACGATGTTCGTCCGGAATCCGCAAAGGGTATACGTGCCAGAGTCTTTACCGACGGAAAGTTTGAAAGTGAGTCGAATATAGAAGCCAATGGCGGAAAAATAGGAATGAAACCTGGTGTACATGATATACTTTTCTATAACAACAACACGGAGTATATAACATTCCACGATTCCGAATCTATCGCAACGGCTGTGGCAAGTACCAGAACACGTACACGTTCAACTTACAGTACGCGTTTCGGTGACGAGACAACTGTTAATGCACCAGACCAGCTGTATGGCGCTTTCATCGAAAATTATAAGGCCGAGAGAACTCTGGAAGAGGTGAACCTGCCTGTTCAGATGAGACCTCTTGTATATAGTTATGTAGTTCATTTCATTTTCAAAAGCGGTCTCAAGTATGTATCTCTAGGACGAGGAGCGCTTTCCGGAATGGCAGAAGGCGTATATCTGCAGACAGGAAGGACAACGGAAAAAGAGGCTACCATACTTTTTGATGACTGTATTGTAGATCAGGATCTTGGTATATACAAGACGGTCCTTTCATTCGGTGCACCTGATGAGATTGCGATACCTGAAGCTCCTGGCAAGGTCCATACTTTCAGACTGAATCTTGAAGTAATGCTGAAAAACGGAAAGTTGATTTCATTCGATTATGATGTTACCGATCAAGTACGTGCTCAGCCGAGAGGTGGTGTAATAGTAATCCAGGATATAGTCATTGATGATGAGGACGGTATGGAAGGCTCCGGTGGTTTTGATGTTGAAGTGGGAGACTGGGGTGAGTATGAAGATATTGTTCTTCCTTTGAACTGATTGGAGGCAAACTATAAGAAGAATATAATGTTTAACTAAAATTCAAGAAAATGAAAAAACAATTATTGACGGCAGCCGTTGCCATAGTAGCTTTGGCAGGCTGTACAAAGACCGAAGTTGTAAAAGTAAGTGACGACAAAGCGATTGGATTTGAATCTTTCGTAGGCAAGCCTACTAAAGCAGTGAGTGATATTGTTTCAGGCGACGGATCTTTTACAAAATTTTTTGTTTATGGTTCTTATGAAAACGAAGGTTCTTATGTATCGGTTTATGGTGGCGAATATGTTCAGTTTGCTGACGGAAAATGGAACAACGAAAAGCTCCAGTACTGGGTGGACGGAAAGAATTACAAATTCGCCGCTTATTCTAACGGTAACGAGAAAGTTGATGGAGTAAAATTCACCGATGCAGAAGGTAATCTTGAAATACCTTACACTGTAGCCGACAAGGATCTTATCGCAGTAACCGGCGTTGCTGCAGCAGGTCAGAAAACAGGAAATCAGCCTGTCGGACTTGAGTTCAAACACCTTCTTTCTAAAGTGAAGTTTTCTTTTTCGACTACTTTCAATGCAGACCTTACTGTCACCGTTTCCAACCTGAAGATTAACCAGGCAGTCAATGCCGGTACATGGAAAGGAACATGGACCCCTACTGAAGCAACAAAGGCTGACAAAGAATATGGAGATGTAGTTGCAAAAGCAAAAGCAGAAGTGAGTGAAGAATGTTACGTGCTTCCTCAGTCCAATGCCACTCTTACGGCTTCATTTACAGTAACTGTAACGGATAAGGGCGGTGCTGTTATTATGAAAAAGGACTTCGCTGATGTAAAACTTGTATCAGGAAATGGAGATAAATGGGATGCTGGCTTTGCATACAATTACACAGCTACCATCAAGCCTGAAAATATGGGAGGTGGAGTAGTAACATCAGAACCTATCGTATTCAATCCTTCGGTAGATCCTTGGAAGAACGGTACTGTTACTGATAACGATATTCTGAACTAAAAAATCCCCTCTGCGGGGTAATCACAGGCCGGGCGGGGTTGAATGTCCCTTCCCGGTCACAACTAAACAATATAATTCATATAAGATATGCGGAAAGATCCTTTGTTGATATTGGCCGTTTCCATATTGTCTTCGTTTGCCGGAGGCTGTACGAAACATTATATTACGGCAAAGCCTGACAGTAGTGCAATAGGTTTCAGTTTAAGTGACTTTTCAGATACACGCGCTGCGATAAACAATGTATCGGAATTTGCTTTGGGCTCTTCATTCGATGTCTGGGGATATTACACATCAGCATCTGCCGGTAAAGTGGATGTCTTCAATCATGTTCCTGTAGTGAAATCGGATAAGGGATGGGGATATTCCGGCGGTGATCGTTTTTGGGTAAAGGATGTACAATACGATTTCTATTCGGTATATCCTTCCGGTGCAGGCAATGCACTTGAAGGAGAAACAATAAAGGTATCGGGATTCGACTGTTCAGCGACCGGAGCTGATGCAGTGGACCTCATGACTGCGGTTTCAAAAGGGATATCCTACGGAGTTGACCAGTCTCCTCAACCTGTCGCCCTGGAATTTAGTCATGAACTTGCGTGTGTGAAGTTTATTGCAAAATCCGCCGGTTCTGAAGTTACAATCAACAGCATATCGCTGGTAGGTGCGGGTACTGTCGGTGATTTCAATCTGAATGCATCCGCCGAACCGAAAACAAGATCATGGACCGTTTCTGGACGTTCCGATGAAACCGGTCCGTTTTCAAAGACAGATGTAGATCTGAATCCGGACGGTACTGAAGTTGATGTTTACGGCGATATGATGGTTCTGCCTCTTCAGAATCTGGAAGGCGTGACGCTGAAAGTTGAATATACATATGCCGGAGAAACGGTTCCGGTGCAGCATGAATTGAAGCTTTCGGAGGCGACAGCTAAGAACTGGTCTGCCGGACAGAGTTACAGATACAGGATAACGGTTCCGGTACAGTCATCCGACCTGAAGCTGGAAGTGAGTGTCCTGCCATGGGATAAGGTTGATGATGCGTATGTAGAGTGGTAAATTTCTTCTAAAATATCAGAGTTATGTTTAGATGCTTTAATCATATTTGGCCTTTGCTTGCAGCAATCTCATTGATGCTTGTAGGAGGATGCAGTAGTAAGGAATATCTGGGTGATGCATCCACAGCTGATTTGCGTCTCAGTGTTCCGATGCTTGAAAATATTACGCGTGCCGGTGTAGAGGGTACGGAAAAGGAAAACGAAATATATACCTTGAGGGTTCTGATCGTCGATAAGGATAATAAAGTTCTGCACAATGTCCGTTACACCAAGGATCAGTTGTCCGATTTGATAATAGAGAAAATTCCTGTAGGTACAGTGCAGTTCTGGGTGATTGCGAATGAAGCCAGTGTAGGAATGGATTATGATAATGATAGTTGGACGGTTGAAACTGTGAACGGAGTCAAGAAGCTGAGGGTGAATGACCCCGACCGTAAATATTTTCCGAAACGTGAATCTGTATTCTTGACGGAAAATCTGGGTCTGCCTATGAGTTGGGGAAGTGTGGTGGAAGTCCTTCCCAGTACGGGTCAGCCGCAGGTAGTAAAGGTCGAACTGGTGCGTAATGTTTCAAAAATCATAATGTCCGTAACACATTCGTACAATAGTCCGATATCATTGACGAACGTTTCCTTCGGTCCTTTCATGAGCGATTGCCTTTATATGTTCAAGCATCCTGACCAGAACATACCTGATGTTCCTGCAGATGCTTCATATTCATCAATGGAGTATGGAGAAGCATTAGGAAGTTCCGGTTTTCCTATAGAATTGCCTGGAATAACTGAAACGAAAGCGTTGACGATTTATGTCTATCCGTCATTCCCCACAAAGCCTGAAGAACCGTATACATTGGGGTTTGAAAGTTCTTTAGGTAAATATCCAGAGAAGCCTATATTGGATAAGGCAGGAAAGATAATGACAAATATGAATAGAAACACTGTTCTGAACATAAATGTCATCATTTCAGAGAATGACTTGAGTATTGGTTACAAGGTAAGCGAGTGGGGCAGTGAAACTATTGACGTTCCGGATTTCAATTAGGTATGATTGATGCGAATTTGTTTTAACTGATAAATCTTCTTTATATGAAAAATCTGACAAAATACATATTGTATCTGCTTCCTTTCCTGTTGTTTTCATGCAGATATGAGATGGAAAGCGGAAAAAACGGTGTTATCGAGGAAGGTTTGCCTGCCAGAATTTCTGTCTCATTTCTCTCCGAAGAGAATGAAATCATAACAAGGGCGGCGCAGGATAAGGAAACGGAGTCAACTGTACACAATCTCAGAGTCTTTATCTTCAATAAAGATGGAGAGGTGATCTGCAACAAGTTTTTCGACGACAACAACCTTGTTACCGGAACATCAGGAACGTTGGTGCTGAATACAACTTCTGCAGAAGGTGCGAAGATTTTCGGTATAGCCAACCTTACCACTGCACAGATTTCAACTGATTATGACATAGATGAGAATCTTGATAATATAACCTCTTTTTCGCAGCTTGAAAGTATTCTTGCAAGACTTGAGGGAGAGACTGTAAACAGAACAGGATCTTTCCTTATGAGCGGTTATGCCTGGAAGAATGAAAACGGTAATGAAAGGTCAACTAACAAGATTGACATACCTGCATTGAGTGATGATATTCATGAGCTGACAGGCGTTACCTTGCTTCTTGACAGGGTTGATGCTAAGGTGACTTTCAATGTCACGTCGGAAGCCCCTGCAGATAAAAACTGGACAGAGTTCTCGTTCAAGCCTTCGGAATGGAAAGTATGCCGCATTCCTATGCAGTCGCTGGTAGCGGAAAAGGATAAAGGTGATTATGATGAAGCCGGCTCGTACTTTGATTCTATGGAACTTCCGTTTGAGTCTGTAACCAGGGACGATGCTACTGCGCTTTATTCTGGAGGTAGCTTTACTTTCTATCTGCCTGAAAACAGAAAGGCTCCGAGAGACGTTATAAGTGAAACCGGCAACGCTGCAGCTGATTATTCATTGAGGGAAAAAAGAGATCAGGGAGCAGATGTCACCAATCCGGACAGGCCTGGGCAGGAATTCGAGTCGGGGAATTTCACATATGCCAATGCAAATTCTACCTATGTTGAAATGACAGGAACTCTTTCCTATAAAGAGACAGACAATAATGGAAAAGAGTATCTTGTAAGTTCTTCAGTGAAATATATAGTCCATCTCGGTTATGTCAACGGAGTCAACGATTATGATACCAGACGTAATGTGCATTATACCTATAATGTCAAGGTAAGAGGTGTAAACGATATCATAGTGGAAGTTACGGATGATGATGAATTGCGTTCCGGTTATGAAGGAGATGTGATTTACAGTTCGAATGCGACCTATTTCCTTGACGCACATTATGACAGGGCACTGCTTCATATAAATAAGGCTGATATTCCGAATATGTCATGGGGTATAGATACTCCTTATGGAGTCGGAGTCTATGCAGGTACGGGAGATATTACTGAAAACCTGATGGACTACAGATGGATAAAGTTTGCGGTCAACAGGAATTACGGCACGCCTGCCAATGAATATGTAAAGTATCCGGGAGACCAGAACTACAAAGGTGGAAAGAATGAGGTCTCTGGCTATGGCCCGCATCCGAAGGATAAGAATGCCAGATTGCTTGATGTAAAGCAGCTTCTGGAATATCTTAAAGAGCAGGCCGCAGATGGCAATTCTACCATTTTTGAAGAAGACGGTACTGTTTCAGTGACGGCTTTCATAGATGAGTATGTGTATGTCAGGGATCCGAGGAATCCTAATGCTCCGGAAAATCTGCTCATGTGGAAGGAGTTTACGGAAGCACCTGAAAGGCAGATGCATCTGATCAATAAGGATAAATCCCTGTTCAGCCCGGACGGAAAATCCAGCGTCATGAATTCATACTATACTTTCCGTCAGAAATCAATAAGGACAATTTATGACAAGAAAAAGTCCGGTCTCAATACGGCATGGGGACTCGAATCCGAAATGGAGGCGGTAGGTGACAAGAGTTCGCCAAGTGGCGGTATCAGATTGAAGCCTGGTAATGTTTCCGCAGGAAAGAGTCTTAGCAACGGAAGGCAGAATTCCATAGATATGCTTGTAGGCAAGTCCTGGACTGAAGTGATAAATGTCAGTGAAGGAGGCGCATCGCTTAATTCCGGATATCAGACAGCAGCCTATGCATGTCTGACTCGAAACAGGGATTTGAATGGCGACAATATAGTTCAGGCAAATGAAATACGTTGGTATCTTGCTTCTATAAACCAGTTGACTGAAATGTACATAGGTGAGAATGCGCTTGACGTGGATTCCCGTCTTTTCCCTGAATCTGCAAGTGCCAGACCTGGCGGCAACGGACTTTATTGGCATTACACTTCAAGTTCCAGAGAGTCCGGCGGCAATCCATGGATATATTGGGCTGAAGAATGCGGTGCAAGAAGTAATCTTGGAACAAGCAATCCAGATAACAAGAATGGTCAATATTATTCATACCGCTGTCTGAGGAATCTGGGTATAGATCTTGATAATCCCACAGAAGAGCCTGAACAACTGATAAAATGCACTCCGCAGGCTGACGAAACCTATCTTGTGGATGCAACAAATCTCAGTCCGAAGGCCCGCAGAGGCTACAGTTCTACTGCACTTCCGGATCATAAGGATACGGATTACAACAATCTGCTGTATGACAAATTTGTTGTGAATGGAGTTAATAGTGATTATCCTGAGCCTTGGATGGATGTGAATTTTTGGACTGGTAGATGGTCTTGGGGTAATGACTTGACATGGAGTCGATGTATAGGTGAAGAAGTCAATCTGACTGATGGGTATCGTCTGCCAAACCAGAGGGAACTGTTGGTAATGCTCAATGTATTGCCTTCAAAAGCGTGGAAAACATATGAAGGTTCTAATGGAGTATATGATAGATCAAGTAAAGCCATGTACATGTGCAAGACAGGATTTTCAAGGACGGAACAAGGTCATTTCGGTTCATTGCGTCAAAGTTTCCGTATGAATGCTCAGGGTACTTCTATAGGTGTGCTTAACAGTAGTAATGATGACAAAGGTTATATCCGAGGTGTGAAGGATTACAAATAGGTAGTACTAGTAAATATTAAATGCAGGGCAGTATTCAAAATGAAAAATTTGAGGTACTGCCCTTGTTGTATTCTACCGGCTTTACAGCAGATTCAGGAACTCCTTTTCTATTAAGAGGTCCTTTTCGAGGTTGTTGGGCGATGAGAAGGCGAAGGAGCGTACGCAGTCCTCTTTCTGGCACGTGTAGTTGTAGAATACTTTCAGCTCTTCAGGTATGTCGTCCTTGGGTATCACTTCAGACTTTTTTTCTGAAAATTCTTCAAGAGGTATTTCATCGCTGTCCCTGATGAAGATTATTTTGCCTGATATGTGGTATGTAATGCACTGGAAGAGCTTCCATGGTATGGTACGGACTGCGTCCATGTTCCTTGTACAATATCTTGAAGGGAAAGAAACAGCAAAGACCACTCATAAATTACAGACCGCTAAGGTCCAAGTTGAACTTTATATCTATAACGGGATCTTTATGTATAAACATCACCATATATATTGGGACGTAAGCCACCGTATCCTTTTGTGAGTAATTATCGTTACATAGCACAATGGACTCAGGAATAGTATACTCTTTGCAGCCAAGAATATTGTTCAGTGCACGATGTCGGGCATAACCCTTGCCGGATTTTACTTCGATTGGGAAGACCTCTCCGTTATATTCAACAACAAAATCCACCTCTCCCATCTTCTTGCTATTGTAGTAGTATAACTCTCTAAATCCGTGAGCGAGCAGTTCTTGTGCCACTATATTTTCGTATATCGAACCATAATTGATAGCATCATCACCTTTCAATACCTTTAATTGAATACCATCCGAGTATTGGCACGCCAGCAGCCCGACATCATTTGAAAACAACTTGAACAGGTTTCTTGAACTTGCCAGCTTAAGAGGCGATTTAGGCTCTTCGACATTGTATGTAGGGATTGCAACTCCCGCATCTTTCAGCCACAGAAACTCATCTCTGTATTTTTCCATCCTTGCCTTCTCATTAAGATCTTTAATGATAAAGCGTTTGTTCTTGGAGTTAAGTTCTGAGGGGATAAGATCAAAGACTTCCTTAATACTCAACTGTCTTGCCTCGTCATACTGTGAGATATCTTTTCTGTATAATCCGATTATCTCTTGTTGCTTTGCCATTACATCCTGAAGATTGTTGTTCTCCTTGTAGGCATTGACGGCATCCGGCATACCTCCTACTATCAGATATAAGCGAAAAACATCCATCATCTTGCGAT
>CASFPH010000023.1 GCA_949296645.1 uncultured Bacteroidales bacterium
GGTAGCTGCCAATTTACAGGGAGGATCGCAGAGTATTGCGGCCCTCCCTTTTTTTTTGTAAGTTTGTTGAATCTTCCTTTAAAAACCAGACTGTCCATGGTTGCCTGGACTGATATTGTACCGAGGATATATGTTTCGGATACTGACGGTATTGTCAGGCATATTTATGATGATACGGATATGCCCGATTCACAGATTCTGAGAAACAATGTAGATGATTTGTTAAAATAGCAGTTATGAAAATTGGAGTTGCATTAAGCGGAGGCGGGGCAAAGGGATTTGCTCATGCAGGTGCGCTCAAGGCATTGAGCGAGTTCGGGATAGTACCGAGTGTAGTAGCCGGAACGAGTGCCGGTTCTGTCATAGGCGCTTTCTTTTGCGCCGGTTATGATATGGAAAAACTGATTGACATATTCCTGAAATACGAAGTCAAGAATTTTATTAAACTTACGGTGCCTATCAGCGGTTTTTTCAATCCTGACGGTTTTGTGTCATTTTTGAGAAATGAACTCCCGGTCAATAACTTTTCTGATCTGCACATACCATTGAGGGTAGTTGCAACAGATTTCGACAATGGAAAGAGTGTGGTCTTTTCCGAAGGTGAAATAGCGGATAAGGTCATGGCATCCTCTACTTTGCCGATTTTCTTCAGACCTCAGAAAATAGACGATGTCCATTATGTTGATGGCGGTCTTTTCAAGAATTTTCCTGCGTCCGTCATCAGGGATGAGTGCGATTTCCTGATAGGAATAAATGTAAGCCCGAATCTCCATGAAGATTATAAGGACAGTATTCTCTACATAGCTGCCAAATCCTACAATTACATGTTCAAGGCAAACATGGTAGAGGACCTTGCAATGTGCGACCTTCTTGTAGAGGTAGAGGAAGCCCTGCAGTATAAGGTTTTTGAACTTAAGAAGGCAAGGGAAATATTCAGTCTCGGTTATGAGAGCATGAAGGAAAAACTTCAGGACAGCGATGTATTGAAGAAACTTAAGTAGATACTGAAGTCTGATTCCTGCATTTGTCTATGCAGTCGATACAATTAAAAAGCGATGTTTCAATAAATTTGTTTTTGAAACATCGCTTTCGTATTTTGTTTTTTATGCGTTATTTGGCCACAAAGTGAAAATGAGGTCCGAATCTTTCGAAAGCGGCCCTGTCAAGTTCCTCTCTGTATTCAGGATGGGCTATGCTTATCATAAGTTTTGCTCTTTCCTGCAGAGATTTGCCATAGAGATTTACAGCTCCGTATTCGGTAACGAACCAGTGGATATGGTTACGTGTGGTTACAACACCTGCACCCGGTGTAAGTACAGGTGCAATTTTGCTTATGCCCTTTTTGGTTACTGAAGGCATCGCTATTATGGCTTTGCCTCCTTCTGACATGGATGCCCCGTATACGAAGTCTATCTGTCCGCCTACGCCTGAATAGAATTTTGTTCCGAGAGAGTCAGCGCATACCTGTCCGGTCAGGTCTACCTGAAGAGCTGAATTGATGGCTGTTACCTTCGGATTCTTTGCAATTATGAACGGATCGTTTGTGTATCCGACATCCTTCATCAGTACCATAGGGTTATCATCTATGAAGTCATAGCATTGCTGCGAACCCATGAGGAAGGTAGATACCATTTTACCTTTGTCGATGGTTTTTGCAGCTCCGTTTATTACGCCTTTTTCTACCAGAGGGAGTACTCCGTCAGCAAACATTTCCGTGTGGATTCCGAGATTCTTGTGGTTCCCGAGCTGTGCAAGGACTGCGTTAGGAATAGCTCCTATGCCCATCTGCAAAGTTGCTCCGTCTTCTATAAGGGCAGCACAGTTTTTACCAATAGCTGTTTCTATCTCGTCAGGTTCCGAGAAATGTGCAGGTTCAAGCAGATTGTTGTCTTCTACGAACATGTCTATCATGCTTACAGGGATCATTGCATCTCCCCATGCACGAGGAACGTTCTTGTTGACTACCGCAATCACGCATCTTGCACATTCGATTGCTGCCAGTGTGGCATCTACCGATGTTCCCAAAGAAACATATCCGTGTTTGTCTGGTGTTGATACCTGTATCATTGCTACATCGCATGGCAGAACACCGCTTCTGTACAGTTTCTGTGTTTCACTCAGAAAAATAGGAATATAGTCTGCATATCCTGCCTGGACGTTTTTCCTGACATTGCCTCCTACAAAAAATGCCTGGTGGAAAAATATGCCTTCATATTTTTCGTCAGTGTAAGGAGCGGCACCTTCCGTGTGGAGATGGTGTATCTTTACATCTTTCAGTTCGCCGGCATCTCCTCTGCGGCACAAAGCGTCGATAAGTACCTTAGGGGCACTTGCAACACTGCTGAAGTGAATATGGTCGCCTGATTTTACGACTTTTACAGCCTCATCGGCTGTAACGAATCTGATTTCTTTTTGCATATCTTCAGTTTTTTAGTTTATATCCTGCATATATCCCACAAAATTACAAAATCTCTTAAATAAAGAGCATTTTAATAGTACATTTGCAAAAAAAACAAGTGTAAAACATGCTGGAAAACAAAAAACAGGAAGCTGCGGAAGCTTTTTTGAAGTTACTGGACATAATGGATGAACTCAGGGAAAAATGTCCCTGGGACAGGGAGCAGACGATAGATTCCCTGAGACCGATGACGATAGAGGAAACATATGAACTGAGTGATGCCATAATGAAGAACGACATGCTCAATATTTCCAAGGAACTTGGGGATATATTACTTCATATCATATTCTACAGCAAGATTGCTGATGAGAAAAACGAGTTTACCATTATTGATGTCATAGACAGACTATGCAACAAACTTGTCTACCGTCATCCTCATGTCTTTGCATCGACGCAGGTTGCGGATGCAGGAGAAGTCATAAAGAACTGGGAGCAGTTGAAACGGAGTGAAAAGGACGGGAACAGAACCGTATTGTCGGGTGTTCCGGTTTCATTGCCATCGCTGATCAAGGCTTATCGTATGCAGGAAAAGGCTGCGGCTGTAGGTTTTGACTGGGAAGAACGGAGCCAGGTATGGGACAAGGTGCATGAAGAACTGGGTGAATTTGAGAGAGAACTGTCTGCAATGGGTTCGGCAGTTTCCGAAGAAGAAAAGACAAAGGCATCGGCAAGGGCCGAGTGCGAATTGGGTGATTTTATATTTTCCCTTGTGAACGCTGCCAGATTATATGGCCTGAACCCGGATACGGCTCTTGAGCGTACGAATAAAAAATTCAGGGACAGATTTACTTATGTGGAAATGAAGGCCGGGGAAAGCGGACGCTCCCTTAAGGAAATGTCGCTTGAGGAAATGGACGGATTGTGGAATGAAGCAAAGCAAACCGAATAGGACATGTATACAAGAACGGAATTGCTTGTAGGAAAGGAAGGCGTGGAAAAACTCAGAAATTCTTCAGTTGCAGTCATGGGTGTAGGGGGAGTAGGGGCATATGCTGCTGAAATGATTGCGAGGGCAGGGGTCGGTGAAATGGTAATTGTAGATGACGACTGTGTGAATGTAACGAACATCAACAGACAGTTGCTTGCAACCGGGAGTACGGTGGGGAGGAAAAAGGTTGAAGTTATGGCAGAAAGGCTCTCTGACATAAACCCTTCCTTGAAGATCCGCTCTTGTCAAGTGTATATTGATGAAGACAATGTGGCCGGACTTATGGAAAGCATAGGTCATGTGGATTTCCTGATTGATGCAATCGATACTCTATCGCCGAAACTGGCCCTTATAGAATACTGTTATAAGAATGGGATCAGTTTCGTTTCGTCAATGGGGGCCGGTGCAAAATTCGACGTTACCAGAATCAGGATTGCAGATATATCCAAATCTTTCAACTGTCCTCTTGCATATATTGTACGCAAAAAATTGAGAAAAAGGGGAATAAGCAAAGGCTTCAAGGTGGTCTTTTCGGAAGAGCTTCCGATTGAGAGTGCTATTGTCCCGTGTGATGAAAGGAACAAAAAGTCACAGGTCGGCACTATCTCATATATGCCTGCTGTTTTCGGGTGTGCTGCTGCTCAGGCTGCCTTGTTGCATATTCTCGGAAAATGTTGATTGCAGAATTTAGTAAAGATTGGTAAATTTGCCGATTATTATAATGAATCCTATGGAAATAGTAGAGGTTAAGACTATATCGCAAATCAGGAAATTCGTAAGGTTTCCTCACAAGCTTTTCAGGAACGATCCGAAATATGTTCCGGCACTGGATTCGGATGAAGTGGAAACTTTGACAAAGAGTCCGGTTCTTCTGAATGACTGCAGCATGAAGATGTGGCTTGCTTATAAGGACTCTTCCATAGTTGGCAGGATTGCATGCATAATAAACAGGAGATACAATCAGCTGTATAATCTTAAGCGTGCGAGATTCGGATGGTGGGATACAGTTGAAGATTATGAGGTTGCCGAAGCTCTTTTCCACAGGGCTGAGCAGTGGGCGCTTTCGGAGGGCATGACCGAAATACATGGACCTGTAGGTTTGAACAATATGGGGCGTCAGGGGTTGGTCATATATGGATTCGACAAGGATCCACAGGCAACGAACCTCTATAATCCGCCTTATTATGTAGAATTTGTGGAACGGTACGGATTTACAAAAGAATTGGACTGGGTACAGTATGGTCTGAATGCTTCTCAGGGGGCTCCGGATAAACTGAAAAGAATAAGTTCGATGCTGATGGAAAGACACAAACTCAGGTTTGTGGATATAAAATCGCTGAAGTTGGATTCTCCTGTCGTAGGGGATTTCTTTGTCAAGTTCAATGAAGCATTTTCGAATGTCCCGAATTTCGTGCCTTTCAGCGATGCCGAAATCAAGAAGATGGCAAAGTTTTATATTGGTGTCCTGAAACCGGAGTTGTCATGCATAGTCGTGGATGAGAATAATGAGATTGCATGTTTCGCCGTCTGCATACCGTCATTGACCGAAGCTTTCAGAAAGGCTCGCGGAAAGATTTTCCCGCTAGGATGGTATTATATAGCAAGGGCTTTCAGAAAATACGATACCATAGACCTGATGCTTGTAGGTTCTGCGGACAAATGGAATTCAAAAGGGGTTTCTGCGATATATCACACATATCTTGCACAGAGTTTTATGGATAACAGAATAAAGTTGGCAATAACCAATCCTCAGATAGAAACCAATAATGCCGTCAATGTCTGGGACCGTTATGATGACAAGATATTGTATATAAAACGGCGGTGTTATATAAAAAATTTGATTTAAAATCCATGAGACCTGTGAAGGTCTCTTTTTTTTTCTTACTTTTAATGAGAATTAACAAAAACACTGTCGCTTATGAGAAAACTTAAGTCTTTTGAAGAACTGCTGACTCTTCAGAAGTCTTTGGCCGGTGATATGAGAATCAGGGAAATGAGCAATTCTCCAGACGATCATATCCAGGTCAGGGTTACTTTTACATCGGAAGAAAAAATTGCAGAAGCAGCCGGAATCTACAGGGAAATATCGGAATTTGCCGAAACCGGTAATATGGACATTATTCTTACACGATATTTCCGTGACGGGGAAAATAATGAGAAAACGGTTTCCATTGAGGTGAAGCATCCCGGAAATGAATGGAAATGCTACAATATAGAATCGGCGGATGAGGCATTACGGATTCTGGAAAAGGGAGGTGCGGCATGAAACATGTAAAATCCTTTATTCTGGTTTGCGGGGGAACAGGATGCCGCGCATCGGAAAGTGCGCTGATTGCCGATGATTTCAGGAACATGGTCCGCCAGCTGGCCATAGAAGACCAGACTGCCGTGATATCCGTGGGCTGTTTCGGCTTTTGTGAGAAGGGCCCTATAGTAAAGATAATCCCGGACAACACGTTTTATACAAATGTTTCAAGGGCTGATGTGGAGGAGATCCTGAAGGAACATATCATTATGGGAAGACCTGTACACAGACTTTTGTATGAAAATCCGGAAACGCATGAAAAAATAAGTGATTCCAAGCATATGGATTTCTACCGCAAGCAGAAAAGAATAGCTTTGCGTAACTGCGGATTCATTGATCCTGAAAATATAAATGATTATATCGCCCGCCGAGGTTATGAGGCTCTCGGTACAGTACTTTCAAAATATACCCCGGCGGAAACGATAGACATAATCAAACGTTCCGGATTGAGGGGAAGAGGGGGCGGAGGATTCCCTACCGGTCTCAAATGGGAATTCGCTTCAAAATCTGTTTCTAACGAGAAATATGTTGTATGTAATGCGGACGAGGGAGACCCGGGTGCATTTATGGACCGTTCGATTCTTGAAGGGGACCCGAATTCGATTATCGAGGCCATGGCAATTTGCGGGTATTCCATCGGAGCTTCCAGGGGCCTTGTCTATATAAGGGCGGAATATCCTCTGGCAGTGCACAGACTGGAGGTGGCCATATCCCAGGCAAGGGAGTATGGTCTGCTCGGAGATGCCATATTCGGAACGGATTTTTCCTTCGACATAGAAATAAGATACGGAGCAGGAGCCTTTGTGTGCGGTGAGGAAACTGCTTTGATTCATTCCATGGAAGGCCACAGGGGCGAACCTACAGTAAAGCCTCCTTTCCCGGCAGTCAAGGGATATATGGGCAAGCCTACCAATGTAAACAACGTGGAAACGTTTGCCAATGTACCTGTGATAATCCTCAATGGGCCGGAATGGTTCTCTTCCATAGGAACGGAACGTTC
The DNA here is from genome assembly GCA_949296645.1 of uncultured Bacteroidales bacterium. Taxonomy (GTDB): domain Bacteria; phylum Bacteroidota; class Bacteroidia; order Bacteroidales; family UBA932; genus CALUPD01. The sequence continues at coordinate 6,692 of CASFPH010000023.1, forward strand.
CAAGGGTACCAAGGTATTCGCTCTGGCAGGGAAGATAAATAATGTCGGTCTTATTGAGGTTCCCATGGGGACAACACTGAGGGAGGTGATATATGAAATCGGAGGAGGTATAAAAAACGGCAAGAAATTCAAGGCAGTACAGACAGGAGGACCTTCTGGCGGTTGCCTGACCGAGGAGCATCTTGATATTCCGATAGATTTCGACAATCTGCTTGCCGCCGGTTCCATGATGGGGTCCGGAGGAATGATAGTGATGGATGAAGATGACTGCATGGTTTCCGTAGCAAAGTTTTATCTTGAGTTCATTGTCGAGGAATCCTGCGGAAAATGTGTTCCGTGCAGGATCGGAAACAGGCGACTTTATGAAATGCTTGACAAGATAACAAAAGGAAAAGGTACCGAGGAGGATCTGGAATATATTGAGAATCTGAGCAAGGTAATAAAGGATACAGCCCTCTGCGGTTTGGGGCAGACATCACCGAATCCTGTCCTGAGTACTCTCGAACATTTCAGGGATGAATATCTCGCGCACGTAAGGGACAAAACCTGTCCTGCCGGCAAATGCCGTGCCTTGATGCATTATGTAATCGATCCTGAAAAATGCGTAGGATGTACGGCATGTGCGAGGGCGTGTCCGGCAGAGGCCATTACGGGAGAACGGAAGCAGAAGCATGAAATAGATCAGAACAAATGTATAAAATGCGGAGCATGTTATGAAAAATGCAAGTTCTCTGCAATTAATATAGCGTAGGTATGGATAAGAAAATAAAAGTTATAATAGACAATAAATCCGTGGAGGTTGCGCCGGGTACTACTATATATCAGGCTGCAAAACAGGCAGGTGTGGATATTCCCGTGCTGTGCTATATGAATCTCCATGATCTCGGCGTAGAAAATAAACCTGGCGGATGCAGGATATGTGTGGTGGAAGTTGAAGGCCGCAAGAATCTTGCTCCGTCGTGTTCGACCGAATGTACAGAAGGAATGGTTGTCAGGACACATTCGGTAAGGGTGCTCAATGCACGCAAGAATGTGCTTGAACTCATTCTGTCGGATCATCCCAAAGATTGTCTCCTCTGTCAGAAATCGGGAAGATGTGAACTTCAGGATCTTGCTGTAAGAATGGGTATAAGGGAGATTCATGCTGTCGAAAATGCATTGGTATCTACCTACAGGAAAGACGAGTCGCCTTCGATAATACGCAATATGGACAAGTGCGTAATGTGCAGAAGGTGTGAGACAATATGCAATGAGGTGCAGACTGTAGGGGCTTTGAGTGCAGTTAACAGAGGTTTCAATGCCGTAGTGGCAACTGCCTTTGAGCAGGATCTCAAGGATTCGAGATGTACATTCTGCGGACAGTGCGTGGCTGTATGTCCTACGGGGGCCCTTACTGAAGTAGACCATACTCCGAAAATAATAAATGCACTTGCAGATCCGTCCAAAACCGTTATTGTCCAGACGGCTCCTGCAGTGAGGGCGGCTCTCGGTGAGGAATTCGGTTTCGCACCAGGAACACTTGTTACCGGAAAAATGGTTACGGCATTGAGAAGACTCGGCTTTGACAAGGTCTTTGATACTGATTTTGCTGCTGACCTTACCATAATGGAAGAAGGAACAGAACTTCTCAAGCGTATTACAGGATATCTGAACGGAGACAAAACAGTAAAACTGCCGATATTGACGTCTTGTTGTCCCGCGTGGGTGAATTTCTTCGAATGGAACTATCCGGACATGCTGGATGTGCCTTCATCCGCCAAATCCCCGCAACAGATGTTCGGAGCTCTGGCAAAGACTTATTTTGCCAAGATGATGGGTATAGACAGAAAGAATCTGGTAGTTGTTTCCGTTATGCCGTGTCTGGCCAAAAAGTACGAGTGCCAGAGAGATGAGTTCAAGGTTGACGGCAATCCAGATGTCGATTATTCGATTTCCACCAGAGAACTGGCACATCTGATAAAACTTGCCAACATTGATTTTGCATCGCTTCCTGATTCCGGTTTTGACGATCCTATGGGTGAATCCACTGGAGCTTCCGTGATATTCGGTGTTACCGGAGGCGTAATAGAAGCTGCCGTAAGAACCGCTTACGAAATATATACAGGTAGAAAACTGGAAAGTGTTGATTTCCACGAATTGAGGGGCTTTGAAGGGATAAGGACAGCGACAATCGATTTCAACGGGCTGAAACTCAATATAGGCATCGCACATAAACTAGGGAATGCCCGCAAGTTGCTCGACGGCATACGTGCGGGAATGTATAATTTCCATGCAATAGAGATAATGGCCTGTCCGGGAGGATGTATAGGAGGAGCCGGCCAACCGCTGCATCATGGAGATTCATCGATAATTCAGGCAAGAATGGATGCCATTTACAGGGAGGATGCCGGGAAAAAGATCCGTAAATCACATGAAAATCCGTATATCAAGCGGGTTTACGGGGATTTTCTTGGATATCCTATGAGTGAAAAGGCTCATGAATTGTTGCATACTCATTATTTTAAAAAGGAAAAACTATAATATTTGAACAGGTATGAAAAAAATAGAATTGTCGGATTGCGATCTTAAGGTGATTTCCGATATCTGTGCAAAATATGAAAAGAAGGAATCGGAGCTTATAAATATTCTCCATAAAATACAGTCGCATTTCGGGTATCTTCCGGAAGAGGTTCAGCGTGCCGTTGCATCAGAATTGGATATTCCTGTGGCAAGAGTGTACGGAGTGGTTACGTTCTATTCCTTTTTTACCATGCAGCCTAAAGGAAAGTATGCCGTTTCGGTATGTCTGGGAACGGCATGTTATGTCAGGGGAGCCGAGGCTGTGGTTGCGGCTCTTGAGAAGGAATTGGGAATAAAGGTAGGAGGGGTGACCGATGACGGACTCTTCTCTCTTGACTGTCTCAGGTGTGTCGGTGCATGCGGGCTAGCTCCCGTGATGATGGTGGGGGAAAAGGTTTACGGAAGGGTTACGCCGGAGCAGGTAGGACATATCCTTGACGAGTATCGCAGGAATAGCTGATTTTAGGTATTCCTTCAGCCGCAATATTGTCTTATTTTTGCATCCATGAACAATATATGCGGATATAGAAGATTACTGAACGTTTTTAAGGGAGTTGTGCTGATACTTCTTTTTCTGGAGTGTTATGTCAGCGCAACTCTTTTTATGCATTCGCATTACGACAGTCGCGGAAGCCTTATAGTACGTCATTCCCATCCGTATTCATCACCGGAACATTCACATTCGGGAGAAGAGATCATATGGATAGATCTTTTCTCTTCCTTTGATTCTGAGGCTGCTTCGGATTGCATGCCGGATCTTTCGGCTCCGGTTTTCTTCAGCAAGCCATCGTATTGTCTGCCTCTACCGACTGAGTTTCAGCAATTTTGCGGCTCAATATTTTCCAGAGGTCCTCCCGTTTCCGTCCGGCTCGGCTGATATTCTAATCGTTTTTATTTCACAAGACGATTACTACATGTAATTGTCGTTTATAATCATCTTCGTACGGGTGGTATGGCCCGTGCCTTAATCGAATTTTGCATTTATGAAAACAAGAAAATATCTGTTTATATTATTGTCATTAATCATATTGCCGGTTTTGTCGGAGGCTCACGGCCTCGATTTGCCGGCAGGCAGGTCTGTAATCGACAGTCTGAAACGCATGGTCCCGGATGCGAATATTGTAGGCCATGTCGTGGAAAAGGGAACTGGAAATCATGTGCCGTTTGCCACGATTTCCGTAAAAGGAACGAACATATCCGTTATGACGGATTATACCGGGCATTTCTTTATCAAGAACATGCCGGCAGGCACATTTTCGGTCTCAGCTTCGGCCATGGGGTATTCTTCGGCGGAAACATCGGTGAAAATAGACGAAAGCAAGATAACGGAACTTAACTTCGAACTTCTTCAGAGCGCGATCGATATTGATGAAATCGTGGTTTCCGCTACAAGAAACGAAACGGACAGGAAAAAGACATCCACGATTGTGAATGTCGTTTCCGGAAAACTTTTCAATTCCGTTTCGTCCAATACGCTTTCAGAAAGCGTATGTTTCCAACCTGGAGTTAGGGTGGAGAACAGTTGCGCCAACTGTGGGGCAGTGCAGATGAGAATAAACGGGCTTGAAGGTCAGTATACGCAGATGCTTCTGGACAGCAAGCCGATATTCAGTTCTCTGGCCGGTGTCTACGGTCTTGAGCAGATGCCGGTATCCATGATAGAGAGGGTTGAGGTGATAAGGGGCGGTGGTTCCGCACTTTTCGGCTCTAATGCAATAGGCGGAGTCGTGAATATCATAACTAAGGAACCTTTGCGGAATTCCCTGAGTATTTCTAACAATTTGAATGTACTGAAATCAGGAAAGAAGGACAATAATTTGTCATTCAACGGATCATACGTCTCAGATGATCACAAGACAGGTGTTTATCTCTTCGGAATGTTGAGAAACAGAGAGGCGTATGACCGGAACGGTGACGGATTTTCTGATATACCCGAACTGAAGTCGCAGACAGCCGGATTCAGGGGGTATCACAAATTGTCCCCGTATTCAAGACTTACGGCTGAATATCATCATATTACAGAATACAGGAGAGGTGGAGACAGTCTCGAACTCCAGCCTCACGAAACCGATATAGCCGAACAGACCAGGCATTACATAGATGGGGGAAGCCTTACTTATGATTTCCACTCTCCTGATCAGAAACATCTTTTCAGCATACATGGAGCGTTGCAGAATATAGACAGGGAGAGTTATTACGGTGTAAAAAAGAATCCAGATGCCTATGGAAGGACAAATGATCTTTCCATAAATGTCGGGACACAATATACCTATCGGATTGAACGTCTTTTCTGGAGCCCGTCGGATTTTACAGTCGGACTTGAATATTCCGGAAACAATCTTCATGATAAATTTCTCGGTTACGGACGTGACATGAAACAAAATACCTGTATTTGGGGAGGCTATTTTCAGAATGAGTGGAAAAGCGACAGGCTGAACTTTCTGGTAGGGGCAAGGATAGACAAACACAATCTGATGAATAACGCGGTTGTCAGCCCGAGAGTAAACCTCAGGTATTCTCCGGCTGAATGGATAGGCTTGAGGGCCAGTTATTCAAGCGGATTCAGGGCTCCGCAGGCATTCAACGAGGATCTCCATATAGAAGCAGTCGGCAGTACAGTTTCCGTGATAAGGATGCAGAAGGATCTCAAGCCGGAATATTCGCACAGTATATCAGCTTCTGCTGATCTTTATCACAGTTTCGGCAAGTTGCAGGTTAATCTTCTGCTGGAAGGATTTTATACGAGACTTGAGAATATGTTCGATCTTGTAAATACTGAAAAATACGATGAGTTCGGCAACCTGGTTTACGAAAGAGTGAATGCCAACGGTGCCAGAGTTGCAGGACTGAATGCGGAAATAATGATGGGAATTCCTAAGGTATTCAGTGTCCAGATGGGATATACTTTCCAGAAAAGCCGTTATCTTGAAGATTTCGAATGGGTTTCCGATCTGCCGGCGCAGAGAAACATGTTCAGAACACCGGACAATTATGCTTATCTTACATCGGAATTCTTTTTGTGGAAGAATCTTAAACTTTCGGTTTTCGGCAATTATACCGGTTCCATGCTGGTTCAGCATGCATCTACTGGCCCTGGCGTGAAAAATTCACAGGTATGGACGGAATCCTTTATAGATATTGGAAGCAGAATTTCCTATGAATTCAGACTGTCACCTTCGTGCAGAATGGAACTTAACGGAGGTGTAAAGAATATTTTTGACGAGTATCAGAAGGATTTGGATTTCGGGGCTTCAAAAGATGCCGGATATATATACGGTCCGACTTTCCCGAGACTGTTTTTTGCCGGGATAAGGTTTTCCATATAGAATCTTGAATAAAAACTTGAAAAAGAGGCTGTATCGTAATGTGCATGAAGCATACGATGCAGCCTCTCTTTACCTTCATTAAGGCAATAGCAGATAATTTTTATTGATATCAGATGTTGTTTTCAAGAAAAGCATTGAGGAACGCGCCTCTTACTTCGGTTTCTACGATTATACCGTTCCTGTCCAGCATTATGCAGTAGGGAACTCCGGTTACCATGTATGTGTTCATTACAGGACCTTCAAAGGATTTTCCATCCCTAAGTTGTGTCCATGACATGTTTTCTTCTTTCAATGCTTTGAGCCAGTCCGATTCCTTTTCGTCCAGAGAGATGCTTACTATATCAAAGTCTTTTCCCGAATATTTTTCAAATACCTTTTTAAGATGTGGAATTTCACCTCTGCACGGCCCGCACCAGCTTGCCCAGAATTCGAGCATTACGAACTTGCCTTCAGGAATGAATCCGGAAAGTTTTACGGCTTTCCCTTCTTTGTCAAACAGTTCTATGTCAGGATATTTTTCCCCTATGGCAATGGCTTTTGCATTTTCGGCCTTTTCTGCAAGGGCCATGAACCTTGAGTTGTCTTTCCATGGAGCGTATAGAGCGTTTTTCATTTCGTCAAGTTCGCCGGCTGTGTATTCTATATACATGCCGTTGAGCATGTCGGAGAACATTTCAAGTGCAACAGGACTGGATGCATGTGCGGTAATGAACTGTTTCTTTACATCACGTATGTTCTTTTTCACCTTTTTCAGGGAAGACGCTATGATTACGGATTGTTCAATGTCTTCATTTCCGGTAAGCGAAGGTTTCTGATATACGTCGAGATATCTTCTGTGCAGATCCCTTTCCTCTTCAAGATATTTGCCGATACTGTTCTGGAATTCACTGTATGTGTCATGAACGGAAGATCCCTCTACTACGGGTACGATATTGGCCTCATAGCCTATTTCCGAAACGGAATCCATGTCTATCTTCATTTTTATGTCGGAATTCTCGATATAGATCGGGAATGAATATATCTTGCCGTAATCTTCCTCTCCTTCCTTGTTGGCATCTATGGAAACGTATACCCTGCACGGTTCTGTATTTCCCCTTATTTTAAAACTTCCGTCTGACACGGTGGCCTCTCCTATGGTTTCCGGTCCTTCTTCATTATATCTTATGATGGTTACCTTTGCATCCTTAAGCAACCCTCTGCCGTCCTTTATTTCACAGGAGAGGTTGAATCCTTCATGTTTGCAAGAAATGAAAGAGGCTATCGCAAAAAGTGCTATCAGTATTTTTTTCATATTTTGATGGTTATAGATTGTTTATATATTGACTGTTCTGGGTGAGCAGATTGTTTCCGGCCCTTGCATCCTTTGGAACGGGCATATGGTAATGCCTGATGTTCATTCCGAGCCTTTCCGCTATGTCGCATCCGGCGTGTACCTTGAGCCTTACCGCATCAATGAACTCTTCACCGCATTCGGCACAGAATTCTATGTATTTGTGCATGAACAGGTGATCCATCAGCTCATTGTCCGGAATACCGTTGAAATGCTCCAGATCATATCCTGCGCGGGTGCATACATCCGCAAGAGCCTGTCTTGCTCCATTGAAGTCTTTTTCCATAATGCATGCCTCTGCCAGTATGTAGTAGACTTCCGCAAAACGCAGGAAATACTCGGTGTTTCCAGGCTGGTTCGGTGTAGAGTCGTCGTAAAGATATTTGTTTATGCGGGTCGGATTCAGTCTGAAAGCTGAAGCGAAGCATTCAGCAAAGCGGGTGTCATATCCGTTTCCAGTTTCCATATCCCCGTCCTGTGGCCCGTCCTTAAGCCTGTCTGCGATTGTCTTCACTGTTGATCCTGTCTGCATTATGCCGAAATCATAGAGGTAGAGCTGACATTTCTGGTTCGGACTCAAAGTGAACAGCGTGAATACATGTTCAGGTGAAGAATATGCACCTTCATAGATTCTGCTGTATTTGTCTTCAAGGTAATATCCGTACTTGCGGCCTTCTTCCTTTATTGTACCGCATAATGTTATTACATCTTTATACTTCTTCATGTAAAGGAGATTTCTTGCCTTCAGCAGCATCCCTGACAGTTGCGTTGCATATACGTGCGGTTTTATAACCGGACCTCCGTAAGGATCTGTCGAGTCAAGGGTTTCCCTTGCATACTGTATCACAAAGTCGAGGTCTTCGTTTATCTTTTCGTATGACGATGCTACGCTTTCCCTTTTTTGAGGGGTGTTGTTTCTTGCCGGTTTTTCCATATAGACGATTCCGCTTTCAGAGTTGATGTCCCAGTATTCTCCGAAAGTTTTCAGAAGCATATGGTGTGCAAGAGCCCTGTTGAATTTCGCTTCGGCAATGATTTCCATGTATCTTTTTTCTGATACGCCAGGTACGCTTTTCATTTCTTCCATGCGGGAGATTACTGAATTTGCCATGTTTATTACCTTGTAAAGCCCGGTGTAGTAGTCCGTTATAAGTTTATTGTCTTCCTTTACCGTATTGCTTGCAAAATCAGTGGCACCGAATACGTTGCTTCTCGCAAGAGTCCCGCTCAAAACGAACTGGGCGTTTCTGTATGTACCCACCTCGTAACTCATCCATGAATAATAGACTCCTCTGAGCGCCTGCTCCGCCGATCTTTCATCTGTAATCAGCGTGTTGTCGTCAAGTACGTTTTCCGGTTTTATGTTGTCAAGAGAACCGAGAAGCTGGCATGAATGCACAGACAGAACGGCAATGACGACTGATAATATTCTGTATATATTTTTCATTTCCGTATGGTTTAAAATTTGATATTGGCTCCTATTGAGAATGTTCTGCTTATAGGATATGCATCCGTATTGCTTGACATTGTGGTCACTTCCGAACCTATCAGGTCAGGGTCGATGCCCGGCCATTTGCTGATTGTGAAGATATTGCTTCCCATAAGGTATACGTTCATGCCTTTTATCCCTATTCTTGACAATAATCTTTCAGGAAGATCATAAGATATGGTGATGTTTTTCAGTCTGAGGTATGATCTGTCATACACGAACCTGTCGTTTGACATGAAGTTGTACTGGTTGGTAGGTGTGTATACAAGTTTGGCATACTTTGCATCCGTTCTTTCAGGGGTCCATGTGTTTCCGAACAGTTCCCTGTTTATGCTGTATCCGAGATATGCATATGCATCGGAACCCATGATTGAGTAGATGGCCTGTCCGCCGTAGGAGAATTGCATAAGGAAAGACAGGGAAATCCCTTTGTATGAGAAGGTATTGCTCCATCCTCCGAAGAATTTGGCTTCAGGGTTTGAAATTACGTCCCTGTCGTAGGAGTCTATGATTCCGTTTTTGTCAATGTCCTTCATTATATAGTCTCCGACACTGAGTCCTGTCTGGTATTCGCTTCCGTATTTTTCCAGGGCAGTTTTGTTGAGTTCATCTATTTCTTCCTGCGTTTGTGCAATTCTGTCCACTACGTAACCTTTGGCTGTTCCGGCTGGCATTCCTTCGATGAAACTTTCCTGCATGAATACGTCTATGGATGAATTATTCAGTTTCTCGACGATATTCCTGTTCATGGAAATGTTGAAATATGTATTCCACAGGAATGATTTGGAACGTATTATGTCTGCGCCTATTTCGAATTCTATTCCCTTGTTGCTCATGTCTATGATGTTGTCGTAGTACATGGTCAGACCTGATTCCAGAATATGAGGGGCCGGAGCCAGTGCACCGTCCGTATATCTGTAGTATGCATCAATGCTACCTGTCAGCCTTCCGTTGAAAAATCCGAAATCGATACCGGCATTGTATTCCGTTGTCTTTTCCCATCTGAGGTCCTTGTTTGGAAGCAGATTGTTTATCTGGATGGCATGCAGGCCGTCGTATATGCCGGAAGATGATGCCGAGAAATGCTGGATGTAGGAGAAGTCAGATACATTTGTAGAACCTGTATTACCCCAGCTGAGCCTCAGTTTGAGGTTGTCTATCTTGTCAGAGTTTATAAACGATTCCCTGTCGATTCTCCATCCGAGTGATACTGCCGGGAAAAAACCGACTCTGTGTGTAGGTCCGAACTTCGAAGAGGCATCTGATCTCAGATTGGCTTCAATCAGGTATTTCTGGTCAAAATCGTAACTGATACGTCCGTAGAAAGAATTTAACGCGCTTTTTGAGACGGATTCTATTTTGTAGGTTACATATTGTGCCGCATCGATGTTCGTCATGTTGGTGTTTGCAAGGTCGGAATAATTTACGCTTTCACTTCTGTAAGTGTATCTGTCACCACCGTATCCTGCCATTATCGCGAAATAATGTCTGTCTATGTTTTTCTTGTAGTCAACTCTGAAATTAGCCGACATGTTTACGGAATTGCCGGTACTCTTTGAAAGTTCCGAGAACATTGACATGCCGGTAAACATGTCCATCGCATCCAGCGGAATGAGTCTGCTCCCCTGGTAGAGATATGATGCGACGTTATAGTCGGCATGAAGATTCAGACCTTCAACAGGTGTGATGTCGACATATACGTTGCCAAGGAACTGATTGTTTTTCTGTCTGTCTGCTATTTCCCTCTGTGCGAGCGGAGTCGCTACGCTAAGCATGCCAGGCATGTCATACATTCCGCCTCCGTCGTATCTGTAGAACCCTCCGTTTTCATCATATACCGGTATGTCCGGTCTGGTGTTGCTGATGTTGGATACAGAGTGCATTATCATACCGTCACCGTTTGCACTTTTCTTGTCGGCATATGAGTAGCTCAGTACGCTTCCCATCTTGAAACCTTTTATGACTTCGCCTTCAAGTGAAAGCCTTGCTCCGTACTGGTCCATCCTGTCATTGATATACAGTCCTTCCTGATTCAACGCATTAAAAGAAAACGAATAGTTTGTTTTTTCCGTACCTCCTCTCAGAGACATGCTGTAATTGTGGTTTGCGGCATTTCTGTTGAGAATTTCATTTTCCCAGTTGGTGTCGTATTTTCCGTATCCGTCGAGATTCAGTCCGTTGTATTTGTATACAGGCATGAATGTCTCTGGATCATAGCTTATGTCGAAATTTCCGAACATGGAAAGCAGTTCTGGAGACATTGTCATGCTTCCCGGCATGAATGTTATCGGACTTATGTTATTCAGCGCAGTTGCTGTATTTGAAAGGATTTCATCGTGCAGAGCCATGAACTCGCTTCTGTTGAGCGGATTGAACTTCTTAACAGGGTTGGAGATAGAAAAAGTGTAACTGAGATCCACGCTCATGTTTTCGCCGCGCTGTCCGTTTTTGGTATTGACTATTATTACACCGTTTGCCCCGCGGGATCCGTATATGGAGGTCGCCGCTGCGTCTTTCAGTACGTCGATACTTTCTATATCCTTTGGCGCAAGGTTCATGAGAGGGTTGATTCCGGTACTTTCGACAAACATCGGAACTCCGTCTATTACATACAGAGGCGTGTTCCCCGGTTGTCCTGAAGAAAGAGGATAAGGTGACGTGATACCTCTTACGTTTATCTTTGGTGCTGCTCCGAGTTCACCGCTTGTCTGTGTGGACAGCACACCCTTTATTGTTCCGCTGAGGAGGTTGTCTACGGATGTAGCCGTTGCGGAAAGGGTTTCCATGTCTTCTTTTCTTATGGAAGATACGGAACTGGTCACGCTTTTTTTGTTTTTTGTACCGTATCCGATTACGACTATGTCATCAAGAGTAAGATTGTCCGGCTCCAGAGCAATGTTGAGGCTTGCGCCCTGCTGGCATTCGACGGTCCTTTCCTTCATACCCATGCAGATGAATTTCAGCCTGATCTTGTCGTTTTCAGGAACCGATATACTGAAATTACCGTTCATGTCTGTCATCTCGTTTATGTTCGTGCCTTCGACAATTACATATACGCCTGGCAGAGGTTCTCCGGACTTGTCCGTAACCTTTCCTTTAACAGGTTTGATCTCAGGTTTTGCGGAGATGCTTTCAGGTGCCAGGATAATCTGGCTTTCGTCGATTCTGTAGTTGATGCCATAATTGCCCAGAAGTTTCAGTATTTCCTCCCTGGCTTCTTCCTTGTTTCCGGAATATGCGATACTTGCCTTTCGTGAGATTATGTCTGAAAGTGCATCGGAATATACGAAAGTATACCCTGTCTGAAGGGTTACTTCCTTGAGAATCGTTTTCAGCGGAACATCTTTGAAATTAAAGTTGATCTGCTGTGCAAATGAGTTCAATGAAATCAGACATGCCGCCAGTATGCATGTCGCATGTCTGATCCTTTGTTGCAGATAATTTTTCATATAGGGTGTTTTTTGATTGTGTTTTGCCTATAGCACAACAAACCTGTTTCATACCCTAAAAATAATCGTATTATTTTCTTTTGAAAAAATGAAAGACTTCTTTTTCTATGCTGTAGTCGATAAGTGCACAGAATTTCAACATTTCGGCTATCTGTATCATGGATTCTTTTCTGAAAGTTGCGGTTATCCTGAAATTGAGTATTTCAGGATCATCTACCACTATTTCAGTTCCGTGCCATCTTTTCAGCATTCTTATGACTTCATCCATCCTGGTCGATTCGAAGACAAGACGTCCGTCTTTCCACGCCGAGGCATTTTTTATGTCGGGAGCTATTATGTTTACCGGTTCAGGCAGATTTTCCTTTATGGAATACATTTCGTTAGGTTTTATTTCCGTAATTACACGGCCACGGCTGTCTGAACCGTCGTCTGAAGAAAGCAGGTTTATGCTTCCGCTGTAAAGCGTGGCAACAGCTTCTTCTTCGTCTTCGTAACATTTGAGATTGAAGGATGTGCCTCTTACTTCGACCTTGAAGTTTTTCGGTGTGCTTATGATCATCGGCATCAGGGAATCCTTTTCCACTTCAAAATATGCTTCTCCCGAGAGTTCTACAGATCTAGTGTTTCCCATAAACCTGTCCGGAAATCTTAGTTTGCTGTCTGAATTCAACCATACCCGGCTTCCGTCAGGGAGAGTTATGTTTGCCTTCACTCCAGGTTCCGTATACACTTCCTTTATGAAATTATCAGGAATATCGTTCAGGTTCAGACTCAGGTATTCGGATACTACTTCATCCCGCGAAGGTATGGACGTCACATTTATTATGAGGGCTATTGCCGCAACTGCTGCCGCAGCATAGGAAGTATATGCAAGTAAGATTCTTCTTCTGTCGGATTTTATTATTCTCCGCTCTCTTTTTGCAAGACATGAACGGAATATTGTCATTTCCTCGTCACTTGCTTTGGTATCAGGCATTGTAGCTGAAACACATGTATTTTTCAGCCAGATAAAATACTCTTCGTTTTTCTTGTTCCTGCTTGCCCATTTAAGAACTTCATGCTCTTCCTTTTCGGAACAATTGCCTGCAATATATTTCAAAAGTGTTTTTTTGTTCATTTCCGTATTTTTCTAAAGGCACAATCTGTCGAGGATCAACCCTAAAATAAAACCGTATTCTTTGAGCGCTTTTCTTATAATTTTCAAGGCAACGGATATCCGGTATTCCACAGTCTTGATGCTTATGTTCTCCATTTCGGCAATCTGGTCATATCTCAATCCCTTTATCCGGCTGTTTATGAATGTGCCGTGGATTTTATCCGGCATATTGCGGATTGCTTCGTTAAGAAGCTCGTTGATTTCCTTGCCATACAGGGCGATTGACGAATCATGTTCAAGTGCGGCAATGTTGAGGCTTTCCTTTGTGTGCCCTGTTATGAACGAACCGTGTTTTTTCCTGACCGCGTTGTGCTTAAGATGATTAAGACACCTGTTCCTGGTGAGGACCATCAGATATGGAAACATTTCGCGGTCCCAGTCTATTACTTCCAGATTGTCCCATATGCCCATGAATACATCCTGGACTATTTCTTTGGAAACCTCGAAATCTCCCATGTACGAATTTGCAAAATGTCTGAGTCTGTGCAGATTGTCCCTGTAGACATTTTCAAATTTTTCAACAAGTGCGTTTTTCTGATCTGTCGGCATTCAGGTTAAACTAATGCAAGGAATTAAAGCTCCGAAGCTTTCAGCCTTTCTGCATTTTCCGCTATTTGAAGGTGGTCTATAAGGTCCTGGATGGCTCCGTCCATGAATACGGGAAGGTTGTACATCGTGTAGTTGATTCTGTGGTCGGTTACCCTTGACTGCGGATAATTGTATGTACGGATCTTTGCAGAACGGTCGCCTGTCGAAACCATGGTTTTCCTTTTGGCGGAAATCTCGTTCAGGTATTTTTCATATTCCATATTGTACAGTCTTGTCCTGAGTTCGGCAAGCGCCTTGTCGAAATTCTTCAACTGTGATTTTTCGTCCTGACACTGTACTACTATGCCTGAAGGTATGTGCGTGAGTCGGATGGCCGAATAAGTTGTGTTCACGGACTGTCCTCCCGGACCTGACGAACAGAAAGTATCCTTACGGATGTCATTCATGTTCAGCTCGATGTCGAATTCATCGGCTTCAGGCAGTACTGCTACGGATGCAGCAGACGTATGTACTCTTCCCTGCGTTTCTGTCTGAGGCACCCTTTGTACGCGATGTACTCCGGATTCATATTTCATCGTACCGTATACCTTTTCACCAGACATCTTGCATATTATTTCCTTGTATCCTCCTGAAGCGCCTTCAGACTGGCTGGTGACTTCTATTTTCCATCCTTTCTTTTCAGCATACTTGGCATACATCCTGAAAAGGTCTCCCGCAAATATTGATGCTTCGTCCCCTCCGGCTCCCCCTCTGATTTCTATGATGGCATTCTTGCTGTCCTGCGGGTCCGCAGGAATCAGAAGCAGCTTTATTTCCTCTTCTGTAGCAGGAAGGGCCTCTTCTATGGAAGAAATTTCCTCTTTTGCCATTTCTCTGAGTTCTTCGTCCTTTTCTGTCTGAAGAATTTCTTTTGCGGCTTCCAGATCCTCTATCATTTTCCTGTATTTGTCGCCTGCTGCAACAATAGGTTCAAGCTCCTTGTATTCCTTGTTGAGCTGGACATATTTTTTCATGTCGGCAATTATTTCAGGATCGGAAATCTGACCTGAAAGAGCCTCATATTTTTCTTTTAGACCTGAAAGTTTCAATAATAGACTGTTTTCGCTCATATATAATAAAATTGTCTGCAAATATATAAAATATAAACTACATTTGCAGTCTAATGAAAAAACTCATCGGCATATGTAAGCGGAAAATACTGTGTTTCCGAAGATGGTCGCGCAAAAGCTACGGGGCTTTCGTGAGTATCGGAGCCTATGTGACTATCGCACCTCTTGCAAAGGGGATAGTGGACGCGCTGCTTAAGAAGAGCGGCATGCAGGATACAATGCTGTATTTTGCGCTTGGTACGGATGCCCTCCTGCAGAATCAGGAGATACCCGGTCCGACGGGGCCTCCGCCCGTGCAACCGGCTGTCGTTTTTCCCGCCATATGTCAGATCGTTTTTTTTGCTCAGGAAACTGCCGGTATGGCAGCTTCAGGAATTTTATTGTATATAGTTTTATGATTTAAAAGGGAGACGCCGAAAATCCGGCGTTTCCCTTTTTCATTATTATGCCAATGAAGATGACAGATTATGTAGAAAAAAAGATTGCCGAAGGCGAAAGGCTTACGGAAGGGGATCTTGAGAAACTTCTTGCTTCCGCATCCGTTGAAGAGATACTGGATCTTTCACATCGGGTAACCCTGCGTTTTGCAGGAAAGGGATTTGATACCTGTTCGATAATAAATGCGAAATCAGGCAACTGTTCAGAAGATTGCAAATGGTGTGCACAGTCCGTTTTTCACAATTGCGATATAGACAGATATCCCCTTGTCGGTGAAGACGAATGTGTAGGGCACGCCATTGAAAACTACCGTTGCGGCATAGGACGCTTTTCGATAGTGACCAGCGGGAAAAGGGTTTCCAAAGAGGAACTGGACAGGATATGCGGTATTGTACGGGCTCTGAAAAGAAAAACCAATGTGGCTCCATGTGTCTCCTTGGGCCTTATTGACGAAGATGACATGCGAAAGCTTTCCGAGGCGGGGGTCGAAAGATACCACTGCAATATCGAATCTTCCCCAGAGTTTTTCAGAACGTTATGTACCACGCATACTGTGGAGGACAAACTGAAAGTCCTGGGTTATGCTGTGAAATATGGTATCGAGCCATGTTCCGGAGGAATAGTAGGAATGGGGGAGTCCATGAGAGACAGGATTGCCATGGCATTGCTCCTCAGGGACAGTGGTGTAAAGTCGATACCTCTGAATATACTCAATCCCATAAAGGGAACCGCACTTGAAGGACGGCCTGTCATAAGTCCTGAAGAATATCTTCTGACAGTAGCTGTTTTCAGACTTGCAAATCCGGATGCATGGATAAGGTTTTCCGGAGGAAGGGCGCTTATTCCGGAAGCTGTGCAGAAAAAGGCGCTGTATGCCGGAATAAATGCAGCCATTATGGGAAACATGCTGACCACTGCCGGGGCTGATGCTGCAAGCGATATGGAAATGTTTGCAGATGCAGGGTACAGTTGCAGGAAGGAACATGTAAGGGAGCATATATGGCATCCGTATTCGGCGCTTCCCAATCCGTTCCGTATTTTCAAAGTTGCTTCTGCACAAGGGGTAAGGCTGGAACTTGAAGACGGACGCAGAATAATAGACGGAATGTCCTCATGGTGGGCCGCAGCCCTTGGTTACAATAACCCAAGACTTAATGCTGCTGCTGAAAACCAGATAGCCAAGATGTCGCATGTAATGTTCGGAGGTCTCGTCCATGATCCTGCCATCAAGCTTGCGGAAACATTGCTCCCGATTCTTCCGGAGGGTCTCGACCGTATCTTCTATGCGGATTCAGGTTCGGTTTCCGTCGAGGTGGCCATGAAAATGGCGATACAGTATCAGGTTGCAGGAGGACGCCCTTCCAAAAACAAATTCATGACTGTACGCGGAGGATATCATGGCGATACCTGGAATGCAATGTCGGTATGCGATCCTGTAGGGGGAATGCATTCGCTGTTCGGCCCTTCCCTCCCCGTAAATTATTTTCTTCCGAGACCTTCGGCAAGATTCGGAGAGCCGTCTCTGCGTTCCGACATTGATGCCATGGAAGAAATGTTCGAATTACATGCAGACGAACTTGCGGCGTTCATACTTGAACCTGTTGTGCAGGGTGCAGGCGGAATGTGGTTCTATTCGGCGGATTATCTGAAATCGGCGAGGGAATTATGCGACAGATACGGAGTCCTTCTTGTTTTCGATGAGATTGCCACAGGATTCGGACGGACAGGGCGGATGTTCGCTTCAGAGCATGCAGGGGTCGTTCCGGATATAATGACGATTGGCAAGGCCCTTACGGGAGGGTATATGACGATGGCAGCAACTGTTACTACGGAGAAAGTGGCATTTACAATTTCCGGAGGAAATCCAGGTCTTTTCATGCACGGTCCGACATTCATGGCGAACCCTTTGGCATGTGCCGTATCGCGTGAAGCAGTACGTATATACAGAAGCATGGACCTGCAGGGAACCGTCTCCGGTATAGAGAAAGGTTTGAGGAACGGGCTTTCTCCTCTGAAAGGTCTTGAAGGGGTCTCGGATGTAAGGGTTCTCGGTGCAATAGGTGTGGTGGAGATGGAAAGAAATGTAGATATGAATATCATAGAACCGATGTTCGTTGAGAACGGAGTCTGGTTGCGTCCTTTCGGGCGTCTGGTATATACGATGCCGCAGTTCGTGATAACGGAACAGGAACTGTCAGAACTGTGTTCAGGAATAGTGTCGGTTGTAAAGGAGTATGTCGGGAAATATGGAAAATAGGGCTGCGGAAATTTTCAAAGGGATGCTGCCGCCTTTGACCGGAAGAAGGTTTTTGCCGTTTTTTTCGGAATCCTGCTCGGTTACTGATCTGTCGTCCAATGATTATCTGGGGCTCGGGAAACATCCTGAATATAGAAAAATGATGTATGATTTGTCGTCGGACAATTTTACCGGTTCCCTTTCTTCCCGTCTCCTGTATGCTGGTTCTCCGGTTTATGAAGAACTTGAATACGAACTTGCGGGATTATACGGCAAGGAGGCTGCCCTGCTTTTCAATTCCGGCTACCATGCCAATATGGGAATACTGCCGGCTTTGACGTCGTCTCTTCCGGCAGGTAAAAAGGCCTTGATCGTCGCCGATAAACTTGTGCATGCAAGCATAATCGACGGAATGAGGCTTTGTGAATGCGACAGGGCAAGGTACCGTCATAACGATATGAACCATCTGGAAAGGATTCTTGAAAAGGGTAAGAATGTTTATGATCTGATGATAATCGTTTCGGAATCGGTGTTCAGTATGGACGGGGATGTGGCGGATATAGTCTCTCTGGCAAGACTGAGAAAACGCTATCCCTCTGCGCTCATATATCTTGACGAGGCTCATGCCTTCGGAATTTATGGAGATTGCGGAAGAGGCAAGGCTTCCGATGCCGGGTGCCTTGCCGATATAGATATCCTTGTCGGAACATTCGGCAAGGCTGCGGCTTCTTACGGCGCCTTTGCGGTTACTTCTTCCGTTATACGCGATTTGCTTGTAAACAGATGCAGATCTCTCATATTTTCTACGGCTCTTCCTCCGTTGTCCGCTGCACTTGACCTGGAATTCGTAAGGGCATTGGGCGGAAAGGGCTGTCTTTCTTCTGTAGTGGGCCGGCAAAGAAACCTGTTTTTCAGAAACAGGGATTTCTTTTCGGAATCTTTTTTCAAAGTATGCAGGAAAACAGGACGGGATTTCAGGGAGAACGGCACGAACATATTTCCGTATATAACCGGTGATGACGGGTCGGCCCTTGAGCTTGCTTCGGTAATGAGGGATGCCGGTTTCTATATAAGAGCGGTAAGACCTCCTACAGTTCCTCCAGGTACATCGAGATTGAGGATTTCCGTAAATGCTTCTCTTTCCTGCTTGCAGATGGAAAAAATAGTTGCCCTGCTTGAAGAGTATGATGAACACAGTAAATCAGAATATAGATGAGACATTTTTATATCGGAAGGAACAGTGACCGCCTTCTTGTCATCTACGGAGGGTGGACATTCAGGCCGGAGATGCTTGCCTCGTATGAAGCGGGGAATATCTCCGTACTCATGCTTTATGATTATGCGTATGATCATGGCGAAGGTGTGATTCCGGCAGAGGCGGAAGACATAATTTCGGCTTACGACAGAGTATATGTTTTTGCATGGTCTTTCGGTGTGGCTTGCGCGGAAATTTTCTTTCCTGGAAAATTCAGGGACAGAATCGTTTCTGCAATTGCCGTAAACGGTACATGTATCCCTGTAGATGATACTTATGGAATACCGGTGCGGATATTTGAGGGTACCCTTGTAGCCCTTGATGCAAGGAATCTGTTCAAATTCGGTCTCAGAATGTGCGGTTCGAAGGAAATATATGAAAAATACGTGTCGGGAATAACATATGATGTGGAGCATTTGAGAAAAGAATTGTACATGCTAGGGAGTTTGTCCTGTCCAGGCGCAGGCGCTTCAGCGGATATGGAAATGTGGACCGCAGCGCTGATATCGGATTGTGACAGAATATTTCCACCGGAAAATATGCGGAAATACTGGACGGAAAAAGAATCCGTTCGTGTGTCAGAAATGGAATGCGGCCATTTCCCGTTTTTCTTGTGGAATTCTTATGATGAAATTTTGAAATTGATCGAAAACCTGTCCGGACTAAAAGCAGTGTTATGATAGAACGCAGATTCTCAAGGGCTCTGTCCGTTTACGACAGGGCTGCTACGGCGCAGAACATGATAATCGATGAGTTCGTGAAAATGATAAATGTCCGCCGTCATTATCCTGTGGTACTGGAAATAGGCTGCGGGAGTGGAAATCTCAGCAGATTGCTGTCCGGTCTGGATTATGGCAGGCTTTATCTTAATGATATATGTCCCGGTGTTGTGGATGTGGCCTCGGCGAAACTTTCCGGTCGGGCGGATTTCATAATCGGAGATGCTGAGAAGCTGGATTTCCGGTCTGCAATAGGTATTGCTGATCTTGTCGTTTCCACTTCTGTCATGCAGTGGTTTTCGGATTTCAGAGGATTTGCGGAAAAAATGCATGGCCTGCTTGCGGATGGGGGTGAATTTATTTTCAGTTCGTTTTTGCCTGGCAATTTTATGGAAATCCATGATGTCACCGGAAAGGGACTGGACTACTTTACCGTGAATGAACTGAAAAATATTCTTGCAGAATGCGGTTTTGACGTGGCAGAGGCCAATGAAGGGGAGATAAGACTCGAATTCCGTTCACCTGTGGATGTCCTCCGGCACATAAAGGATACAGGAGTCAATGCCATATCCGGAGAAAAATGGACGCGCGGAATGCTTTCCGATTTTACTGAAAAATATATGGAAAGGTATTCCGATTCTCGGAAGCTGGTTCCCCTGACTTACAGACCGGTTTATGTGAAAGCGGTAAAGTCGCTGAGAAAGGCTACAATGCCGCAAAATATTTGTTAACTTTATCAGACAAAACAAAAAAATAAGATCATGTTCAGTAAATTGCTTGAAAACCTGGAAAATGGCAAAAAAGTCCATTTCGTAAGCGGAATAGATACCAATATCGGCAAGACTTATGCTACTGCGCTGATTGCAGCTTCCCTGAAACAGAAAGGGTACAGGGTTATAACCCAGAAAATGATCCAGACGGGATGCGAAGGGGTTTCTGAAGATATATTGATGCACAGACGTCTTAACCGTGAGGAATTGTGCGAGGATGACAAGGATCTTACCACATCACCGATAGTGCTTACATATCCGGCTTCTCCTCACCTGGCTGCTGATATAGACAAGGTATGTCTTGACATGTCGGTTGTAGACAGATCTTCCGAGAAGCTTTCCGCAAAATACGATATCGTTCTTCAGGAAGGGGCCGGAGGCCTCATGGTTCCCATAACTTCGGAAGGGTATCTTACCATAGATTATATACATGAACGCAATTATCCGGTAATCCTTGTGACGTCAGGCCGGCTGGGCAGTATAAATCATACTCTGTTGTCCCTGTATGCATGCCGGAATTATGGCGTGGATGTTGAGCTTCTCGTATACAATACCTATCCTGAAACCGATCAGATTATAGAATCGGATACTTTGAAATACCTGAAGAAGAATGTGGACATCCCGATAATGGTTATATAGAAGGAAAAATTAAAGTGCGCCATGATATGCAGGTGCAGGACCGCATGTCATGACGCACTTTGAAAGTCGTGCTTTAATTCTATTGCGTTTATCTCTTGATTATAATCTTGAATTCTTCTTCGGTAGGAGGAAGACAATGTCCTTCATCGCATGCCTGCCATTCAATTACCGCATAAAGGGTAATGTCGCCTGAACCTGTCACTTTTACTTTCTGTGCAGCGATTATCTTGCCTGTGCAGATGCCTATTTCCTGTTCATACATCGGTTCATATTTCTTTATGACCTTTGATTTCATATAAGGTTTGCCTTCCGCCTTGACATTGTCGTTTTCAACGATGGTCAAAATGGTTGAGTTCGGGCCGTTTTCGTATTCTGTCATGTCGTATATATGCCATGACTGGTCCGCAATGGTCCCGGTAATGATTATTTCATAAAGATCCTGTCCTATCTTTTCATAGGATGCACTCCATTTTACAGGCTGTTCGATATTGAACGATTGTGCTGACATTGAAAATGCCGCGAATGCTGCAACGAGCGAAAGTAGTAATTTTTTCATTTGTTTTTTATTAAAGTTAATAATTGTCTTATTCAATAAAGAACTACATGATTGTCTTTGACATTGTATTTTACAGGTATGCAATACTGTATCATTTCGAGAATCTGGACAATCGATTCCGATTTGAAACTTGCGGTCAGACGGTAATCATATATTTCCGCATTTTTCACTTCAAAATTTGAGCCATGCCATCGTTCCAGCATTTTTATAACTTCCGACATCGGTGTTTTTTCGAAAACAAGTTCTCCTTTCGTCCAGGCGGTATTGATTTCGTTGGTCTTTTTCCCTTCAATTTCGATTTTCGGCATTATGTTTCTGCCGTAATAGGTAAAACTTTCAGAAGGCCTTAGCATTACTTCTTTTATAGTCTCTGTTTCTGGATCTGTGTAGTTCATCTTTATAGAACCGGAGAAAAGTGTCGTTATGGATTCCTCGTCATTATCATAACTCTTTACCAGAAAGCGGGTTCCGAGGACCTGGATGCTCAACCCCTTGTTGGTGGTCACAACCATGGGTCTGAGGGGGTCCCTGCTTACATCGAACAGTGCTTCTCCCGATATTTTGACATTTCTCGTGCTTCCGGCAAATCTTTCCGGATATGTTATTCTGGAGTCCGAATTCAGTTTTACCGTCGAGCCGTCGGGCAGAGTTATAGTTGCCTTTGTGCCTTTTTCGGTATAGAAAGTCTGTTCGTTTATCGTATTTGCCGAAATTAACTCCTGATGTTTATTGTCGGGTATGGCATTGTCTTTTTCGCCTGTGTCTGTTTTCAGGGATATGTCGATTGCCACAAGCAGTGCGACCAGAGCTGCGGCGGCAAAATAAGTGAAGCGGAAAAACCTTGTTCTTTTGCTGTTCCCGATTATCTGCGGTTTTTCCGAATGACTGTATTTTTCACCGCTTATCATCCACAGCGATTTCAGCTCGGCCATATAGTCCCTGTTGGAATCGGATTCCTTTAGCCATTCGATGATGGAATCCATTTCTTTTTCATCCGCTTCGCCTCTCAGATATTTTAAAAGTGTTTCTTTATTCATGATATGTTATATGTTCATCGTTAATATAATCCTTGAAAAACTTTCTTAAAATCATCATAGCAGTACGGATTCTTGCCTCAACTGCTCTGATCGAGAGATGTTGCATCTGTGCCACTTCTTGATTCTTCAGCCCTTTTATCCTGCTGAGAATGAATGTGCTCCTTACTTTTTCATTCATGCTGTTCATGGAGGCACATAGCAGGGAATCTATCTCATTTTCAAAAATCCTTGACGAGACATCCGACTGAAGCAGCATGCAGTTGATCATATCGGATTTGCGTTGTTTACCCGAGTTCCTGTATTTTTCGGAATACATCCTTTTTTTCAGAATATTTATGCAGCTGTTGCGTGTGACGGAAATTAGCCAATATAGGATTTGGTTGTTTTTCCTGTTTATTTTCCGTCTGTTTTTCCACAGTTGCATGAATACGTCGTGGGCGATATTTTTTGACTCATCACCGTCCTGGAGGTATGAGTTGGCATAATATACGATTCTGTTGTAGTACAGTTCGTATATTTCATTGAATTTCTTTTCGTCGATAATGTCTTTTTCGAACTCCATGTGCATTTCGGATTCCCGTATTGCAAAGTTAATCGAAAAAGAGTTGTCTATAGCATTCATGTTTCCCGGTCTCTTACTACGATAAAAACAATTCAAATGAAAAAAACCACATTTTTAATGTGGGTAAATGCGTCATGATTGTTTTTTCTTTCAAATCAACCAAAACTAACCATATGAGAAAATATTTGTTTGAAAAGATACCCGTGCTGTTGTTGGTAACGGGTATGGTGCTTTTCTCATCAGGACTTTTCGCTCAGATTCCTGATGGAAAACTGACTCTCGATTTCAGAAATACATCACTTAAGGAAGTGGTGGACTACATTTCTGAAAATACTGATTTCAAGTTCATTTACACGGACAAGATCGGACTTGAAGAAAAGAAGGTCTCCATAAAGTGCTATAATGAAAAGCCTTCGGTAGTCTTTGACAGGATTTTTCTTGAAAACGGAATCCTGTATGTGGTGAAGAACAATCAGGTGATTCTGTCATTGAAGGAAAATGCGGAGGATGCGAAACGCAGGGTAAAGGTGAGCGGAATTGTATCTGAAGACGGAGGACCGCTTCCGGGTGTGCTGGTGGCTGTAAAAGATGACGGTAAATTGAGAACGGTTACCGACCTGGATGGAAAGTATAATATCGAAGTGCCGTCAGATGCTGTTCTGGTATTCAGTTTTATGGGTATGGAAACGGAAGAAAGG
Organism: uncultured Bacteroidales bacterium; assembly: GCA_949296645.1. Lineage (GTDB taxonomy): Bacteria > Bacteroidota > Bacteroidia > Bacteroidales > UBA932 > CALUPD01. The sequence goes on from CASFPH010000023.1 coordinate 30,569, forward strand.
GCGGTGAATTCACGCACCACTTTGAATGTGAAGATGTCTGCCAATGTGTCAATGCTCGATGATGTGGTGGTTACCGGTTATCAAGAGGTATCAAGAAACCAGTCCACCAGTTCCGTTTCAGTAGTGAAAACCGACAAGCTAAACCTGACAGGGGTAGTAAGCATTACTGAAGCTCTTCAGGGACAAATTGCGGGACTTTCCATTGTCAATGCCTCTGCCGGCCCTGGTGCCGCCCCGAAAGTCAGAGTCCGCGGAACTTCTACTATTATGGGTAGTCCTGAACCTCTTTGGGTACTTGACGGAGTGATTCTTGAGAATTCTGTTCCAGTAACTCCTGAAGAGTTGAACAGCCCAGACTTTTTAAATACATTCAACAGCGCAATCGGCGGTGTCAGTCCTAACGATATCGAAAGCATAACCGTCCTGAAAGATGCTTCTGCAACCGCCATCTACGGAACAAGAGCTGCAAACGGAGTGATTGTAGTGACAACAAAGAAAGGACGTGCTAATCAGCCGCGCTTTTCATACTCCCACAGCTCCAAGATAAGTCTCAGACCTTCCTACAATGATTTCAACCTTATGAATTCAAAGGAGAGCGTGGCATTCAATCTGGAAAACACCCAATCCACAGGCGGTGTAACCAACCTCCTGCAGGAATACCTTATGGGAAACATTTCAAAGGATGAATATGTTGCAGGTGTACGTGTCCTTCAGGAAAGGAATACGGACTGGTTCGGCATACTTTACAGGAATGCATATACGCAGACTCACGACATGAGCTATTCCGGAGGTACGGAAAGGATGAATTATTATGTTTCCCTGAACTACAGCGATGAACAGGGCCTTGACAAGATAAGCGACTACAGCAATCTCGGAGGTATGGCAAAAGTGAATGCGGAAATATTCAAAGGTGTTGAACTGGGCGTACAGCTGCATGTATCAAGAAGGATGAGGAATTCGTACATGTCCTATCTTGACCCGTTCACATATGCCGTTACAACATCAAGGACTTTGCCTCTTTACAATGAAGACGGTTCTTATGCCATGTATAACAATTACAACCAGTCTGCCGGCGGGAAAATGTTCAACATCCTTTACGAACAGGAAAATTCAAAAAAACAGACCGAGCAGAGTGATATGAAAGGCAATGTCACTTTAGATATAGACATATACAAAGGCTTGAAATACAAAGGTCTGGTAAGCTATTCCGGTTCAAACAGCAAGAACTTCGACTATGCGAAGGAAACCACAGCGTATGTTTCCAATATAAGAGGATACGACTACGGGGATTATACCGAGGAGGAATTTGCCGATACCAAACTTCCATACGGAGGCATATATAATGAATCAAGCTATGTCCAGAAAAATCTCCTGATAAGGAATACACTTGACTACAGCAAGGTATTTGCAGGAGTTGCCGATTTCAATGTGATGCTCGGACATGAATTCCGCAACAATGAATATACCGGCCTTATTTCCAAAATCTACGGATATATGCATGACAGGGGCAGCATATTCAACAACCCTCAGGAGACTGCAGATTTCGGACATGTATTCAGGAATACATCAAGCCGTAGCCTGATCAACAGGTCAAACGAATCCTACTTCGGAATAATGTCCCTCATGTATAAAGACAAATATGTAATAAACGGAAATGTACGTTTCGACGGTTCAAACCTTTTCGGCTCAAATCCGAAGTACAGATACCTTCCGTTGTGGTCAGTATCTGCCAAGTACATACTGAGCAACGAAAATTTCATGCACAATGCAGGTTTTATCAGCTACCTTGCACTAAGGGGCTCGTACGGATTGAGAGGAAACATAGTTGAGGAAAGCTCCCCTCAGATAATAGCATCCGCATTGCCGCCGAATGAAAGCACGGGACTTCTGGAAATGATAATCAACCAGCCGCCAAATCCGGACCTGAAATGGGAGACTACAGCTTCCCTGAATATCGGAATGGACATGAGCCTGTTCAATGGCAGACTGAATCTTACGGCGGATTACTTCATGGACAAGAGCAGCGACCTTATCGCTTTCAACAATATTTCCGCAGTAAGCGGTTTTCTTGGAAAGTATGTCAATTATGCAGACATAATGAACCATGGTCTGGATCTCTCACTGTCCGGAGATATCATAAGAACAGGAAATACGACATGGAGCATGTCGGTAAACATGGGTTATGTAAAAAATGAAGTATTGAAATCTTCGATTACTCCATCCGTTTCAAGTCTTGTAAGCAGTATATATTCTCCAGGAAATGTCATGGTAGGGTATCCTGTCAACGGAATGTTCGCTTACCGCTATGCCGGACTTGACAATGAGGGGCTTGCAATGTTCTATGATTCGGAAGGCAATGTCGTAGGTACAAAAGATGAGGCGCTTGGCGCTCTGGTAAACGATATTACCGATCTCGTATATGTCGGACCGAGAGAACCGGTAATAACTGGCGGATTCAACAATATTCTCAAGATAAGGGATTTTACATTGTCCTGCCTCTTTTCTTTCGGTCTTGGCGGCAAGATAAGACTTCCGGATGTCGCGTACATGTTCGCTCCAAATTCCAACCAAAATGCCAACAGGTCTATCCTAAATGCATGGAAACAACCGGGAGACGAAAACAACCCGGATGTGATACCGTCTCTTTCCGGCAGTTCATATTTCTATGGTGCCGACGGCAATACATATTACACCACGGACATGTACAATAAAAGCGATGCCTGTATCGTATCAGGAGATTATTTCCGACTGAAAAATGTTACACTGGAATACAGGTTCCCGAAGTCAGTATTGAAACATCTACGTATAAAGGACAGCTCAATGTCGTTGCTGTCGCTCAGGTTCCAGGCTTCCAACCTTTTCGTTCTGAAGGACAAGAGGCTTGAAGGATACGATCCTGAAACAGTCAATTTTTCCACAAGCGGTTACGGTTCGTTACCGCTTCCGAAAACTTTCAGCATTGGTCTTAATTTAAATTTCTAGGATTATGAAGAAAATCTATTTTATCATATTGATTCTTTCCTGTCTCTCCTGCTCCAAATTTCTTGAGGAGGTGCCTCAGAACAAACTTCGTCCAAGCACTACTTCCGACTATGACCAGCTTCTGAACAATGCCTACATAACGGAGCAGATTATGCCGTTCGTAGACATGGCCTCCGATGATGTCATACTCAAGGCGGAAGACCACGTCATGCCGGATCAGGATCCTTCAGATTTTATGGTAAGTGCATATATGTGGGACAATACCCACGAAACCACCATGACTTCCGGAGACAAGGCGTTCGAGAAGTTCTATGAAAGCATTTTTTACTGTAACGTAGTCATAGAAAACATACAGAATGCGACAGGTGATGCACTTGACCTGGCATCCGTACAGAAAACGAAAAACAATATCGAGGGTGAGGCAAGAGTCCTCAGAGCCTATTCTTATTTTTATCTGGTCAACCTCTATGCCGCGCCTTATGACCCTGAGACGGCCGAAACGACTCCCGGTATGCCGATAAACGACCTTACCTCCGCTCCTTTCCAAAGCTACAGAAGGAGTTCCCTTGCACAAGTATACAAGCGCATTGTTGACGACCTTGAACTGGGTATAGACCTGATGGAAAAGAACCAGATCGGTGAGAAATCGAAATTCAAGTTCGATGTTCCGGCGGCGAAAGTCCTGCTTAGCAGAGTATATCTCTATATGCATAACTATGAAAAGACCATTGAAGTGGCTTCGGATGCCATAAAGACCAATTCCGTTCTCTTCAACCTGCACGATATGGGAGAGGTCTTGAACGATTCAAACAATGAAGGTTCTTCTTGGAGCGACAAAACAATTCCCGGAGAGGATTATCTTGGGGTAACCAATCCGAATGTGCTTTTTGTCAACGGTATTACTGAAATTATGCCGATGATGAGCTACTGGCCATTCACGACTACCTTTTCTGTCAATCCGGATCTTGCCGCATGCTATGAGGAAAACGATGTAAGAAGATTCTATTTCATGTATACCTACAACAGGGATACATACGCAGGCTACAGGTCAAAGCTCTCTTATGCAAAAAACAGAAACAAGGGAGTGATAATATCTGCAACTATTTCTGCCGGATATACAAGGACTATCCGCAACGAAGAGACTTACCTGAATCTTGCCGAAGCATATGCGATGAATGACGACAATACTAATGCATTGAAATACCTGAATGATCTGAGACGCGAAAAATTCAGAAACGGCAAATATGAGGAACTGCAGCCTTCCGACTTCAATGACATGCAGTCGCTAGTGGATTTCATACTTCTCGAAAGACGCAGGGAATTGTGTTTCGAAGGACACAGATGGTTCGATCTGAGACGCACTACAAGACCTGCCATGAAAAGGCTCGGTTACGACAACCGTGAAGCCGTTCTGGAGAAGGATGACCTGAAATATACTTTCCAGATACCGCAAAGAGAACTTGACATAAATCCTGAAATAGGAATCAATCCGCGTTAACATTTTAAAGATATGATTATGAAAAAGATATATTATATAATTATGATCACTGCTGTCCACTAAAAAATGTGGACGATAATATAAAGTTTAACAATTAAAATAAAGTTGGTTCACTAGAACCATCAAGTTCATTGACAATATTGTA